>CAYLIZ010000045.1:0-11067 GCA_964383985.1 uncultured Alkaliphilus sp. | reverse complement strand
ATTCATATTCGAAACTAGTATGAACGTGTATTTTTATATTAAATTTTATAACTAATAGCCAATCCATCACCTATCGGTATAATACTGGTGTCCAGCTGTGGATGATTGCATATATACCGTAGGTACTCTCGCATTCTATTTACAATGGTCTTTTTCCTACGCACTACCAACTTATCCGTAGCAATCATACCTTTATATAGAATATTATCCGAAACAAATATCCCACCTGAATTAAGTAAATTCATACTTTCATCTAAAAAATATTTATAATGGCCCTTGGCACCGTCTAAAAAAATTAAATCATATTTATCTTTCAACTGTTTTAAAACTATAGTTGCGTCGCCTTCTATTAACTGAATATTTTTAGTTTTACCCGCCTTTTTTATATTTTCTTTAGCTAAAGAAATCATCTTTTCATTTCTTTCAATCGTAGTTATATATCCATCTTCTCCCATAGCTTCGCTAAATAATAAGGTTGAATATGCAATAGCTGTTCCTATTTCTAATACCTTTTTTACATTAACGGATTTTGTAATTATCTGCAGTAAAACCCCAACCTCTTTATGAACTATGGGTATATGATTTTTATCCGCGTAGATTTCTATTTCTCTTAAAATTCCTTTATTTGCCGGTAAAATACCTCTTATATATTCTTCTATAAACGGCAAATTTATGTTACTCAAGCTAGACAACTCCTTTTCTATAGGTTAATATCCTATATTTAAAAATATTAATTTCCGAGGAAATAGTAAGATTTCAACAATTATACCCCTATTATGCTAATTTCAAAAATAGTTTGTTATAAAATCATATAATACGACATTTTAAATGGAAGTGTTAGCGTTGTAGGCTACCACATGGATTAAACACCTCTAATATTAAGCAAACATTGTTATTTACTTTTAAACTTCCATTATAATCGGTAATATCATCGGCCTGCGTTTTGTCTTTTGATATAAAAAACCTTTTAAACTATCTCTGATAGAACTTTTCAGTAATGACCACTCCCTGATATTCTGTTGTTCACAATCGTCTAAAACATCTCGCACAACTTCCCTAGCCTCATCCATTAAATCTTCAGATTCCCTTACATAGACAAATCCTCTCGAAATAATATCCGGCCCCGCTACAACTTTTCCATTTTCTTTGGTAATAGTAACAACTACTATCATTAATCCATCCTCTGCTAAATGCTTACGATCCCTAAGTACAATATTTCCCACGTCTCCAACGCCCAATCCATCTACTAATATCCTTCCTGCCTGCACACTACCACATATCTTTCCATAATCTTTTCCAAATTCAAAAACAGTACCATTTTGGCCAATAAGTATATTTCCCCTTGGCATACCCAAACTTTCAGCCAACTTACCGTGTTGCATCAAATGCCTATATTCTCCGTGGACCGGTATGAAATATTTAGGTTTCGCTAGTATATGAATTAACTTTAACTCCTCCTGACAGGCGTGGCCGGAAACATGAACCTCGGCCAAACTTTCATAAATAACCTCAGCTCCCTTTTCAAATAATTGATTAATTACACGTATAATAGATTTTTCATTTCCCGGAATTGGGGTAGCTGAGAAAACAACCAGGTCCCCTTCTTGAATATCTAATTTTTTATGTTCTGAACTGGCCATTCTTGACAAAGCAGCCATAGATTCGCCTTGGCTTCCGGTAGTTAAAATCAGAATTTCATGATCCTCATATTTATCCATTTCATTTACATCAATAATTAAATCTTCTACTACATTTAGAGCCCCTAACTCACCGGCAACGGATATTACATTCACCATGCTTCTGCCGGATACCACCACTTTTCTGTCATATTTATATGCCGCATCTAACACCTGCTGTATTCTATGGACATTCGAGGCAAATGTAGCAACAATAATACGCTGTCCGGTATTTCTAAAAATACTTTCAAATGTTTCTCCCACACTTCTTTCGGACATTGTCGCCCCCGGTCTTTCTACATTTGTGCTGTCCGCCATCATTACTAAAACACCTTTTTGACCTAACTCCGCTATACGATGCAGATCAGTTAACTGTCCGTCGATGGGCGTATAATCCACTTTAAAATCCCCCGTATGAAAAATTACACCCAATGGTGTATGTACAGCTATAGCACAAGAATCCGGTATACTATGGCTCATACGAATAAACTCTACATTAAATTCACCAAGCCTGATCGTTTGACCGGCCTCCACCCTTTGTAAATGCACCGTATCGAGCCTATGCTCCTTAAGCTTAATTTCTACCAACCCCAATGTTAACCTAGAACCGTATACCGGAACGTTTAATTTTTTAAGAACATAGGGGAGTGCACCTATATGGTCTTCATGTCCGTGAGTCAGTACTATTCCCTTTATCTTTTCTTTGTTTCTGATTAAATATGTTATATCCGGGATAACTATATCAATTCCTAACATATCATCCTCTGGGAAACTCAGACCACAATCGATAATCAATATTTCGTCCTTATATTCAAATGCGGTCATATTCCTCCCAATTTCGCTCAATCCCCCCAGAGGTATAATTTTAATCTTTGTTGCTTCTTTAGTCAATATTATCTCTCCTTCTTTTGCATTGTTATTTCTTCATTTGTTTGTTCTAATATTAATATATTAATAATCCACACCTATTAAATCCAATATATTTTATCACATATACCCCTGATATGAAATTTATGCTATCAAATAAAAATAAATAATTTCTTTATATACCATAATATCCATATATTTTTTCCTAAATATTAAAAATTATATATTACACATAAAAGCGATATATAGAAAAGTCTTGCAGAAATTCCGCAAGACTACTGACATTTAGAACAGATGCCAAAAAATTTAACTTTATGATCTTTAATGATAAAATTATATTTTTTTTCTATTTCCTCTTCTAAATAACCCAACAAATCAAGCTCTACTTCTATTATATCATTGCAAATTTCACAAATTAGGTGATGGTGCTGATGATCATTCTCATTTGTATTTAATTCGTATCTTATGCATCCGTCATCTATATTTAACCTGGAAATCATCGACATGTCATCCAATAACTGTAATGTTCTATACACGGTTGCCAGCCCGATTTCCGGACACTTTTCTTTCACAAGATTATAGATTTCCTCAGTATTCAAATGTTTACCTTGATTTTCAATAATGGTGTCTAATATGGCCCTTCGCTGAGGAGTTAATTTATATCCTTCACTCTTCAGTTTTTTCTTTAGCGAGTCAACTAGGTTTTCCATTTTTCCACCTTCATTTCTCAAATAATAATGTTTTTCAAGTAATAGTATAATAAAAGATTATTGGATTGTCAACTATTACATATCCAACTTTTTTGCTCTCTTTAATTATTTTATACCAAAAATTCAACCATGTAATTTAAAGATAATAAATATAAAAAAAGCAGCAAAGCTGCTTTTTTATTTCAGAATTCATAACATCGATTTTACATTTCCTCTTCAATCAATGCTTCATATGCATCTGCTACATCCTCATATTCCTCATCATCTTCAATAGAAATAAGTGAATATTCATCCTTCCCAGCATTGTCATATACAATTTTAAATGCATAAGCATCCGATTCTTCGTCCGGGTCTGCTAATGCTAAAATTGCATACTCATTACCTTTTAATTCAAATGTCATTATTACTTCGAAATCTTCTTCCTGTCCTTCCTCATCTATCAATGTAATTATATCTCCTCTTTCCTCCATTATTATATACTCCTTTCCTTGGTCACTATTATCATAGTTGTATTATATACTAAACCTATATAAAAGATACCACTTTAACCCTAATCTTCCTATGATATGCTATCCAGATACCCTTGTAGAATATATACGGCAGCTATTTTATCAATTACCTTCTTTCTTTTTTTTCTACTAACATCTGCTTCTATTAAAGTTCTTTCTGCTGCCATAGTAGTCATTCTCTCATCCCATTGTATAATTTCAATATCATTAAATCTTTTACCTAATTTTTTATTAAACTGTAATACTTTTTTACCTTGAAATCCTATTGACCCATTCATATTTTTGGGTAATCCCACAACAATTTTATTTACGTTATATTCTTCAATAACTTCCCCAAGCCTTTGCAAATCCTTTTTTATTCCAATCCTTCGTATAGTTTCCAGACCCTGTGCAGTCCATCCCAAAGGATCACTCAAGGCTACACCTATAGTTTTATCTCCTACGTCCAAACCCATAATTCTTGTCACATATACACACCCTTTTCTAATAATGGACAGACACATGAGTCTGCCCCTGCGATTATTATATTATAAATATGCAAATTCAAAATTTAATAAAAAATTAACTAATACAACAAATTAAATTACCTTTATACAAAAATTCGGGCAATATTTAGAACAATAACCGCATAATACACATTTGCTATGATCTACCACAGCTTGATTGTTAACTATTTGAAGTGCATTCTGACCGCAATGCTCTATACATATTCCACACCCTTCACACCAATTAGATATGAGCAATTTTCTTTCTTTAGCTTTAATTTTATCCAGTGACAATTTATTTATCTCTTTTCCTTCAAATATAGCTACATTGACATCTATTTCTTCCTTGCTTTGCATGCCGACAGCAATGGAATCCAAGACAGAAAGGTTTAATACAAAATCGAAACACTGTTGAAAATCCTTTAAGAGATTACCCCCGCCTAAAGGTTTCATCCCATATATGCCCTTTCCCAAATTATGAGCATCATTAAGTACAGAAAGCATATCTTCTATTGTCCCATCTTGTATTCCTAATCCATTTATATTGACTATTGGATGTATAACCTCTATCTCCTTATATTTCAAACTCCCCTTTACTGCCGCAACCGTATGAGTAGATAATCCGACACCTCGAATATATCCCTTCTCTTTCATCTCCAAAAAATATTTTATAGCATCATAATGTCCCCGTATGGTATGTTCACTTTCCTGTTCATGTAACATAAAAAAATCCACATAATCTGTGTTCATTTCCTTTAATGCCTTTTTCAAACTATTTTCAGCAGTTTTCCTAGAATAAGCATAAGATTTTGTAACAATTATTATTTTGCTCCTATCCCAATATTTTAATGCATGTCCTATATGTTTATAGGTTTCGTATAGTTCTGCCGTATCAATAAAATTAATTCCACTCTCAAAGCCATATAATAATAATTCTCCACCCTCTTTAGGGCTTTGATTTGTTTGTAGAGGGCCCATAGTCAAACTTCCAAAACATAACCTTGAAACTTCTATATTCGTGTTTCCCAATTTTCTTTTTTCCATATAATCACCCCAATGAAATAAACATAAACAGGCACAAGATTACATATTTGCATAACTAAAAGAGGTGAACAAATTTATAATACGGGACTATGTAAAACAATGGCCTAACATTATGTATTTTAGCTGGACACAACCCGGCTTTAATAATCCAAATCTTCAATTATTAAATATAATATTGTCGATGTTAAAAATATTACACTTGTAGCTGCCACCACTATACCGGAATCATTAACTGCAAAACCGATAATGCAGGCTATAATAATTCCACTCCAACCTATTGCTAATTTAGGATATTTTACGGATATTTTTTTAATCCATCCAATGGGTCTATAAAAAAGTGTACCTAATACAACAATTGCACTTAATAATACCTTACTCCAGATAGTTGATCCCATAATCCTCAAATTCATAGAGATTTTTCTAACTATAATTTGATACATTGCAGAGGGGCCATTCAAAATAATTTGATTGATTGCCTCTGCCAAATGAGATTTATTTTCGATGATGAATAAATCAATTAAAGCCATTGATCCTACCGCAAATATTACAGCTAAACATATATATATTAATCCCTTAAAATTAACCTTTTTTCCCAATAGTCTAATTGATACAAATAAAAAAGCAAATACTGCAGTAATTGTCCCACCTACATTAGCACCTAATTTTGGAAATCCAATAATAACAGTGACTAATCCATAAAATATTATTGGTATATATTTATTTATGCAGTATCTTTCCATTAACACAGTAGTAAGTACTAAAACAGCCCCAATAAGTATTCCCACGTATTCATTACCTATCCCATAATATCTGGCACCTATTATTGGATCGTATCCCAGCAGAGAATTTTTAATTAAATTTTGTCCGCTAACAATATCAAGTAATAATCCAAATACTAATAAAGTCATAGTATATAAAATTACATTTAATGAATTTCCTCCGGATACTGAATAAATTACAAATGTTATAGCTATGGTAATTGACAACAATAATAAATATGTAATAATAATGTTTGTTACACCAAATAAGGGCATTAATAACAAGGTAAATGGAACAACCATATTTCCTATCAAAGCTAATGATATATATTTATACCATTTAGCAGACAAAGTATTCTTTAACATTATTAAAGCTAATGCTAAAACAGAAGTAATTATTTGGTATACAGCAAAACTGTATAGAACTCTATACCTTTGGGTAGATATGTTAACTATCCTTTTATTTAAATTATGTATATAACCTAAATTATTTTGCTGCGAAATAGATTGTAATACTCTGCCTGTCATTTTATCGGTAGTTAAATTAAAATAAGATAAGATAGTTGGGCCGATATCCACGTTGCCTACAATTCCATCCCTTCTAGTAGTTTTTGAATAGAGAACCTGTCCCCTATCACTACCTTCATAAATAACAAGAGGAGTTAATCTATCCCCTTTGCTTGCTGCCTCATCGGATGGATATGGGGTAACAATCATAAGTTTAGTATTTTCCTTATTAAAATTTTCGACAATATCAGAAATAAAAACATCTATCTCATTTAATATATTTATTTTGTGTTTTTCATATGCCTCTAGATTTAGATTTGCTTTGTATCTTTCTAATCTCATGGTATCCCCGGTTTCAATTACAATTAAATTTGAACCGGAATATTCCTTTTTAAACTTATCCAGCAATAATTTATAGTTAGTTTTCAATCCAAATGGCCTGGCATCATCCTTTTCAATCAATCTGTTGCTTATATCCCCGGAATGTATATGCCCATCTAAATCCATGGCTATTAACCCGGCCGGTGTTAACTGAACATCAGTCGTGTTCCCATTACCTATTAAGGAAATTTTATATCCGTTTTCACTGAGTACCTGGCCTAAAATCCCGGGCGTAGCTCCATATTCACCTTTTAAATTTTGAACAATCAATTTATTAATGTCTAAATTAATAATACCACTTTCAAATAGTTTTTTTCCGGTGCGTCTTTCATATATAGGGGTGGTTTTGGCATCAATATTATGAAAAAAAGACGTAACATGCGAAGCCTCTGCCCTTGTACCCCATCCTACAGTAGCATAAGATTTAAATTCACTATTCTTACCGGCAGCCTTTGTATTCATTAAAGCAATTGAACTCTTATCTATTAATTTTCTTACATAAGGCATCTTTTCTAAATCGTTAAAGTCTACCCGATTAATTATAACCATTACTACCCTAACATCACCATCATTGAGTGTCTGTGCTTCTAATCCATAACCTATACCTGTTGTTAGTATAATTATTAAAATTAATATTGAAATAAAATATATTGTCCTTATGTTCAACTTTAAACCACCTACTTTTTATTTAAATACGTTTTTAATAGCTCCTCCAGCAATTCATCCCTTTCAATTTGCCTTATTAAAGTTCTGGCATTATTATGATTTGTAATATAAGTAGGATCTCCAGATAGAATATACCCAATAAATTGATTTGTAGGATTATATCCTTTTTCCTCCAAAGCTTTATATACATTTAGGATTATGTCTCTTGCTTTTTTTTCTTTTTCCTTATCTAAATCAAACTCCATAGTAAAATTATCTTTATCTGACATAATTATACTCCTTTCTTATTAATTTAATACCATTTTATCATATTGTACTATTTATATTAAGTAATATTGTGGTACATCAGCAAAAAAATGAGAGCATGGGGAACCATGCCCTAACTTCCAAATTATTCTTTTAATTGTTTTTCTAATATTTCCTTTGCAATAGATAAAGCATCCTTAATTTTATCGGGATTCTTCCCACCCGCTTGTGCCATATCGGGTCTTCCCCCGCCTCCACCTCCGGTTACTTTGGCAGCTTCTCTGATTAAATCACCACAATGTACTCCCTTGGCTAGGACATCTTTTGTAGCTGTAGCAATAAAGTTAACTTTTCCGCCTTTATCAGATGCTAATATTATTACTCCGGAATCTAACTTTTCTTTTAAAACATCCCCAACTTTTCTTAAATCATTCATTTCCTGATTATCTATAGATTGAATAATTGTATTTACGCCGTTAATGGATTGTACTTGATTTAAAAGGTCATCAGTGGAACTACTTGCCAGCCGGCTTTTAAGTTTATTTATTTCTCTATCTTTATTCTTTATTTCATTGATTAGCTCGTCTACACGTTGAGGTACATTTTGGGTTTGAGCTTTTAATGTGTCTGCTATTTGCATTATGGTCTGTCGGTTTTTCTGTACATACTTACATGCCTCAACGCCTGTAATAGCTTCAATTCTTCTTACCCCGGCAGCCACTCCACCTTCGCTTAGTATAATTAGCATACCTATTTCGCCACTATTATTTACATGTGTTCCACCACACAATTCCGTACTATAATCTCCGATTTTAACAACCCTAACTAGGTCACCATATTTTTCGCCAAATAGAGCTTCTGCACCCATACTTTCAGCTTCATCCATAGAAGTTTCAAAAGCTGTTACATCTAAACCTTTTAGAATTTGCTCATTAGCTATTTTTTCAATTGCTAAAATTTGTTCATCTGTTAAACCTTCAAAATGGGTAAAATCAAATCTTAACCTTTCAGGGGCTACAAGGGATCCTGCCTGTTGAACATGTTCACCCAGCACTTGTTTTAGGGCCTTATGCAATATATGCGTGGCCGTATGATTACGAGCAGTATTATTCCTAAAATTTGAATCTACTTGGGCCTTAACAGTATCTCCTACATTCAGCTCCCCTTCTTCAATTTTAACAATATGATGAATTTGATCATGTGGACCTTCCTGAGTATCTGCTACTATTGCCCTTGCTGTTTCACTATATAAAATACCGGTATCACCTACTTGTCCCCCACTTTCGCCATAAAAAACAGTTTTATCTAAAATAACAATCACTTCATCATCAGTATTACCCTTATCTACCATGCTACCATTATTTATAATTGCTATCACTTTACCTTCTAGTTCTAATTTGCCGTAACCTTTAAAGTCTGTATAAATGTTTTTATCTAATTTAGAAAAAACATCTTCCTCCCAACCTTCAACATCCGCCCCAATCCTCGCTTCACGGGCTCTTTGTCTTTGCTTTTCCATCTCTGTTTCAAAACTTTCTTCGTTTAATCGCAAACCCTTTTCCTCTAATATCTCTTTGGTTAAATCCAATGGAAAGCCATAAGTGTCGTAAAGTTTAAAGGCATTAGATCCACTTAATACCTTTTTATTCGCATCTAACAATTCTTCAATATAACCATTTAAAATATCCATACCCTGATCTATTGTTTCCATAAATCTTTCTTCTTCAACTTGAACTACTTTTTCAATATAATTTTTCTTTTCCATTAATTCACTATAAACTTCTTCATAATTTTTACAAACTTTATGAACTAATCTATATAGAAATGCTCCATGCACCCCCAACAATTTACCGTGTCGTGCAGCTCTTCGAAGTAGCCTTCTTAAAATATAGCCCCTACCCTCATTACTTGGTAATATTCCATCTCCAATCATAAAAGATATAGAACGTATATGATCAGTTATAATTCTAATAGACATATCCGTTTTTGCATCCTTTTTATACTCTGCATTTGTAATTTCACATACACTATTTAATATAGGTTTAATTATATCAATATCGAAAATAGATTCTACTCCCTGCATAACGCAAGCCATTCTTTCCAAGCCCATTCCCGTATCTATATTAGGATTTGGGAGAGGTGTATAATTGCCGTCCTCATCCCTATGAAACTGGGAAAATACATGATTCCAAAATTCGATATACCTATCACATTCACATCCGGGCTTGCAGTCTTCATGCCCACAGCCATATTTTTCACCACGATCAAAATATAGTTCAGAACACGGGCCGGAGGGGCCTACGCCTATTTCCCAAAAATTATCAGCCTTCCCTAATCTAATAATTCTCTCTTTAGGTAGCCCAACTTTTTTATTCCAAATTTCAAAAGCCTCATCATCTTCTAAATATATAGTAACCCATAGTTTATCAACGGGTAGATTTAAATGTTCAACTACAAATTCCCAACCCCATTCAATGGATTTTTCTTTAAAATAATCTCCAAAGGAAAAGTTGCCTAACATTTCGAAAAATGTAGCATGCCTTGCCGTTTTACCGACATTTTCAATATCGCCTGTACGGATACATTTTTGACTAGTAGCCATCCTAACGTTTGGGGGCTTTTCCAATCCCGCAAAATATGATTTAAGTGGAGCCATCCCGGAATTTATTAATAATAAGCTCTTGTCTTTTTGCGGTACTAAAGGGAAACTCGGCAGAACCGTATGCCCTTTTGATTCAAAAAAATCTAAAAACCGTTTTCTTATTTCATCCGAACTTAATTTTTTCACGAAAATAATCCTCCTTGCAATTCTTAACTTTAATTTATTAAAAAACAAAACTCCCATCCATACAAAATAAAACCGTAGGGACAAGAGTGTTCCTGTGGTACCACCCTCTTCATAGCTTTTAACAATATGTTATTTTATATAATTTGAAAATTTCTAAATATTCATTATTATTTTTCGCAGTCTCGCAACACAAATTTGCTTACTCTCTTCGTTCGTGCAAATTCGGTGCTAGTTGCCTTTTTGTCCAACGAGCCCTGCGAGTTATTGACAAAACGGACAGCGAAGCGAGCAACACGAGCGTAGAAATGAGCTATGCGAATGTTGCGTTTGACCTACCATCAATTTGCTTCGCAAATTGGGTTAAATCATAATCTATTTTATATGAATTATATAAAACATACTATATTTTGTCAATATATAGCTAAAACCG
>CAYLIZ010000044.1:9464-11166 GCA_964383985.1 uncultured Alkaliphilus sp. | reverse complement strand
AGGATGTTTTTATTGACATTGCCGGGGCAGTTGTTGGTATTTTAGGGTATTTAGGCATAGGCAAATTAAGGTCCTTATAGATATTTAGTTGCCTTTTGGATAACCCGGGCCCTTAAACTTTTTTTATAGTAATTATAATAATCTTTTATTTCTTTAATTATATCTGTTTCATAGGAGTTATCTATAAGCTCGGTTTTTAAATCATTAACAAGTATATTGAATTCCTTATCTGCCTGTTGCTCCATTTTATTAACCAGGCCTAAATATTTAGGAGCTAAACTAAATATAGAAGATTTCTTTGATCCGCTTTTAATATATTCAGCCTTGGCTTGTTCTATTAAAGAATTGACTTTGTCCTCCTGTTTTCGTTGTAGTCTTTCAAATTTGTTTTTATATGTTCCTACAATATAGTTATAGGACGGTTTCCCTGCTTTATCGGGTAAATCTACCTCATCATTGTCTATAGTTTTATTCGGAGGATTAGTCTCTCCGTTTGTTAGGTTTTTATCTTTTTCTATGTTCTCATTATTTTTTTCAATTGAATCTATACCTTCAAATGGATTTCTAACGATAACATTTTTATCAGAATTATGCGTGGATGGCTCTGCTAAATCCTTGTAAATTGAATAATAATTAGAGAAAAAAATAGCGAATATTAGTACAGGAATAAGTATAATTAATAATAACAAATAAGTTTTAGGACTCTTAAGAAAATTTTTCATATAGTACACCTCGTATTTAGTAGTTTTGTAGTTCTATTATAATCCATATTACAATTATTCTTATCAAAATCCTTTTAAATTATAATAATTAATATAAGAAACAGTGTCAAGAATTATGTTAATATAATTAATGACATAAAAGGTATCTTTTCTGCAGTAATTTAGCACTATCCTCATGCTTTTGCCCTATTGCTAAGAAATTAATATAAGTGGTATAATATTCATGCATGGTTAAAAATTTTAAAGGATGGTAGATGAAATTATGATTAATATAAATCCAATAAACCCACTGAGTCAAATAGACAAAACAGCAAATATAAAACATACAGAAGATCCTGAAAAGCTTATGGAAGTATGTAAAGAGTTTGAAAGTATTTTTATAAATATGATACTAAAACAGGCAAGAAATACACAACAAATAGGTGGGTTTGAAGAAAGAAGTTATGCCAGGGAAATATTTGAAGAGATGCAGGATGAACAGATTGCACAGAGTATGGCTAAAGGGCAGGGTATTGGCCTTGCACAGGAGTTATACAAGCAGCTGTCGCGTAATTTGGTTATTAATGAAGATGATAAAAAGTAGGATTGGAAAAATAGAATAATGGCTTAATAGAATAGTTATATTACAAAGTATTCCTAGATATTCGATTTTAAAAAGGCAGGGGTACAGAGTATTAATTGTTGAAAGGCATCTTATTTTCTATAAGGTAAACGAAACAGATAAGTCAGTTATTATTTATGCTATTGTAGATGGCAGAAGGGAATATCTTAATTTAATATGAGAGTCATAGTGAATTCTAAAAATTTACTATGGCTTTTTTTATTGCTCTTTATGATATAGTTCGATTCACAGAGTAAATCAATGGTAAGACCGTGGGGATAAGACTGTGGAGACAGGTACCGCGGTTTTTTTCATGCGTGGATTCTCCCCGTGGATTCTGTGTGACATTCTTTCAAATGGACACAGTTTGCAGTAATTT
>CAYLIZ010000044.1:6132-9364 GCA_964383985.1 uncultured Alkaliphilus sp. | reverse complement strand
TATTTACATATTGGGAGGTAAAGTTATGCAATCTGTTGTATTAAAAAATTATAATAACTGGCTAAATGCACCTTATTTTGATGAGGCTACAAAACAAGAATTGTGGAAAATAAAAGATGATGAAAAGGAAATAGAAGATAGGTTCTATAAAGAATTAGAATTTGGTACTGCCGGACTCAGGGGGATTATAGGGGCAGGTACCAACAGAATGAATAAATACATAGTTAGAAAGACAGCACAGGGGTTGGCAAATTACATAAAAACAAAGGGCAGCGAGGCTGAGGAGCGCGGTGTAGTTATTGCATACGATTGTAGAAGGATGTCCAAAGAATTTGCAGAGGAATCTGCCTGTGTTTTTGCAAACAATGGGATAAAAGCATATCTTTTTGATGATTTGAGGTCAACACCGGAGCTTTCCTTTGCTATCAGGTATTTAAATTGTATCTCCGGGGTAGTAGTTACAGCAAGCCACAATCCCCCGGAATACAACGGATACAAGGTATACTGGGAAGACGGTGCACAGATAGCAACGGATAAGGCTCAAGCAATCACAGATTCTATAGCATCTATTAATGATTTTGAAAGTATTGGAATATTAGATAAGGAAGAAGCAAAAAATAGGGGGCTCTTAATATATTTAGATGAACAGATAGATAATGCATATATTGAAGAAGTAAAAAAACAATCCTTAAGAGAAGATATAGTAAAAAAGGTAACCGATGATTTTAGGGTAGTATTTACCCCTTTGCACGGAACGGGAAACATACCTGTAAGAAGGGTGTTAAAGGAAATAGGATTTAATAATGTTTTTGTTGTTCCGGAGCAAGAAATGCCTGATTCGGAGTTCTCAACAGTGGAATATCCTAATCCTGAGGATAAAAAGGCTTTTAAACTTGCCATAGAATTGGCCAAAGAGAAAGATGCACATTTAATTATCGGCACGGATCCGGATTGCGACAGGGTAGGGGCTATAGTAAAAGATAGAAATGAAGAATATATAATCCTTACAGGAAACCAAATTGGGGCGCTCCTGGTTAATTATGTTCTAAAGACACTGAATGAAAAAAATAAACTGCCCCAAAATGGTGTGATAATAAAAAGCATAGTAACATCTGAAATGGGTCCAAATATTGCCAAGCAGTATAACATTGAAACTATAAATACTTTGACGGGATTTAAATATATAGGCGAAAAAATAAAGCAGTTTGAAGAGACAAGGGAAAAGACCTTTTTATTTGGATATGAAGAGAGTTACGGTTATTTGGCGGGAACACATGCCAGGGATAAGGATGCTGTTGTGGGCTCTATGCTGATATGCGAGATGGCCGCATATTATCATTCGTTGGGAATGAATTTATATGATGCTTTGATGGATTTGTATAGCAAATACGGGTATTTTTTGGAAGATTTAAAATCCATTACATTAAAGGGCAGAGACGGCTTAGAGAAAATGCAGAGTATTATGGAATATTTTAGAACAAATGTTTTAAAAACTATAGGGGATAAAAAGGTTTTATATATAGAGGACTACGAATCACAGCAAAGAACTTGCTTATACGGCACCGGCGATATAGAAGAAATAAAATTACCTAAATCAAATGTAATTAAATTTATATTAGAAGATGAATGTTGGGTATGTTTAAGGCCTTCGGGAACCGAGCCAAAGCTTAAAATATATGGCGGTTTTAAGGGGGATACGATGGATATGAGCAGGGAATCCCTAGTTACAACTATGGGTTGGATAGAGGATGAGGTATGTGCCCGGGCCTAGAATCCTTATTTCTTCGTTCACGCTGCTTACTTGGTTGCCAATTTTGTCTATGACTTGCAAAGCTCATTGGACAAAAAGGCAGCATTTGCAGGATGCATATAAAATTCCCGATGAATTGGGATAAAAAATCCGTTGAAAAATGTGCGCTGTTTGCGATGGCGTTTTTGCTTAGTTTTGGAAGGGGGCGCAGTGGATTTACGAATTTAGAGATTTAATTGGGGGTAGAGGTATATGGATAGAGTAACTTTCGATTATTCAAAATCACTTAATTTTATAGATGAGCAAGAAATTATTGCTCTACAAGAAAGGGTAAGCTTATGCCATAATATGCTTCATAATGGAACCGGGGAAGGCGGTGAATTTTTAGGCTGGGTGGATTTGCCTGATGTATATGACAGAGAAGAATTTGAAAAGATTAAACTTACTGCGGAAAAAACAAGAAATGATTGTGATGTTTTTATTGTGCTGGGCATAGGTGGGTCTTATTTAGGCGCAAGAGCAGCTATAGAGATGCTCAACCACAATTTTTATAACGAACTGCCAAAAGAAAAGCGAAACGGCCCTAAGATATATTTTGCGGGCCATAATATCAGCTCTACTTATCTAAAAGAATTATTAGATATTATCGAGGGCCAAGATATCTGTATAAATGTTATATCAAAATCGGGAACAACTACAGAGACAGCAATTGCTTTTAGAATATTAAGGGAATATATAGAGAAGAGATATGGCGAAAAAGAGGCAAGCAGAAGGATATACGCAACAACCGACAAAGAGAGCGGTGCATTGAAAAAATTAGCAGATGAAAAGGGGTATGAAACATTTGTAGTGCCGGATAATATTGGGGGAAGATATTCTGTACTGACTCCTGTTGGATTGCTTCCTATGGCTGTAGCCGGAATAGATATAGCAGAGGTTATGCAGGGTGCTAAAACAGCGATGGAACATCTATCGGATGATAATATCAACAACAACCCCTCTTATCAGTATGCCGTTATTAGAAACATATTATATTCTATGGATAAAACTACCGAGGTTATTGTAAATTATGAGCCGAATCTGTTTTATTTTGGCGAATGGTTTAAACAGCTTTTTGGAGAATCCGAAGGTAAGGATGGAAGGGGCATATTTCCTGCATCTTTGAATTTTACAACAGACCTGCACTCCATGGGACAATATATGCAGGACGGCAGAAGAAATATATTTGAAACCATGTTGAATGTAGAAAAGCCTAAAGAAGAGATTTTAATTCCGGAAGATGCGGATGATTTAGACGGGTTAAACTATATCAGTGGAAAAACCTTGGATTTTGTAAATAAAAGCGCTATGAGGGGAACTATTGCTGCCCATACAGACGGCGGTGTACCTAATCTTATAATCAATATTCCGGAAATATCGCCTTATTATTTCGGCTATTTGGTGTATTTTTTTGAAAAGGCCTGCGGCATGAGCGGATATTTG
>CAYLIZ010000044.1:1999-6032 GCA_964383985.1 uncultured Alkaliphilus sp. | reverse complement strand
TTATGAAAAAAAGAGCCGGCGGCATATTACTACACATATCCTCCTTGCCGGGGAAATACGGAATAGGCGACCTTGGAAAAGAAGCATATAATTTTGTGGATTTTTTAGTAAAAGCAAAACAGACATATTGGCAAATATTGCCCCTAGGTCCAACGGGCTTTGGAAATTCACCATACCAATCTTTTTCCGCATTTGCAGGTAGCCCGTATTTTATAGATTTAAATGCTCTAATACAATTAGGCTATATAACCGCGGACAGTGTGCAGGAGTTTAAATTAAGCAAGGATTCCGGCAAGGTTGATTATGAATTATTGTATAAAAATAAAATGAAGATTTTAAGGATGGCGTATAGAACAGCCAAAAGGGATATATTGAACGAACTGGAGCTATTTTATAATAAAAATTATGATTGGTTAAGGGATTTTGCACTTTTCATGAGCATAAAAACCAAAAACGATGGAAAGCCATGGTCCAAATGGGATGGGAATTATAAAGATTCAAGCTCAAGTGCAGTTTTCGATTTTGAACGAAATAACAAGGACGAAATTTATTTTTGGGTATTTACGCAATATTTCTTTTTTAATCAATGGAAAAATTTAAAGCATTATGCTAACAAAAAAGGTATATATATCATAGGGGATTTACCAATGTATGTTTCAGAGGATAGCTCTGATGTTTGGGCAAATCCGCATTTATTTAATTTAGATGAATATTTCTGTCCCATTACAGTTGCAGGTGTTCCGCCGGATATATGTTCATGTGAAGGTCAACTCTGGGGGAATCCGGTATATAATTGGAATATTATGGAAAAACAGGAATACAGTTGGTGGATACAGAGGATAAAAATGTCCTTTAAGCTCTATGATGTTTTGAGGATAGATCATTTCAGGGGATTTGAGTCCTATTGCGAAATAAAGTACGGCGAAGGAGATGCAACCAAGGGAAGATGGGTAAAGGGCCCCGGGATTAAATTATTTAATAAGATAAAAGAAAAATTAGGGGATTTGGATATCATAGCGGAAGATTTAGGATTTATAACTAAAGAAGTGGAGAAACTTATAAAAGAAACCGGTTTTCCGGGTATGAAGGTCCTCCAATATGCTTTTGATTCGGAAAAAGACAGCCGCTATCTGCCCCACAATTATAATAAAAATTGTGTCGTTTATACCGGTACACATGATAACTCTACTATTTTAGGCTTTATAGAAAAAATGCCGTCAAAAGATTTTGAATATGCAAAAAAATATTTAAGGCTGAGTAAAGAAGAAGGTTTTAATTGGGGATTTATCAGAGGCGCCTGGAGTTCCACAGCTTATTTGGCAATTGCACCTATGCAGGATTTTTTAGGTTTGGATGACAGAGCCAGAATGAATAAGCCCTCTAGTATCGATAGTAACTGGACTTGGAGAATGGATAAATCTAGCTTAACAGAAGAATTAGTGGAAAGAATAAGAGAATTGACAAACATATACAGAAGATAATCGTTAAACCATTGTTCTACTATCGTTAAACTATTGTTAGGCTATCGTTAAAACAGGAGGTGTTGATTATGAAAAATATGGTTAATACTATGGAAAGAATTTCATTATCAACCTTTGGGAGAAATTTGATGGATTGTAATAACAAAGAAAAATATATAGTTGTGTCGAAAGCTGTTATGGAAGATATTATTCCCAAATGGATTAATTCTGAAAAAAAGTTTGAAGGGAAAAAGAGAGCATACTATTTTTCTGCGGAATATTTGATGGGCAGGTCGCTCACCAATAATTTAATAAATATGAAATGCAAATCTGAAGTTGAGTCTATTTTAGAGGA
The DNA here is from genome assembly GCA_964383985.1 of uncultured Alkaliphilus sp. Classification (GTDB taxonomy): domain Bacteria; phylum Bacillota; class Clostridia; order Peptostreptococcales; family Natronincolaceae; genus JAAZJW01. The sequence continues at coordinate 4,217 of CAYLIZ010000044.1, read as the reverse complement.
TTTAGGTATTGATTACAACTGTATAGAGGAACAAGAAGAAGATGCCGGCCTGGGCAATGGCGGACTGGGAAGATTAGGGGCCTGTTTTTTAGACTCGGCTTCTACATTAAATTATCCATTGACAGGGTATGGAATCAGATATGAGTTTGGACTTTTCAAACAGTTATTTATGGACGGTTTTCAGGTAGAGGTAGGGGATGATTGGTTGAAATATCCGGATCCATGGTCAATAAGGAAACAATCCGAATGTGTCAGGGTGAGCTTTGCGGATGGGGATGTATTAGCAATTCCATATGACACGCCTATTATTGGATACGGCCAAAACACTATAAATACTTTAAGGTTATGGAAATCGGAACCTCTTAAAAAATTTAATTTTAAGGAATTTGATGACCAGAATTATGATTTATCCGTCAAGGAAAAAAATGATGCGGAGAATATAACTAAAGTGCTGTATCCTAATGATGCTTATGAAGAGGGCAAAAAACTCAGATTAAAACAGCAGTATTTCTTCGTTTCTGCATCCCTGCAGGATTTAATAAGAAAGCATAAAGCTAAATATGATACTTTAGATAACTTTGCAGAGTTTCATGCAATTCAATTGAACGATACTCACCCTACTGTAGCTATATCGGAGATGATGCGAATTTTGACGGAAGTTGAGAACATTGATTGGGATAGGGCATGGAATATAGTTACCAATGTATTTGCATATACAAACCATACTTTACTGGCAGAGGCATTGGAGCAGTGGTTTGCCGGATTCTATAAAACCTTATTGCCTTCCATATATAGAATTATAGAAAAAATTGATTTTCAGCTTATGGAAGAGCTGAGATCTAAAGGGTTTCAAGAAAACGAACTAGATTACTATAGAATTATCAGCCATGAACATATCAAAATGGCCTGGCTTGCTATCTATGGTTCAAAATCTGTAAATGGGGTTTCGGAGCTGCACAGTAATATTTTAAAGTATAGGGAATTGAATAATTGGTATAGATTAAACCCGCAAAAATTCAATAATAAAACCAATGGCATAACTCAGAGAAGGTGGCTGTTAAAATCTAATCCGGAGTTATCAAATCTTATTACAGAACTGTTAAGCTCCGAAGATTGGATAACTGATTTAGATGAATTGAAGAATTTGGAAAGATTTGTCGACGACGAAAATGTTTTGAATAGATTTTTAGAGATTAAACATATAAAAAAGAAACAGTTGGCTAATTATATATTAAAAAAAGAAGGGATAGAGGTAAATCCGAATTCAATATTTGATATTCAGATAAAAAGGCTTCATGAATATAAAAGGCAGCTGTTAAATGCTTTTCATATATTAGATCTTTATTTTAGACTTAAGGAAAACCCGCATTTAGATATAGTTCCAAGAACATTCATATTTGGGGCGAAAGCTGCACCGGGGTATGTGGTAGCAAAAGGAATTATAAAATATATAAATGATATAGAACGATTGATAAACAATGACCCGGAAGTTTCTGAAAAGATTAAGGTAGTATTTGTAGAAAATTATAATGTATCCTATGCCGAAAGGCTGTTTTCAGCGGCGGATGTTTCAGAGCAGATTCCAACAGCAGGGATGGAGGCTTCCGGAACCGGCAATATGAAATTCATGTTAAACGGTACTCCAACTATAGGAACCTATGATGGAGCAAATATAGAAATAGTAAAAGAAGCGGGGGAGCAGAATAATTTTATATTCGGGCTTAGGGTTGAAGATATTGAAAGAATTGGACCGGATTATAATCCCCGGCACGAGTATGAAACCGTAAATGGTCTAAAGAGGGTAGTGGATACTCTAGTAGATGGAACGTTCAGTGATGCCGGTACAGGTGTATATAGGGAAATTTATAATTCACTTCTGCATGGAACGGATTGGCGCAGGCCCGATGTTTTTTATGTATTGAAGGATTTTGAAAGTTATAGAAATGCGCAACAAAATGTAAATGATGTTTTTAAAGATAGAATGGCATGGGCTAAAAAATGTTGGATGAACTTGGCTAACGCCGGAAAGTTCAGCTCTGACAGGGCTATTGAACAGTATGTCACAGAGATATGGGGTATAGAAAAGGTGTAAAAATATCTTTTTCGTTATTCTGAGCGCAGCGAAGAATCTTAGATCCTTCGTGGGTCAAACTTATACTGTCCGTCTCAGGATGACATACAGTTTTTGTCATTCTGAGCGCAGCGAAGAATCTTGGTA
>CAYLIZ010000044.1:0-1899 GCA_964383985.1 uncultured Alkaliphilus sp. | reverse complement strand
TTTTTTATTTTAAATTTGTAAAATTTGGGTATACAGATTGTATGAGGGGGCATAATTATGAAATGTAGGTATTTTTACTGGGAAAAAGGAAAAGAAGATTCCTACTTGTTTCATGAGGGAACATCCTATAAAAGCTACGAATTTCTGGGAGCTCATGCCATCAATATAGATAATAAAGAAGCAGTGCGGTTTATAGTATGGGCACCCGGAGCCTGGGAAGTATATCTTATAGGCGATTTCAACAAATGGCATGAAACTAACCTTCCACTTAAAAGAATCGGGAAGTCGGGATTGTGGAATATTTGCGTACAGGGCGTAAAGCAATTTGATTCGTACAAATATAGAATAGTTTCTTATAACGGGAAAATTAAAGTTAAAGCAGATCCCTATGCATTTCATTCAGAAATAAGGCCCAAGACAGCATCTAAATATTATGATTTAAAGGGTTTCAAATGGGAGGATGAGCAGTGGCTAAAGCTTAGAAAGAAAACTTCCAATTATAACAAACCTATGTCCATATACGAAGTGAGTTTATCTTCTTGGAAAAGAAAGCCGAATAATTCTAAATACTCTTATACGGATTTGGCCAAGAAATTAGTCAGGTACGTAAAAACTATGGGATTTACTCATGTTGAAATTATGCCCATTATGGAACATCCTTATGACGGCTCCTGGGGATATCAGCAGACGGGATATTTTGTTCCAACCAGCAGATTTGGAACACCTAAAGAATTTATGCATCTGGTAAATCAGTTTCACAAAAATGGTATTGGGGTGATATTAGATTGGGTTCCTTTTCATTTTTGCAAGGATGATCATGGCTTAGCCGGGTTTGATGGGACAGAGTGCTTTGAATCTTCTAATAGGGCGCTGGCAGAAAATAATATCTGGGGGACGCTAAATTTTGATTACAGCAAACCGGAAGTAGTAAGTTTTTTGATTTCGAATGCAGTATATTGGCACGATTATTATCATATAGATGGACTTAGGATAGATGCAATTGCTTATATGCTCTATTTAAACAATGCGGGAAGAGATATCAAAAATGAATATGGGGGCTATGAAAATATTCATGCCATAAATTTTTTAAAGAAGTTGAATAAGGTATTACTACAGTATTTTCCTGATACTAAAATTATAGCGGAAGACAGCACCAGTTGGCCGCTGGTTACAGCACCTGTGAAAGACGGCGGTTTAGGGTTTAAATACAAGTGGAATATGGGCTGGATGAACGATACTCTGGAATATATGGAAACAGACCCTCTCTTTAGAAAAGGCAATCAAAGGGCATTGACTTTTGGAATTACCTACTGCTTTTCCGAAAAATATATATTGGCCTTAAGTCATGATGAAGTAGTGCACGGCAAAAAGAGTTTGTTGAATAAAATGCCCGGCTCCTATGACGAAAAGTTTGCAAGTCTCAGACTCTTATTTTTATATATGTATACTTATCCGGGTAAAAAGCTTATATTCATGGGCGGGGAATTCGGACAATTTATAGAATGGAATGAAAAGAAAGGATTGGATTGGCATCTTTTAGATTATGAAAAACATAATAAATTACAGAGATTTATGAAGGATTTAAACAAATTTTACAAAGAAGAGACGTGTCTGTACGAATTGGATGATACCTATGATGGATTTGAGTGGATAGAACATACTAATCATCAGGAAAGTATTATAGCGTTTGAAAGAATAAACAGTTCGGGAGAAAAGATAATAGCTGTTTTTAATTTTACTCCTGTTGCAAGAAGAAGATATCCTATCGGTGTAGATTATTTAGGTACTTATAGAACAATACTAAATACGGACCAAGCTAAATATGGTGGTAATCTGTTTAGAAGGGGGCATTATAAATCTAAAAAAGAACCTATTCATGGCAGAGAGTATTCCATAAGG
>CAYLIZ010000043.1:0-11176 GCA_964383985.1 uncultured Alkaliphilus sp. | reverse complement strand
GATTTGCTATTCGTGAAGGCGGAAGAACAGTAGGTGCCGGGGTAGTAACTAACATTATTGAATAACCAAAAATATTGATGTTATATTATAAAATTTAGAAGAAGGGAACATCTCTTCTTCTAAATTTACATGTGTTCAAAGGAAATAATCGTATATAGTAAAGATGAAAAAAGGATTTGAAAGATTAATATGGCCTGAATCGTGCGCAGAAAGAAAATGCATGCGATGCAAAGGGAGGGAAATAAATGGCTAAGGGCAATCAAAAAATTAGAATTAGATTAAAAGCATATGATCATAATGTATTAGATCAATCCGCCGAAAAAATTATTGAAACAGCCAAAAGAAGCGGTGCAGAGGTATCCGGCCCGGTACCATTACCGACAGAGAAACAAGTTATTACCATTTTAAGGGCGGTTCATAAATATAAGGATGCCAGGGAACAGTTTGAAATGAGGACACATAAGAGATTGATCGATATCTTAAAACCGACTCCAAAAACTGTAGATTCACTCATGAGATTAGATTTACCGGCAGGAGTTGATATTGAAATTAAATTATAAAACCAGTTGAAGCTAAGATACAGAGATGGAATCATCCTATTCTTAGTATGATTAGTACAGACTAATCCGCTGTAAGATTAATAGGAGGTATGAACATGAAAGGTTTAGTTGGAAGAAAGATTGGAATGACCCAAATATTTGATGAAGAGGGATTAATTATTCCGGTAACGGTGATTGATGTAGCGTCGAATGTTGTAACGCAAATAAAGACTGTGGAAACAGATGGATACAATGCCATACAGGTAGGCTATGAAGATGTAAAAGAAAAAGCTCTTAACAAACCAAAAAAAGGGCATCTCGATAGAGCAGGTGTTGCCTTTAAAAGGATACTGCGAGAGTTTAAGGTAAAAGATACTGAAGAATTTACTGTTGGCCAAGAATTGAAAGCAGATCTTTTTAAAGAGGGAGACAAAGTTGATGTTTCCGGAATTTCTAAAGGTAAAGGATTTCAAGGTAATATTAAGAGACATAAACAAGCCATGGGACCTGCGAGTCATGGCTCCAGATATCACAGAGGGCCGGGTGCTATGGCAGCAGCAGCTTCCCCGGGAAAGGTATTTAAAGGTAAAAAACTACCGGGACAGATGGGTAATGAAAAAGTAACTATCAGGAACCTTGAAGTTGTTAAAACAGATGTTGAAAGAAACCTGTTGATTGTAAAAGGTGCAGTGCCGGGACCTAAAAAGGGTCTAATAACAATTAGAGAAGGTATGAAGCAAAACAAATAATAATAAACAATCCGGCAAGGGGAAGGAGGACTTAAAATGCCTAAAGTAGCTATATATAATACCTCAGGAGAGCAGGTTAGTGAAATTGAATTAGATGCTAATGTGTTTGGAGTAGAGGTAAATGAATATGCAATGCATGAAGTCGTAAAAAATCAATTAGCAAATAAAAGACAAGGAACCCAATCAACAAAAACAAGGGCTGAAGTAAGGGGTGGCGGAAGAAAACCTTGGAGGCAAAAAGGAACAGGTAGAGCACGTGTAGGAAGTATTCGCTCCCCGCTATGGATCGGCGGTGGTGTTACATTTGCACCAAAACCGAGAGATTATAGCTATAAACTCCCTAAAAAAGTAAAAAGATTAGCTATAAAATCTGCACTAACTTTAAAAGTAAATAATGATGAAATTGTAGTACTGGATGAATTAAGCATGGGAGCACCAAAGACAAAAGAAATGGCAAATATTTTGAAAAACCTAAATGCAGATAAAAAGGCTCTTATAGTAATGAGCGAAAAGAACGAGGCGGTTGTTAAATCTGCAAGAAATATTCCGGGTGTTAAGACAACATCAGTTAATACATTAAATGTATATGATATTTTAAAATATGACAAATTTATTATTACTAAGGATGCGGTCCAAAAAGTGGAGGAGGTGTACGCATAATGACGAATCCACATGATATTATTATAAGGCCGATAATTACTGAAAACAGTATGATTGAGATGGAAAATAAAAAATATACATTTGTTGTCAATAGAAAGGCTAATAAGGTTGAGATTAAGAAAGCAGTTGAAAAGATATTTGATGTAGAGGTAGAAAAGATAAATACTATAAATATGTCAGGTAAAATGAGGAGGATGGGCGCGACTCGAGGAAAACGCGCCGATTGGAAGAAAGCTGTTGTAAAACTAACACCGGAGAGCAATGAAATTGAATTCTTCGAAGGCATGTAATCAATAAAATTATTAGTTGAACTAAAAAAAGAAGGAGGGAAACCGGGATGTCTATTAGAAAGTTAAAACCTACTTCACCGGCCAGAAGGCGAATGACAGTTTCAACTTTTGAAGAAATAACCAAAACAGAGCCGGAAAAATCATTATTGAAACCTCTTAAAAAGAGCGGTGGTAGAAACGCACATGGGAAAACAACTATACGCCACAGAGGTGGAGGACAGAAGAGATATTATAGAGTTATTGATTTTAAAAGAGAAAAAGATGGGGTACCGGCAAAGGTTGCCGGTATAGAATATGATCCGAATAGATCAGCTAACATTGCATTACTTCATTATGTTGATGGAGAAAAAAGGTACATTATAGCCCCGCATGGCTTAAAGGTAGGGGATATGTTAGAATCCGGTTCAAATGCGGATATTAAAGTGGGCAATGCACTGCAACTTAAAAATATACCTGTTGGTACACATATTCATAATATAGAAATGAAACCCGGAAAAGGGGGTCAACTTGCCAGAGCGGCCGGAAACACGGCACAATTGATGGCAAAGGAAGGTAAGTATTCCTTAGTAAGATTACCGTCCGGTGAAGTCAGATATATTTTATCAAGTTGCAAGGCAACAGTAGGCCAGGTTGGCAATTTAGAACATGAAAATATCACTATCGGAAAAGCAGGCAAAAGTAGATATTTAGGTAGAAGGCCTGCAGTCAGAGGTTCTGCTAAGAACCCTGTTGATCATCCACATGGTGGAGGAGAGGGTAGAGCACCTATCGGTATGCCGGCACCTGTTACACCATGGGGTAAACCTACAATCGGATATAAAACTCGTGAAAAAAAGAAAGATTCAAATAAATTTATTGTATCGAGAAGAAAGAAATAACATGGCTTATTGAACGGCAAGTTATTGAAGGGAGGAAAAACAATGAGTAGATCAGTTAGAAAAGGACCTTTTGTTCATAAGGGACTTCTTAGAAAAATAGAAGAAATGAACGAAAAAAATGAAAAAAGAGTAATTAAGACATGGTCTAGGGCGTCTACAATTTTCCCGCAGATGATCGGTCATACAATCGCTGTTCACGACGGAAGAAGACATATTCCTGTATATATTACGGAGGATATGGTAGGGCATAAACTCGGAGAATTTGCTATAACAAGAATCCATAGAGGACATGGGGAGGTCTCAAAAACAACCAGAACAAAAGAAGTAATGGAAGATAGTTAGATTTTCTTTCGGGGAAGGAGGTAGTTGTTGTGGAAGCGAGAGCAATTGTTAAGCATGTAAGAATTACTCCTAGAAAAGTACAATTAGTAGCTAATCTTATAAGAGGTAAAAAAATTGATGAAGCACTGGCAATTTTAAAATATACTCCAAGGGCAGCAGCCCCAATTATTGAAAAGTTGGTCAGGTCCGCTATGGCAAATGCTGAAAATAATTATGGTATGAATGTAGATGATCTATATATTTCTGAAATATATGCAAATCAGGGTCCTATAATGAAAAGGTATAGGCCGAGAGCTTTTGGTCGTGCAGCGGCCATTAAAAAGAGAACGAGTCATATCGGGGTTGTATTAAAAGAAAAATAAAAATTTAAGGAGGGAGAAGAATTGGGTCAAAAAGTAAATCCGCATGGATTGCGTGTTGGCATTATTAAGGACTGGGATACGAAATGGTACGCCAACAAAAAGGACTTCGGCGATTTTCTTGTAGAAGATAATAATATCCGTAAATTCGTTAAAGAAAAATTGTTTTTATCCGGAATCTCCAGAATTGGAATAGAAAGAGCAGCCAATAACAGGGTTAAGATAAATGTCCATACGGCAAAACCGGGAATGGTTATAGGTAAGGGCGGTCAAGGCGTTGAAGAGTTGAGAAAAAATCTTGAAAAATTAACTGAAAAAAATGTATCGGTGAATGTAGTAGAGGTAAAAAACCCGGACATAGATGCACAATTGGTAGCTGAAAATATTGCTTTTCAATTAGAAAGAAGAATTTCCTTCAGAAGAGCAATGAAACAGGCTATGCAGAGAGCCATGAGAGCCGGTGCAAATGGCATCAAGGTATCAACATCAGGCAGAGTTGGCGGAGCTGAGATGGCACGTACAGAAGGGTACAGCCAGGGCAGTGTACCACTGCAGACATTAAGAGCGGATATAGATTACGGATTTGCCGAAGCAAATACTACCTATGGTAAATTAGGGGTAAAGGTTTGGATAAATAAAGGTGAAATACTTCCTATTAATGAAGAAAAGGATTCTAACGATAAAAAAACGAAAAAGAATAATGATGAAAAAAACAGGAGGCAGAAAAGATAGAATTAAATAAGTTGTAATGCCTTTCGGGAAGGAGGAATAGCTTATGTTAATGCCTAAAAAAGCGAAATACAGAAGAGTGCATAGGGGAAAGATGAAAGGAAAAGCCTCTAGGGGAAATACGATTGCATACGGTGACTATGGTTTAATGGCATTGGAACCGGCATGGATTACTTCGAATCAAATTGAAGCGGCACGTATTGCTATGACTAGGTACATCAAAAGAGGGGGTAAAGTTTGGATAAAAGTATTCCCTAATAAACCTGTTACTCAGAAACCGGCAGAAACACGTATGGGTGCCGGTAAAGGTACTCCGGAGTATTGGGTAGCAGTTGTGAAACCGGGAAGAATTATATTCGAACTTTCGGGTATTTCTGAAGAGAGAGCGAAAGAAGCCACAAGGCTTGCTGCACATAAGTTACCAATCAAGTGTAAACTTGTAACACGTGAAGAACAAGAATTAAAGGGTGGTGAAGCTAATGAAAACTAATGAAATGAGAGAGATGACTCATGCAGAATTGGATCAGAGGTTAGCAGAATTAAAAAGTGAATTATTTAATTTACGTTTTCAATTAGCAACAGGCCAGCTCGAAAATCCTTTGAGGATTAGAAATGTTCGTAAGGATATTGCCAGAGTTAAAACAATCATTAGAGAAAATGAATTGAAGCAGGCAAGAGCATAATATATAAACTTAGCAGGGAGAGGAGGTCAATCTTATGGAAAGAAATCTAAGAAAGACAAGAGTAGGCCGAGTTGTAAGCGATAAAATGGATAAAACAATTTCCGTCTTAGTAGAAGATTTTGTTCTTCACCCGTTATACGGAAAAGCGGTTAAAAGGACTAAAAAATTTAAGGCCCATGATGAAAATAATGAATGTGCAATAGGCGATAAAGTAAGAATTATGGAAATAAGACCACTATCTAAAAGCAAGAGGTGGAGACTGGTCAAAATTATAGAAAAATCTAAGTAATATGGGTAGCAGAGGGAGGTATTATCATGATACAGCAGGAATCATGCCTTAAAGTTGCTGATAACTCTGGAGCAAGAGAATTACTTTGTATTCGTGTATTAGGCGGGACGAGAAAAAAATATGCCGGAATCGGCGATATAATAGTTTGTTCAGTCAAAAGTGCAACGCCGGGCGGGGTTGTTAAAAAAGGACAGATCGTCGAGGCAGTCATAGTCAGAAGCAAAAGTACTACCAGAAGAGAAGATGGAAGCTATATAAAATTTGACGAAAATGCAGCTGTTATAATCAATGAAGACGGACAGCTTGCAGGTACACGTATATTCGGACCGGTAGCAAGAGAACTTAGGGACAAAGGTTTTATGAGAATAGTATCATTAGCTCCGGAAGTGTTATAGTTAGGGGGTGTGTTTTAGATGCGTATTAAGAAAGGCGATACAGTTGTAGTTATAGCCGGAAAAGACAAAGGCAAAAAAGGAAAAGTACTTCAAGTGTTGCCAAAACAAAACAAAGTAATTGTTGAAGGCATAAATATGATAACTAAACACCAGAGGCCGGATCAACAGTTGCAACAGGGCGGAATTATCAAGAAAGAAGCTGCAATTCATGCATCAAATGTTATGTTATGGGATAAAAAAGCTGACCGGGGAGTCAGAGTAGGATATAAATTTTTAGATAACGGTGAAAAGGTAAGGGTAAGCAAAAATACCGGAGAAATAATGGACTAAAGATATATGAAGGGAGGTACATTTGAGCATGGCAAGGCTAAAAGAAATGTACAAAAATGAAGTTGTTCCTGCTATGATGGAAAAATTCGGATACAAAAGCATAATGGAAATTCCAAAAATAGAAAAGATAGTAATCAATATGGGCCTTGGCGAAATCAAAGAAAACCCTAAAGCGATAGAATCAACAATTAATGATTTGGCACTTATATCAGGACAAAAACCTATAGTTATAAGAGCAAAGAAATCTGTTGCTAATTTTAAACTCCGTGAGGGAATGCCGGTAGGCGCTAAGGTGACCCTAAGGGGAAATAGAATGTATGAGTTTGCCGATAGATTATTGAATATTGCTCTTCCGAGGGTGAGGGACTTTAGAGGTGTCAGTCCTAACGCTTTTGACGGCAGAGGAAACTATGCCCTGGGTATTAAAGAGCAGTTGATTTTCCCGGAAATTGATTATGATAAAGTAGAAAAGGTTCAGGGTATGGACATTGTATTCGTTACAACAGCAAAAACCGATGAGGAAAGTCGTGAATTATTAAAATTAATGGGAATGCCTTTTGCAAAATAAAATGAGGAGGGGAGAATGTGGCAAGAAAATCTCTTAGAGTAAGACAACAGAGAAAGCAAAAATATTCAACTCGTGAATACAATAGATGCAAAATTTGCGGTAGACCACGTGGTTATTTGAGAAAATTTGGTATTTGTCGTATCTGTTTTAGAGAATTAGCCTATAAAGGCCAAATACCGGGTGTCAAAAAAGCAAGTTGGTAAAATTTAAGGAAGGAGGGTTACGGTATGACGATGACAGATCCAATTGCAGATATGCTAACTCGTGTAAGAAATGCTAGTGTGGCAAAACATGAAACTGTTGATATTCCGGCTTCAAATTCGAAGAGAGAAATTGCAAATATACTTCTTGAAGAAGGTTTTATAAGAGGATTTGATATTATAGAAGATGGAAAACAATGCATCATAAGAATGCAATTAAAATACGGAAGAAATAAGGAAAAAGTAATTACAGGTATTAAAAAAATATCTAAGCCGGGGCTTAGGGTATATGCCAAAAAAGATGAAGTCCCTAAAGTGCTAGGTGGATTGGGAATTGCAATTATATCTACTTCAAAAGGTATAATCACTGATAAGGCGGCCAGAAAAGAAGGTGTTGGTGGGGAGGTTATCGCTTACATCTGGTAGTAGTAATACACTTATAGGGAGGTGCTAATATGTCAAGAATAGGTTTACAGCCAATAGAAATACCACAAGGTGTAGAGGTTAAAATAGATGAAAAAAATTTTGCAACCGTAAAAGGGGCAAAAGGGCAGTTAGAGCAACAATTAAATACAGATATGAAATTTGAAATAAAAGATAATATAATCAATGTTATAAGACCTACTGATAATAAAAGGCATAGATCCCTTCATGGACTTACTAGATCCCTTCTTTTTAATATGATAGAAGGCGTAACTAAAGGATTTGAAAAGAAACTTGAGTTAGTGGGTGTCGGGTATAGAGCCGGCAAACAAGGAAATAAACTTGTACTCAACCTTGGTTTTTCTCATCCAATAGAAATGGAAGATCCGGAAGGAATAACTGTTGAGGTTCCTTCTCAAACTGAAATATTGATTAAGGGAGCTGACAAACAGCAGGTAGGTAATTATGCTGCTAAAATTAGAGGATTACGAAAACCTGAGCCGTATAAAGGAAAAGGTGTAAGATATGCAGGCGAGGTAGTAAGGCGCAAGGTAGGTAAAGCGGGAGTTTAATAGAAAAAGGAGTGAAATAGGATGTTCAAAAAAGATAGCAAAAATTCCAGAAGACGAATCAGACATAGAAGACTTCGCAATAAAATTATGGGAACTCCTCAGCGTCCAAGATTAAATGTATACAGAAGCCTAACAAATATCTATGCTCAATTGATTGATGATGTAGCAGGAAAGACATTAGTTGCCGCCTCATCCTTAGAAAAAGAGATTAAGGAGCAAGTCAAATCAACCGGCAATGCTGAAGCAGCAAAATTGGTTGGACAATTAGTTGCAAAAAAAGCGTTGGAAAAAGGGATAGAAGAAGTAACATTTGATCGTGGAGGAAGTATTTATCATGGAAGAATTAAAGCCTTGGCAGAAGGTGCCAGAGAAGTTGGGCTTAAATTTTAATAAGGAGGAGATAAAGGAATGCACAGCAAGCGAATTGACGCTAGTCAACTTGATTTAAAGGAACAAGTTGTTGATATAAAACGTGTTACTAAGGTTGTTAAAGGTGGTAGAAATTTTAGATTTTCAGCACTGGTTATTGTTGGAGATGAAAACGGTCATGTAGGTGCCGGAACAGGGAAAGCGATGGAAATTCCGGATGCTATTAAAAAAGGAATTGAAAATGCTAAGAAAAATCTTATCAATGTACCAATTGTTGGGACTACGGTTCCCCATGAAATCAATGGACGTTTTGGGGCCGGAAATGTTTTAATTATGCCGGCTAGGGAAGGTACGGGAATTATAGCAGGGGGTCCTGTTCGTACGCTGTTAGAATTGGCAGGCCTTAAAGATGTTAGAGCAAAATCCTTAGGTTCAAATAACTCCAAAAACATGGTAAGCGCTGCAATGGACGGATTAAGGAATTTAAAAAGAGCCGAAGAAGTAGCAAAACTAAGGGGTATATCCGTAGAAGAACTCTTGAGGTAGGAGGGAAAATGCTATGGCGAAGTTGAATATAAAACTAATTGGGAGCATTATTGGCGCAAAGCCGAACCAAAGAAAAACAGTTGAAGCATTAGGATTTAGCAAGGTAGGTCAAGTAGTTGAAAAAAAAGATACTCCTCAAATAAGAGGTATGATTGAAACAGTTAAACATTTGGTAGAAGTTGAAGAAATATAAATTGGGGAGGTGTAGGCATGAAATTACATGAACTTAGGCCTGCAAAGGGTACCACTAAAAATAAAAGGAGAAAAGGAAGAGGTACCGGCAGTGGGCTTGGAACATCTGCTGGTCGCGGGACAAAAGGACAAAAATCACGCAGTGGTAAAGGTACGAGGCCGGGATTTGAAGGGGGCCAAATGCCGTTATACAGGAGACTTCCAAAACGCGGTTTCACAAATATATTTGCTAAAGTATATAATGAAATTAATGTTGATAAACTAAATATATTTGAAGATGGTACAGTTGTTACACCGGAACTATTAAAGGAGACAGGTATCGTCAAAAAGATAGAAAAAGATGGAGTTAAAATTTTAGGAGATGGCAGTCTAGAAAAAAATCTAATAATAAAAGCACAAAAATTTACTAAATCAGCCGCAGAGAAAATAGAAGCCGCCGGAGGAAAGGCAGAGGTGATTTAAAGTGATACAAACACTGAGAAATGCTTGGAGAATTCCGGATTTGCGCAAGCGAATTATATTTACTTTTATAATGCTTGCTGTCTTTAGATTAGGTTCTGCTATACCGGTTCCCGGTATAAATATAGCACATGTAAAAAGTATAGTAGAAGGTGCCGGGTTACTCTCGTTTTTTGATTTGATATCCGGTGGGGCTTTCGGCGATATGACAATTTTCGCATTGAGTATTACACCCTACATTACAGCATCTATTATTATGCAGCTGCTAACCATGGCTATCCCGAGCCTTGAAGAATTGGCAAAAGAAGGCGGCGAAGAAGGCAGCAAAAAAATCAATCAGTATACAAGATATGTAACTATTGTATTAGCTCTAATACAAGCCACGGGAATAAGCGTAGGTTTATTTAGAGGTGCGTTAATAAATCAGGATGCATTTAGCATTATAGTGGTTGTCCTCACTTTGACAGCCGGTACCGCATTTTTGATGTGGTTAGGCGAAGAGATAACCGAAAAAGGAGTGGGCAATGGTATTTCACTACTAATTTTTACAGGTATTGTTTCGAGATTACCCGGCGGAATAAAACATACATTTGCATTGGCAAGACAGGGTGAATTAAAAATATTATCTATCATAGCATTTATAATTATAGCGCTATTGATGATAATTGCAGTTATTGCTATTCAGGAAGGAACCAGAAAAATCCCCGTGCAGTACGCTAAAAGAGTTGTTGGCAGGAAAATATACGGCGGACAGAGTTCTCATATTCCACTAAAGGTAAATCAGGCGGGAGTTATCCCGGTAATATTTGCTATGTCCATGTTACAATTTCCGCATACAATTGCTTATTTTATCGGACAGGAGGGCGGATTTGCAAGGTTTCTACAAAAATGGCTATCACCTAATGCCATGCCTGGCGTGTTTATTTATAATTTTCTAAGTATAGTATTGATTATATTCTTTACTTATTTTTATACCGCAGCAACATTCAATCCTGTGGAAATATCTATTAATATGAAGAAAAATGGTGGATTTATACCGGGTATCAGACCGGGCAAACCCACATCGGATTTTTTAAATAGAGTTCTTACAAGAATAACATTAGCGGGAGCATTGTTTTTAGCTATAATAACAGTTGTTCCTACAATTATAATCGGTGCAACAAAAATACCCATTGCTTTTGGCGGTACAGCAATAATAATTGTTGTAGGGGTAGCCCTGGAAACAGTGAAACAGATTGAAGCACAGCTTCTAATGAGACATTACCAAGGATTTTTAAAATAGAACCTTTTGAACAATAGTTCGCAGACAAACATTACAAATTTGTTCACACCCTTTGGTCGTGCAAATTTGATGTTTGGTTGCGTTTGACCTACCATCAATTTGTTACTCCCTTTGGTCGTACAAATTGGGTTAGGTCATAAGAACAATCGTTTAGCTATCGTTTCAAAATGTCATCCTGAGACGGACAGTATAAATGGAGCTTACGAAGGATCCCAAATAATTAAATCAGGAGATGGTATAATGAGATTAATTTTGCTTGGCCCCCCGGGTGCGGGCAAAGGGACACAGGCTGTATCCATAGCTGCAAAATATGATATCCCTC
>CAYLIZ010000042.1:1802-11315 GCA_964383985.1 uncultured Alkaliphilus sp. | reverse complement strand
TCTTCTTCACTTCTCTTTTTCCAGGAATCTAAGGTATTTGTAATAATCTCTTCTAATTTATAATAGGATATACTTGCATCCTCGATTCTAAAGGAAAATCTATTTTCTCTATCAATCTCTGCCAAATAAATACATATAATAATATTAGCTAAATAGAAATGCCTTTTTCTGTAAAGTTTATTGTACTTTTCCTTCATATGAGTATATGTTGTTGCAAATATGGAGTTTTCACCTTTAGACACCAAATGTAAATTTTGTCTGGTTCCAAAGACCATTAATCCCCCTTCTTCCGCCATGCTTTTTACAATTTCTCTAATATTATTATCATCGTAAAATTGACTTGCTAAAATATCGCCGGAAGGCAGTATCCTATTATTCAATAAATGAAAAAATAACTCACCGGCTTTCCTTATATCTTCATTTGTATAACTCATAGCTTCACTCCTCTATGTAGATGGTGTATGGAGAAATAAATAATTCCCTCCAACTGAATTTTTCTTCGGTATCCTCTATTTTACATAAAATCTTTTTGTTTTCTAAGGACTTAAACATTGGATTTTTATCGCATAACAATTTAAATAATTTAAGTCTTTCATCTTCTCCGGTATATTTTAAATCTAAGGTGGTTTCAGAAATTACAAACATCATAAATAAATCAATGTTTTCCCATTGACTTAACCATTTTTCTTTTTCATCTTCGGTTTTTTTATTTAATTCTAATATAGAAAACTTGCCATTTTCTAAAAGAGATGTGAATATTTCTTCATAAAGCTCTACTAATAAATCCCAATCTGTCTCTCTAAACGCCCATGCTTCATCTAAATTATTGTAATCTTGTTTTATTTGCTGTCTTCTGACCTTAACAATTTGTTCTGACCATGCCCATTCAAGAGGATAAATAAATTCTATACCTGGTGAGAATAAAGGAGAAATTATTTTTTCTAAATCATCCATGTTTTTTAAACCATTTTTAACTATATGATTTTGCCAAATATCTTTTTTGAAACTTAAATTTGAAATTCTCCAAAAACTTTCCGGATATTTTACCCTTATTTCTAACTCTAATGCTAAGTTTTCCATAACATGTTTTGCTAAACTGTCATGTAAAACTCTGGCCCTCTCAAGATTATCAAACATTATTTCAGCTTCTGTTTTTTTATCTTCGGGAAGAGACTCATATCTATTACGCCAAGAAAACATATTTCGAAATACTTTTTGCTCATCTTCAAATTGTTCTTTTATTTCCTCCTCAGTTTTTTTGCCTCTAACTCTTCTATCAAAAAATATATTTTGGGGGTCTCGTATAATATCCCGTCTATATTCTTTTTCCCTGTTGATTAAAACTCTAACCCTAGCTATTAAATTATCTATACTATTTTTTGCTTTAGAAAAGTTACCGGTTTTGATCAGTTGTAGGGTATAAAATTGTTCTAAATCAAATCCAAATTCCTCTAATATTTCCCTTGTAATAAAAATCATCTCTTGGCTTTCTTCTGTTAGCATATATACTGTAGAACCACCTTGTTCCCAATGGCTGTTTTCTCTGTCTACATTAAAATACCTAAAAACATAATCTTCTTTAGCACCAATTGTTTCATTATAAATTTTTGTGCTAAAACTTTCTTGTCTGGTAGGTTCTCTATACCAAAGAGTGCCATCTACAATTCTCTCTACTATTTCCCGATTACATTCTAAATTCATATCTTTAAGGATTTTTTCAGTTATAAATATCATGTCATTCCTTGTTCTATTTGGATTTTCCGCAAGCTCCCTTTTGAAAATATTTTGTATAAGAAGAAAACATATTTCATAAGCATAATCATTTAAATCCCCTAAATCCATGCCGGCACCCAACATACGAATAGGTTGTAATTTTTTCATTCTATTAAAAAAACCCTGTTCTATAGTCATTTTTTCACCTTTAGTAAGTATTCATAATTTATAAGTTCCTGTGGTATTCTAAAATCATTATCCCAGATATATTTAAGTTTGCTGATATTTTTATCATCTAAATGTTCTTTCATTTCCTCTAAAAAATAATTTAAATATACGGGATTTTTTTGCTGCCCATCTAACGGGTAATATCTATTGCATATAGAGATAAGGTGACTATAAGCATTATGATCTAACCTAATATTTACATTAGAATATCTTTCTTTCAACCTGTAATATATACCAAATCCCTCGGAATCTATATCACCAAAATATAAAATTTCTACATTGTTTATATCTGCAATCTCCTCTAAAAAAGAAAAACTATTCTCTATTTTTTTGCCTTCCCCATATATAAGTGCATCCGGTACAAAACCCAGTATATTTCCCTTGTTTTCTGCAACTTTTTTATATGTAAAAAATGTAGAATGATTTTCTAAAATAATTATATTCCTAATGTCTTGTATACCCCTGTTCCAGTATATAAACATCTCGCCATATTTTTTCATCTTTAGATCTTCATAGGAAAGCTTTAATCTCTTTAATATACCATATTTGCCTTTTGCTGTCTCCTTTCTGTTTTTAAGAAACTTTTCATCATAAAAAAGTTCTAGAGACCGCTCCTCCACGCTTGCCCATTCTTTTATTTCTTTTGATTGTAAAAAATTGTATATATTTTCTATGTACTCCCATTCTAATTCTGTTTGATATGATGGGTTATTTATATAATAGCTAAAATCTAAAAGATCGGAAAGCTGCAGCATCTTTGATTTGTCCCATTTAGAAGTTTTTTCATCAAATATAATTTGCCATCTAATTTTTAATGGAGGATTTAGACCATTATAGTCAGAAGATTGTATTTCTTTTATATAATTATTTTCTTTTAAATTTATAATTTGATTATAAAACTCAATATAACCACCTTTAGCTAAATATTGATTATGTCCTTTATAACTGTCTATAATATATTTTTCTAATGCAGTTAAATCAAATCTTTTCTTATTATTTTTTTTATGATTGAATAAAAATTTTTTTATTATCTTTTCCATAAAATCACCTTGTCCGTTGCTTACATAAAGTATCACTTAAATCAAATAATATAATTGTAATCATCTCTCTTTTCCTCTTTTTATACATTAATTCGCCAAGTCTAAATTATTATTTTAAATCTTTACCATATATTATAGCAAAACAATTTATTAATACCAATTATTACATTTGATTAAAAAAATACCCACAATTATAAATGTGAGCATTTTAATGTTTATCTATTATTTACTTATCAAAATATTTTGCTAATGACAAGAGTGTTTTCCATTTCCACATTCATCATGATATTTATGCTCATGACAAACAGATCCAGTGGACTTTAAAGAACCCTGCAAATATGCTTCCGCTGCTGCTTTGGCATCACCACTTGCCCCAACAACAACTTCAATACCTTTTGAATTAAAAATATCGATAGCTCCGCCCCCCATACCTCCTGAGATAATCACGTTAACTCCCATATCATTCAGAAAATCTGGTAAAAAACCACGTCTATGCCCCGGATTTGGTACAGATTCGCTTTTTATAATTTGATTATCCTTGGCTTCAAAAATATTGAAATTAGCACAATGCCCAAAATGCTCTGTTACCATTTCATTTTCACTTGCTACTGCAATTTTAATCATTTTCTTCTCCTCCATCTTTTTCAAAAAGTATCTCCATTGTTTTTTTATAAACCTCTTTAACCGCTGTCCCTGATATACAATCTATGTCCACAATGGTCTGCCCGTTATTAACAACTTTTACAGCATCCGAATCAAAGGGTACCTTACCCATAAAGGGCAATCCCTGTTCTTTACAAAATAGTTCAATTTTTTCTGTATTTTTAAGATTAGTATCATATTTATTGATACAAACTGCTATTTTTACCCCGAATTTCGCCGCCGTATTTATGATTCGTTCCATGTCACTAATACCTGATACAGAGGGTTCGGCTACAATTAATACCATATCAACACCGCTGAGCGATGCAATGACCGGACAACCAATTCCCGGGGAACCATCAATAATTGCAAACTCTGTATCAATCCCTTCTTCAGCTACTGCCGTTTTCATCTGTTTCTTTACATCAGCAACCAGCAATCCGGAGGTGCCGCATCCCATCTTGAGTTGCGCTGTTGAAAAAACCTTTTCCCCATGAGCGGAATACAGCATCAATTCTCCGGCTACAGCCGGATTCAAAGTTACTGCTCCTACAGGGCAAACGAGCCGGCAAACCCCACAACCTTCACAGGCAAAGGGGGTTACCTTATAGCCCCCTTCTGCTGTAATTGCATCAAATCGACAATTCTGCCTGCACCTGTCACATTCAATACATAATTCGGGATCTATCACAGCTTCCGGCAATCCATAAAAATCTGTTTTTTTTGGTTCAGAATCTAGTTCTGTTATAAGGTGTAAATTGGGTGCATCCACATCGCAATCTGCATATGCCTTGGCACCGGAGAGCTTTATAAATGCACTTGCTAATGTTGTTTTTCCCGTGCCGCCTTTACCGCTAAGAATTAATAACTGTTTCATGTTCGTGCCGCACCTCCTTTGTCACCGTCTCCAGTAAAGAGGAAAACATTCCTTCATATTTTTTGCTTTCCCTGACTGCTATCTTCGCATTTGAGTTCAATACTCCTAGCTCATTATCAAAAGGAATTCGGCCTAAAATCTTGATATTTCTTTCTAAACAAAATTTTTCCGCCGGATTTTCTCCCTCAAGACATTTATTGAGAACCACACCAAAGGATTTTTCAAATATTTTCACCAATTCATAAACCATATTGAGATTATGAACACCAAACAATGTAGGTTCAGCTACCAAAATACAATAATCTGCATCCTTGATACTATCCATAACAACACAAGCACTGCCGGGAGGACAATCAATAAAAATAGGAATACCGGAGACATTTTTATTATCATCCAATAGTTTGTTAATGATTGGAACACCTGAAACTTCACCTGTATTTAGTATTCCCGTATTGACACATACATCGCCTGACATACCTTTCTGTATTTTGCCGATAACATTATCCTTTTCAGTTAACGCCTTTTCAGAACAAAGCAGCACACAGCCACCACAAGAATGACAGATATCCTCAAATATAATCAATTTATCATTGACATAAGAAAGTGCATTAAATTTACAAAAATCAACGCACTTTCGGCATCCATTACAAAGTTCATCATTTACTACCGGAATTTTAATTGATACCTCTTCTTCCTGAATATTCTCAGGTTTTAAAAACAGATGTCCATTCGGCTCCTCAACATCGCAATCAATATAAATCGATTTTTTTGCCACTGCAGCTAAGTTTACCGATATCAATGTTTTCCCTGTGCCTCCCTTGCCGCTTAGCACAGCTACCATCATATCAATTTCTCCCTCTTCTACGCCCATGTTCATGAAATCCGGCGTGAATCTCATCCAATAAGGAAAGTTTTCCGGAAATAAAAGCATCAATATTATCCTTCGCCGAAGTACCTTGTGTTCTATATATTTTTATACCGGCAGCTTCTAGCACATTAGAGGCATTTTCCCCACATCGAGGTGTTAACAAGGCATCTGCCTTAGTATCAACTATTATTTGTGCAGCCCTAATCCCTGCACCACCTGCACTTGTTGCTGCACTATTATCAATAAATTCACTTTTCTCGGCTTCTGTGTCATAAATAAGGTAATAGGGAGTACGCCCAAATGATTCACATACATTTGTTCCTATATCTTTTTCATCCACAGGTATAGCTATCCTCATACTAATCCTCCATTCTATTTTTATTTAGATAACTTTTGTTACATCTATTCTTTATGAATATATAGTTAGCCATCTCGATCACCTTTACGTGCAAAACCCAAACCATGTCCATGTCTATACATACGACAACCACGACCACACCTTTGCCCATGGCCGCTGCAAAGCTGATATTTACCTCCTTCAATTATCAGCACCTTACCATTTACCAGTGATTCGGCCAATTTCTTCCTTGCCCTCATATAAATCCCCTGAACAGTAGTACGGGCAATATTCATCTGATCAGCACATTCTTCTTGGGTAAGGCCTTCTAAATCAATCAATCTTATTGTTTCATATTCATCAACTTTCATATTTATACAATCTTTGTTATCCAAGGTAGAACCGAGAGGGCCAAATTTATTGCTTTCCGGCAAACGACATACTTTTCTCCATTTAATAGGCCTTGCCATAATTTATCACCTCGATTATAACTGGAAATAACCAGAGTGCTCTTGTTGTAGTTTAACCCCTACAATTACTATTATACTTTGTTCCTGACATATGTCAATAACTTTTCACAGAACTCTAGAAATTACAAAACGATTTTTATCGAAGAACAATTATCAAATTAAAAACAGAAAACATTTTTAAAATACCAAATAATTGAAATATCCAAATAATTGTGTTTTCAAAAAATAAAACCTAACGATTATAAATCAATCAATAGGTCTGCTTTAGTAGTAATCAATATTAACATATAAATTACAATAAATTTTTATCATTCGCCATCAGAAATTTTTATGTGATTACTTATTTCCCTTATTAATCTTCTTTTCTGTTCCGGCAATACACCTTCCATTCTGACTAAATTTGTTGCATGTGTTGTATCAAACATCATCGGTTCCTTAGGTTCAAGGTTTTCCAAAAGTGTTTTTATTTCCACTAACCGTTCCCTTCTTCCTGAAGGAATATAAACATGATTTTTCACCATATCTCTTAACCTTGATCCCTCCATGATTACCAGGTTCATGGTAATAAGCTTACCTGTTACAAACTGATTAATCATTTCAGCAGTTGCAACTGCATTATCCACAGATTCACCTTTTCCGGCTATTCCATACATTATGATAGAATTAAACTGTAAATTTGCCTCGTTAAGTTTTTTCGCTTGCTGAATTGCCTGGTCTACGGTATGACCTTTATTCATCAATTTTAATATATCATCCCTGCCGGTTTCAAAACCGATATATAACAATCTAAGGCCCGCATCATGAAGAATCGATAATTCCTCAACTGAATATTTGAAAAGGCTCCTTATGGCAGCATATGATGCCACACGTGCACAATATGGCAAATGCAGATGTATCATATCCAATAATTGCTTCATTTTGTCAAAACCTATTGACATGGGATCTGCACCTATCAAAAATACCTTATCGGTATAGATATTCATATTCATTAGCTGCATTTCTATATCCGAGAATGGGACCTCAGAATATTTATCGTCTTTATACATGGAACAAAACATACATTTGTTATATATACATCCTGATGTAACCGGCAATAAAACAGTGTTCATTTCATCTTGCGGATAATGAATCATATCACTTGCATACATGGTTTATCCTCCTGTCCACTTTTATTTATTATATAACGTCCGAACTTTCTTTATATTATAAAATATATTTTTACATGACACTTTCTAACTTAACTATCAATATACTTTAATTACCATATCGGCCTTTAATTTAATTATTACACACTATAACCAAAATAACAATGCATTTTAATATGAAAGGACCTGAAATGAACATACAATCTCTATAATAATAAAACAATTATGCCCTGAAATATGCCAATTATAAAACCAAGTATACCACCTAATATCTCAATATGTTTTAATTCAGCCTTTACTGTTTTAATGGCTATCCTCTCCAATTCATCCATTTCAAACTTATTTACTTTGTCTTCTATCATTTTACTTAATTCTATATTCGTAGTAGCCTTTATAACCATGTCTTCCATGAATTCTGTAATTATTTTATCTCCCTCTTCGTCTATTACATCGTTAATGTATTTTAAAATCATTCTCTTAAAGACAGAGGGTATAAAAAACGGAAGTTTATTTGTCACAATTACTGTTATTTTATCTTTAAGTATCAGTAAAATTTTATCCTTATTATTACTTTTAATTAATTTATCAATAATTTCTTCCATCGACAACAATTCTGTTTCTACGGTTTCCCCTATACTTTTTGCTATTTCTGCTTTCCGTTTCGGTATGAGCCCTTGTATTTTAAAATTAGTTAGAGGAATATTAATAGGACGAAAAGGCCTGAATAACATTTTAATTGCTAATAAATTTGTAACCCAACCTATAACTCCCCCTATAGTAGCTAATATTAATAATTTTAGTGCCATAGCTTTATCTCTCCCATTAGTACAACTGTAATCCACACCTGTCACAACATGCATTCGAATGTCATTATTCTATTTCTAAATAATTTACTAATTCAAATTCTACTTTAATCATCAGATTTATAATGGCTTGTACCCTTAACTATCTTAAAATCAGCACCATGTGCCAATAAAAAAGGAGCGAAGCCCGCCCCTATAATATAGTACACCCTAAAGTTGTTTCTAATTCCTTTAGTGCAAAATTATGTGCTTCTTCATCAAATGATGCTACGCCATCTTCATATATATTTACCTTATAATCCAAATTTCTAGCATCTGCCGCTGTATACAAAACGCATATATTTGTGCATACACCCATCATATATATATCATTTATTCTCTTCTCTCTTAAATATAAATCTAGATCTGTACCGAAAAAGGCACTATATCTCCTTTTTCTAATTATTATATCCTCTTTTTTAGGTTCTAGCTGTTCGATTATTTCACTGCCTTTAGTTCCTGCTATACAATGGGATGGAAACATATCAAACTCCTTATCATCAACTTCATGATTATCACATATATAAATAATAGGATAATCCTTAGTTCTAAATTCTTGAATTTTTTCTTTAATAAAATCTACTATATCTGCTCCTGCGGGCCCTGTAGTTAGCACCCCATCCGCATCAATAAAATCCTTTAACATATCGATTATCAGTAATGCGTTCATCTGTAAACTCCTTTCCATTATTTCATCTAAACCATCTTTATTTAGTTTTTATCATCTCGCACTCTCTTCTTTAAATAATATTTCTACCTTTTATTATAACCTTTTGTTGTCAATAGTTACAAGTCCCAAAGCAAAAACCATAAAGGCCTGTGAAAAATTTTATCCAACTGTAATCCGCTTTTAACTCTACCCTAGTAGAATAATAAGCTAAATTATAACTTTAATTGCCAAATAAGGGGTGAATAAATACAACAAATTAACGCTTATGTTAAAATTATCAAATTTGTACAATTAATTACTTTATGTTATAATGTTTAAATCATAAAACATAACGTTTAAATCATAAAACTTATATTCAAGTGCAAGTTGTATAATTATAATAGAGAGGGGAATTTCATGGATAATAAAGACGAAGATTTTACGGATAAAAAAAAGATAGCTCTAAATAGAGCAGACGAACTAAAAAACAGAATCCGGGATTATTTAAATATTAAAGATACTATACCTACCGGTATGTCGCCCGAACAACAAAAAAAATATGGAGAAAAAAAGAAAAAAATACTTTCTGTTTTTAATGCTACTGAAGAAAATTGGAATGATTACAGATGGCAGCTTAATAATAGAGTTACCGATTTAGAAACCCTACTTAAAATAATTTCATTAGATGAAAAAGACATAAAC
>CAYLIZ010000042.1:0-1702 GCA_964383985.1 uncultured Alkaliphilus sp. | reverse complement strand
TAAAAAATATCCTCCTATATATATGAATACCCAATTTAATCATCCTGTGGAGATAACTAAAGAAGCTAAAAAAGCTTGTGATAAATTATCTCTTGCCGGGGTTCCTTTAGGAAATCAAGCTGTATTATTAAATGGTATAAATAACGATAAATATGTTATGCGCCTTTTAAATCAAGAACTTCTAAAATGTAGAATTAGACCCTATTATATTTTCCATGCTAAAAAGGTAAAAGGTACTCTTCATTTTAATACCTCTATTGATGACGGTATTGAAATTATGGAATATCTTAGAGGTTATACATCGGGTATGGCTATTCCAACTTATATTGTTAATGCTCCGGGAGGAAACGGTAAAACTCCTATTTCTCCCCGGTATTTAATATCAAGAGGTAAAAATTCTGTTAAAATAAGGACCTGGGAGGGTAAGGTAACCCTTGTTGCTAGTTGTTTTTTGCAATTGGGACAAAATAATGCTCCATGATTTTTGGAAAGATCAATAGAGCTTTTAATAATCCTGTCAGTATACATTCTCAATAAATTTCCCCTGCCTACTTTCTGATATTTAGCAATATCAGTTTTGCAATACCCACAGGATACTAATAATATATGACTGCCTCTTGCTTTTCTATAATTAGGATTTTTATAAATCAAATAATCATCCTTTCTTTAATACCTACACTTTAATTATTATAAAAATTATTCGCTATTTCTAAAATTGAAATATATCTCTTCAGCTCTTCTTCTACATATTCCCTAACAATTTACTTTTCGAAAAATGTTCGTACACTTTATCGAATAATTCTAATCTTCTTTTATAAATGATTTTATATCCAATGATACCTCATTATCGTCTACTACTGCAATATTAGAACCAATTATAATAGCTATGTTTTTAGATTTTCAATCCGTCCATTTTACAATGATATCTTCAGGAATCTTTGAAGCATCAAAACGATAATGTCCTGTAACTTTACCAAATTTCAAATAATCCTGTTCGCGATTTGGTTGGCCGTAATTATGGATAATATAGGGCTGTCCCTTACTGTTTCTTTTATCTGATACAATACCAATATGTTTATCGTTTCCAAAAATAACAATATCACCGGGCTGCCATTCTTCAATGTGGGTTATGTCTATTGACAGGGGTAATGCGTATTCATCAAAAAAGACACGCAGATTACCAACACGACGAAAATCAATGTTTTTATCCCTCTGTTCAATATTAGGATAATTTTCCGGTCTCGCGATAATATCGTTATTGAGCATTTCCCTTAAGTTGAATCCTGCGTTTTTGAAGGCTCTCCATACAACATCAGTACATACTCCAATATCGTCGGGAGGATAACCCCCATTATAATATGCCCCGTTATAGGTAGGACGATTTTCGGCATCTTTTTTTGCCCCAAGCAGAATATCGGTATAATCATCAATTCCGTTATTGTTATAATCTGCCTCGCTGTATATTGTTGCAATATTAAAATCTTCGGCAGTATAAGTCCTCTGTGGAAGAAGGTTATAGTAATTTGCTACGTACAAGCCCACACCGACCAGTAATACAGCAAAAGCAAAAACAAATAGCCGCAATAACCTTTTATTGGTACTTTTGTTATTCATCTTTTGTTCACTCCTTGTGCATAGATTACATTCAATTTCCCGCATTCTATGTCCCAATTAATATTTTACAATCCTCCGGTTCAAATAA
>CAYLIZ010000041.1:3623-11682 GCA_964383985.1 uncultured Alkaliphilus sp. | reverse complement strand
TTTGTCATATTTTCTGCAATTTTAATATATTTACCTTTTGCCCCTTTGCTCTTTTGTCTTTTGTTATAGATAAAAGAGGGCAAGGACAAAAAGTGAAGGTAAATCATGTTTATATCTAGGCAACCTATTTTGTTACTGTCAAGTAATTGTTGGCAAATTCTTTATCTTTTTTATATACAAGCTTTTACCGTATAATTAAGGATAATCGCTTCCCATTTTTACCTGTAAAATAACAGTTAACATATATAAAATATAAATATTAACATACAAACAAGGGATATTTGTCTCTTCCCTTAATTTTTTTACTTCCTGCCAACTAAAATTATACTCTAAGATAAGACAAGGTATCGTCAGACTGCGCAAAATTGCACCTTTTTTGCTTTTTGTCATCCTGAGCGGAGCGAAGGATCTGCATTTTAAGCCAACCGAGACTCTTCGCTTCGCTCAGAGTGACAGTTATTACGCAGTCTGCCGTCCCCTTGTCTTGTGCTTAAATTTATTTCATCACCTTCTACTAAACCTATTTTATCAAATTCTCCGGCTTTAGTTTCTATTACAAAAGCTGATTTTTTTATAATAGGACTTAATTTTCCAGGTGCCATATTTTTAATTATATGAATTATTATGTTGTTCTTATCTACAAATGCTACATCAATACAGAATTTCATCCCAATAGTATGGATTGAATTACATGGCTTTATAACTAGCCCTTCACTATTGTCCAAATCTTCTCTACCTAATAAGCCTTTTAATCTAGTAAAATAGCTTTGAGCAATCCTCACATTTTCTAAAACTATGATGTTTTGGGTAAGGTTAAAAATCCTGTAGTTCATTATATCCTTCCCTCCAAAATATCTTTTCCTTCTTGATGATCCTTAGACCATTTAGATGTAGTTGTAGTAAACTTAAATCCAAAAATATCAGATGAAAACTCCCTACCATCATACAAATTCAATTTAGTAAATATATCTCCTTCATAAATAATTATACCTGGCTGTGTACAGGATAATGTTTGTTCGATGAAACTTTTTCTAGATAATAATCCTTTCCAACCTAAAATAAAGGAACTGCTTTTCTTTATAATCTTTTTAGAAATTACAAAATCATATTTATATTTACCTCCTTCAATATAGAAATCTGCAGATTTATAAGGATCAAAACTTATTAATATCTTATCCTTCTTTTTCTCAGATAAGTTGAACTCTACCTTGTTTTCAGGACTAATCTCGTCCCAATATGCTAAAATTCCATTAACTTTAGTTTGGGGGTTAACAATTATAATATATAATAATATTCCCATAATATAAATAAATAATGGTAAACCAATAAAAATCAATGCTAAAGGAATAACAACTGTATATCTACTCTCCAAGTTTCTATATAAACTTTCAAAATATGATAATAATTCAACTTTATAATTTAATTTAGTATTATCAATTGTGGTAAGCTGATTCAATGGCTTAAATTTTATCTTTAAATCATAAATCCCTCTATCTAAACTTGAGTTTAATTCTATATTCAAAACTATATTTGATTTAGAATATGGCTCTAATTCTATTTGCCTTATATTTGCATTACCTATTTTTTCATCAATATCTACAGATACCATTTCTTTAAAGGAAGATTGATTATCAAATGTAAGAGGAATTAATAATGTTTTTCCACCTCTTCCCCAAAGATTTTTTTCATATGAAGATAAAACAATATTTCCAGGATTATCAACTCTATAATTTCCAAGTGATTTCATCAATTTAAAAGATTCTTTCTTATATTTACCTGATACAACTATTGCTGTTTTTGCGTTTCCACTCTTATTAAAAACAATCTTATTAGACCAAATGCCATCATTAGCCCTAATATCACCATTATCCATTTCTTCGCTGCCTAATAATGGTACTGTAATAGTAGTCCCATCATCGTAAACTGTAATTAAATTAAATTCATTGATTACTAAATCAGTGCCACCTTGTAATCGATTGGCTCCTATTTTTAATGAAGCAGAAACTACAGCTTCTTCCCCATTCCTGTATCCTTCCTCTTTAATCCAAAAATCGGTAGTTAATTCAAGTGGTTTTTTATTTTCGTCTGCTTGAGCTAATAGTTGAGTTTCTATTATTTCTCTAGATTTTAGACCTTGGATTAAATTTACATCTAAATCAGAGGCATCTTTAAAAATATTCACATCACCATTAGTTTCTTTAGCAATCCTATCTAAAACTTCTACATTGATTTGATCGCTAAAACCAATAGAATAGACAGGGTAATTTTTTTGACTTAAACTTGATATAGTATTCCATAAGGATTCCATATAATTTGATATAAATTCCTTCTCATTCCCAGTTATTCCTCCCGGAATTGGTTCTCCGTCGGTTAATAATACAATAACTTTTCGAGCATTTGAGTTGTCTAATTTTGATAGCTCTTCACTTGATTTTTCAAGAGCAGCCTTATAATCAGTATTACCCCCTGCTTCAAGATTTGGACTTAATCTTTCTTTGAAAGATTCTCTTATGCTAATATCTTTTAACTGCTCCATTGGAATTACCAAATCAACTTCATTATTAAAAGTAATAATACCCAAATAATCTTCTGGGCTCAATAAGTCTATAAATACATTTGCTGCAGCCTCACGAAGCCTTTGGGGATCTGTAGTATTCATGCTGCCTGAAGTATCTATTATTAAAGATACTACTAATAAATCCTTAGTATTTTCTGAAACAACATATATATTTTGAAAAACTAAAATTATTACCATGATAATTATAATTAAATAATTTTTATGTTTTTTCAAATTCATCACCCCAAACTTAGAACATTTCTCTAAATATATTAATTATTCTAATAGCAGCCGGGCCAAGTATTACGATGAATAATGCCGGAAATATAAAGAAAACAAGTGGAAATAACATCTTTATTGGAACCTTCATTGCCAATTCTTCTGCTCTTTGGCGCCTCTTCTGCCTCATAGAAGAAGATTGAATTCTTAACATATTTGCAATATTACTGCCCAATTGTTCAGATTGAATAACTGCAGAAATAAAAGTGGAGATATCATCTACTCCTGTTCTGTGAACTACACCTCTCAAAGCATCTTCTCTTTCTTTACCCTTACTAATCTCATCTAAAGCCCTATTAAATTCCTCAGATAAAGGTCCTGACATTTTTTCAATGGTTCTTTTTAGCGCCATATCAAATCCTAATCCAGCCTCTACACTAATAAATAATAAATCCAGCATATCAGGTAAAGATCTTTGAATCTTAATTTGTCTATCCCTAGCTTTTGCCTTAAGAATATATAATGGTATCATGAACCCTAAAATGCCCATTATAATTAATAGTAATGGATTAGGTTTATTTCCTACTGAATTATAAAACAAATATAATATACATGATAAGATAGTTGCTAACATAATCTGTATAGCAATAAATCTATTTACATTTATATTATTAGGTCTTCCAGCATAAGATATAGTTCTTTCTAATCCCTCACTTATCTGATAAGGAGTAGCCTTTCCAATGAATGATATAAATTTTTGATAGGCAGGCTTTATAATCCTATCAGTAAATGGTTCCGATAGAATATTATCATCTTCAGGACTTCTAAACATATCTTTTACTCCATCTAATCTATTTTTAATATCCTTTCTTTGATAGAATAAAAGCTCATATATAATTAAAACTAAAAAGCTAACGGTAATAATAACAAGCATATAGACTAAATATTCCATAGTCTCCCCCTCTTAAATCTCTATATTTACCATCTTCATAATGATAAAAATCCCTAAAATCTGCATAATCAATGCGCCAACCACCATAATAATTCCAAATGTACTCTTAAAAAGTTCCATTATATAATCAGAGTTTATAACAAACATAAATGCTGCAACTACAAAAGGTAGTACTGAAATGATAATAGCTGAAAGTCTACCTTGGGCTGTTAAGGTTTTAACTTCACCACGAATTCTCATCCTATCTCTAATAGTTTCACTGATTGTATCTAATATTTCGGCTAAATTTCCTCCAACCTTTCTTTGAATAATCAATCCGGTAATTAACATATCTACATCCTCGTCATCAGTCCTTTCAGAAAAGGCTATTAAAGCTTCATCTAATGTTTTTCCTATTGCATTATCCCTAATTACTCTTAAAAATTCATCTTTAATAGGAGTATTTAATTCATTTGCTGCAATAGACATAGCTTGAGTAAAGCTAGAACCTGCCCTAAGGCCGTTAGATAAAATTGATAAAGCTTCCGGAAGTTGAGAGTTTAATCTTTTCATCCTCTTCTTTCTCTCTATTCCAACGTATATATCCGGAATTTTAAAACCTATAATTATTCCTATTAGAGCTATATACCATAATTTTGTTAAATAAAAAATCAAAAGAAAACAAAATATAGCTGATAATATGGATATTCCTAAAAATTCTTCAACCCTCATAAAAATATATGCTTGATTAAGCTTTTTCCTTTTCTCTTCCATATAATTTTGTTTAGATATCTTTCTACCTACAACACCTATGATGTTCAATATAAATTCCTTCAAATTTACATCGGAGTTAAGATCAAAATTGTCTGATTGAGTGGTATATGTTTCCAATCTATTGATAATCTCAATTCGTTTTTCAAATATACAATTATACAATCCTAATACCATAAAAACTGTAGTTAAAAACGCTAATAAGAAACCAATATAAAGCACATTAAAACCTCCTATCTGCATTAAAAACAGAAACTGGAATAATCTCTTCATAGGCTTTAATCTTCTCTAGGAATTTAGGTACTATACCAGTAGGCACATGTTTACCCCGTACATAACCTCCCTCGTCAAAACCTTCATGCTTAAATACATATAAATCTTGTAAGGTAATAGTATCCCCTTCCATGCCTACTATTTCAGAAATTTTTACTATCTTTCTAGTACCATCGGTAAATCTGGCACAGTATACTATTAAATTTATTGCAGAAGCAATTTGTTCTCTAATTGCTCTAGACGGTAGTTCCATTCCAGACATCATAACCATTGTCTCAAGACGGGCTAAAGTGTCCCTTGGGCTATTTGCATGAATAGTAGTAATAGAACCATCATGACCGGTATTCATTGCCTGAAGCATATCTAAGGCTTCTCCTCCTCTTACTTCCCCCACTAGTATTCTATCTGGTCTCATACGTAAGGAGTTAATGACCAAATCCCTAATAGTAATAGTACCTTTCCCCTCAATATTTGGAGGTCTACTCTCTAATGACACTATATGTTCCTGTTGAAGCTGTAATTCTGCAGCATCTTCTATAGTAATAATTCTTTCCACTTTAGGAATAAATCCTGAAATTACATTTAATAATGTAGTCTTGCCACTACCGGTACCTCCAGATATAATTATATTTATCCTGCCTCTAACACTTGCTTTTAAAATTCTAGCAATATTTTGATTTAGTGTACCAAATGTAATTAAATCATCTAATGTATATGGCTCTACGGCGAACTTGCGTATTGTAATAGTTGGACCTTTCACTGCTAAAGGAGGAATTATGACATTGACCCTAGAACCATCCGGAAGTCTACCATCAACCATTGGTGAACTCTCATCAACCCTTCTACCCAATGGAGATATTATCTTATCTATTGTATGCATTATATGATTATCATCTCTAAAAGAGTTTTCTACTTTAAATATTTTTCCTTGGCGCTCTATATAAACATCTTCTGGACCATTGACCATAATTTCTGTAATAGTTGGATCATCAATCAATGAAGTAATAGGACCATAGCCAAATACCTCATCCATTACATAATTTGCAACCCTCTGTTTATCCCCAAAAGATAAATTCCTTTTGCTTTCATATAATATTTCACTAATAACCCTATTAGTCTCATCTAATACAAATTTCTTTTGTAATTCATTTTGATTTTCATTAACACTAGTAATGGTTTCAATAACTTGTGATAAAGTTTCCGTAGCAATATCTTCTAACTCTTTTTTCTTCTTAGATAAAACCTCAGATGCTCCTATAGTTGATTTGCTAATCTCCGCACTGCTTTTTAATCTTTTAAAATTAAATGAGCCATTAACCATAGTCCCACCCCCATTTATTTATGTCCACTATCTAGTTCTAAATTTATTTTTTTAGATAAATTAACAATAGATTTGCTAATAGAAGCTTTAGGTTCATATGATATTACCGGATTTCCATTATTTAATGAAAGTGTTACTAATTTATGATCTTCATCAATTGTTGAGTATAAACTTTGTCCTAAAGTTCTTTCCACATCCTTTGCCTTTATTAACCCACTTCTATCAGATCTATTTAATATTACCTTAATCTTTGACTTTGGGAAGTTTAATCCATATAAGGTAAGGATTGACGCTTTTACATTTCTTAAAGTTGATATCTCCGGTGTAGTTACCATCAATAATATATCTGCTACTTGAAAAGCAGGATTAACGGGTTCATAAAATCTAGCAGGCATATCTACTACAATATAATCAAATGTTTCCTGTAATGTACGAAGGATTATCTCAATATGTTCAGCATTTATAAATTCATTTACCTGAGGCCTTGCATTGGCTGGAAGTACCTTTATGCCGGACTCATGTGGAATTAAATAGGATTCGAGCAAATCTTGGTCCATATTCCTGATATCATCAACTATATCTAAAATACTAAAGCGGGGTATAATATTTAGCGCTAATACAATATTTCCGAAATCTAAATCTAAATCTACTAAACATACTCTTTTATCAGTATTTTTAGCTAAAGAAATAGCAAGATTTGTAGATATAAATGTCTTTCCTACGCCACCCTTTGTACTAAATACAGTAATTACTTTTCCCCTACCGGTCTCTTTTCTAGAAGTAACAACTCTATCATTCCTATGGCCTACATTTTTTTCTTTTACTAATTGATAGGATCTATATATAGAATCAACTAATTTAGCTGAAGTGAAAGGAGTGATGATAATATCCTTTGCACCGGCAAGTATAGCCTTATACATAGTATCTTCTTTTAATTCAGATTCAATCATAATCACTGCAATATCTAAATACTCCTGGGATATAGACTTTGCTAAGGAATATCTGTCAAATTTTAAATTTACACCTAATAATACTACATCCGGGTTATATTCTTCGATCATATAATTGACTTCTTCTAAATCGTCCGTTTCACCTATTAAAGTAATATAATCCACTTTAAAGAGGGTATTAGATACCAGATCTCTATATTCATTTTCAATTTCTACCATCAATACCTTTATTTTTTGCAAATCTATCACCTCACTCTAAATGATTCAAGATTATCTTCGCCATAATGATCTAAATCAACTTTATTTGTATCAATTGGATTACGTAATGTTAAATGAAAACTTCCATTTAAGCTAGCATAAGCTATAACTTCAGCTTGTGAGGGATTAACCAATATGGTTATTGTACTAGGCTGTTGTATTGTTTCAACTTCAGTTGAAACTTTTAATCCTCCTAATGCTAATACTTCAATGTTTTGAAGTTGAGTATAGGTGGTTGATGTTTCCATCTCATAAGTAGCCAATATATCTATCTTATCCCCCACAACTATATAGTTTGCAACCCCTACTACCTCATCCACCGGTATAGTTATAGCCCTCATGTTTTCAGGTATTCGGTAGGATAAGGTGGCGTCTGTATCCTCCGTTACAACCCTATCTGCCAAAATTTGTTCTCCATTGATAATCTCTGATTTGGTTATACCTCCTACCACCTTATCCAGCTTTCTCATAACATCCGGATGTACTGCGTCTGATGGTATAGATGACAACTTCACCATATCTTCAGTAATCCTAACATGGGCTGGAATAGATTTTTGGGCTACAACCACTTCAGAATAAGAGGTTGTAGCCAATACATCTTTTGCCTCATTTAAAGATTGAATATATTTGTTTAAAAAAAATACAGTAATTAGTCCTAATATCACTCCAATAAGGAGTATGCGTTTGTTAACTTTCATATACTGCACCTCTTTCTTTATTTTTGATTATTGAATAAGTTTAAAATATATGGCTGTTGCCATTGATGGATTAGGATCTAT
>CAYLIZ010000041.1:0-3523 GCA_964383985.1 uncultured Alkaliphilus sp. | reverse complement strand
ATTATTGAATAAGTTTAAAATATATGGCTGTTGCCATTGATGGATTAGGATCTATTTGATCTCCAGGATTAATATCCACATCGGCAAAAGCAATGGTATCAGTAAATCTACCTATTAATGCACCCATTTTTAATGGTGAATAATTTTCAACACTACTCACCTTCTCATAGGTATTAGGGTCTAATGCATAAGAAGAACCATTCCCATTAGAAGAACCATTCCCATTATTAGCAGTTACAACGTCCAATATTTCAAATACTGCAAAATATTTAATAGGTAAATCTAAAGGCGTTTTGAAACCTTTTCCATTTTTTTTTAAGTTTAAATTCATAAACTCTTCATCATCGATTACAGGAACTAAAGTTGTCATAAATTGCCTTCTAGCATCTATATCTATGCTACCATCTGACCCTATGCCTAAAGTTAATGCTTTTTGCATTCTCTTTTCTATTTCATCAGGTAAATATTGCATTTTACCTGTTTCATCTTTTAGTTCATCACCTATTTCCATAGGATGACCATATATTTCGCCTCTCAATAGAGCCTTTATTACAGGTGTATTACCTACGTTGATATAACCCCAACTACTATTTGCAATATCACCATTTAATATAATATTGTCATCATGCAAACTAGCATTTCCCATACCAAATTTATCTTCTAATATAAATAAAGGCATAAATGCGCCTTTGTTAAAATTGATAATATGACCCCAAGTAGCTATGGCTTTTGCAGCTACCTCTTTATTATCTATACCTAATACCTTTGCAAAAGCCATTTCAACAGGTGGCGAAATGGTTATTACCTCTATAATCTGTCTCATCTCTTCTACTTCATTTTCATCATCTTTCTTGGGTAGAGTGATCAATCTATTTTCAATATTCACTATAATATTGCTTTCATCAGCACTATTTTGTACTGCAATCTCTTTTGCAATTTCTTCAGCTTTAGATGTATTAACACCTTTGGTGATACTAAGCTCTTTTGCACCTGCAAGGGCAGCTGCATCAGCTGCCGTTACCATCTTTCTTCTAGTGACTAATAATTGACCTACATCAACTACAAATGCTACAAATCCAATAAAAACAACTAATAATAAAGTTACTAATACTAATACATCACCTTTTTCATCTTTAACCAACTTCCTAATCACATCTCTCACCCCACTATTCCTGTCTCATATAGGCTTCTGCCTTTATGTTCACTGGTGTAGAAACAAATAACCCTATCAATGGATCCATTTCTGCTGTTACTAAAACTCTAGATCTATTTACATCATTAGGACCTCCTATTACATATGAGATGTCAACATGTAAATTGGTTAATCCGGATCTTGTAAGATCCGATGTCTCATGAACTGCTGCTTCTGCCTTTCCTTCACTTTTAGTAACTGCAACTACTCTGGCCCCTTCTCTAGTTGCTGAAGTTAATATAAGCTTTCCATTGAAAAGCCAACCAAATTCAATAATTCCCAATATAAGCAACATTAATATTGGCAGTACCAATGCAAATTCCACAATAGCCTGACCTTTTTCATTTTTTCTAAATTTAAACAAACGTGACATTTTAATCACCTCATATAAAATATGCAAGTATTGCCCCTAACCCTATAGCCACTCCATAAGGTATGTAATATCTTTCCTTTATGGTTTCCAGTCCTAAGAAATAGTTGTTTATTTTTTTTAAGGTCTTGTTTTCAAAAGTAATATTTAGTACAAATAAAACAGGTCTTAAAATCATGCCTAAAGCCTTCTTTAAAGTAATCCAAAGCTTTTTCTTATAAATTAAATATATTATTACTATAATTCCACCTATTAGGCCTGCATAGATAGTAGTATAGAGTACGAACTTCCAACCTTTTAGTGCTCCAATAGCTGCCATTAATTTTACATCTCCTCCTCCCATTCCACCAAGGATGAAAGGAAACAAAAATATCCCTAAACCAACTAAAAAGCCAACTATACTAAATTTAAATCCTTCTAGTCCATTAAATATGCTATATGATAATAAACCCAATAGTATTGCTGGAAAAGTAATGAAATTGGGAACTTTTTTCTGTGTAAAATCAAAATATATAGATAAGAATATTAAGATTAATAATATATAATCATTTAATATTTTCATAATGCTCTCCTTTAAAAAGGTAATGGATAGACCCTCCTTATAAAAGATAAAAGGAAGATACTGCCCCCGAAGGGGCATCTCTAGATTTGTTAATCTTATTTAGTAGGGGTATATTTAAGTCTATTTCCTATTTTTTTAAATGCATCATCTAACCCCTCTTTAACAGCATTTCCTGCAACTAAAATTACTAGTGAAATAACAACAATAATCAATGCATACTCTACTAACCCCTGACCTTCTTCATCCCTAAGCAACCTTTTAAAAACCTTTGACATTTTTCTCTCCCCTTTTTAATTAATTAATGGATCCTTTAACTAATATATTCACACAAAATGATTATGCTACATAGTTTAGTAATTTTTAAAAAACTATTTTTTGAAAATTTAGTATTTTTAAAATAGATAAAGAAAACCGGCCACAACTAATTAGTTATGCCCGGTTACGTCTTAAACCGTCTATATAAATGATGTGTCTTAACATATAAATTATGTACATTTTATAAATGATGCGTCATACTTTTGTGGCGAGTCCCGACATATTTGGGAAGAACGCCGCCTCCAATTCAAGATTCAAGAAGTATCACAACTATTTCCTTTTCAAGCCATTCTCTATACTTACTTGTTTTTAGATATTCAGTAAAAGTAGCAGTAGGAAGCATCCTTCTTTTAGCAATCATATTAAAAAACTGCACACCCGTGTGCATAATTTCGCATTACTGTGTGCAAATATAAAAATTTCATCTTAAATTTATCTCCAAAAACAACAAAACCCCTTGAAATCAAGGAGTTTCTATTGTATCAAAATTATAGTTTATGTATGTCTAATAACTGAAATTTTAATACAATTTAGCAATATTCGATTAACGCTAATCAGTATAGTTTATATCCTCGCCATCTTCAAATTTGTCAAGAATTACATTTAATAAAATAATTGAGGTAGTCAATCTTTGCTGTCCATCTATAATATAGTAGGCCTTATATCCCTGTTCTAAAAGCCATAAATCCTCCTGCCATTGCTCATTATTAATAATATCTTCCTTATGAACTTGTTCAACGGTAAGCAAGCCTGTATAGTGTTTCCCACCATCCTTTATATTTAAAATATCATCCCAAAAATCTTCTAATTGATTCTCACCCCATGCATATCCTCTTTGATAATCAGGAATTCTAAAAAGTTTATTATTAAATATTTCATTTAATGTTGATAGTTGATTATTAGCCATTTATTCACTTCCTCTTTTTTGAACTCTCTTTTGTAGCATATATTCTACCTTAAAATATATATAAATTAAACAATCCAAATTTATTTTGTGTGCAATGGGGACGGTTATTTTTGCATCAACTGCAACTGCATTTACTAAATTTTTTAGCTATACTATGAACTTTTTCCATAGTTGTGC
>CAYLIZ010000040.1:10511-11693 GCA_964383985.1 uncultured Alkaliphilus sp. | reverse complement strand
ACGCATAATTAAACAACCACGACACATATTTAAATTTTTACATAGTTTTACATTGAAAATTTATTATTAATATGGCACTATGTATATATCCGAGTTAATTAGTCTATGTTAATATATGGGAGTGATTACATGAAAAATAAGGCAGTAATCCTAGGCAGTAATTATTATATAGGTTTAAGTGCTATAAGGTGTTTAGGCGTTGAGGGGGTACACACTGTTGCTATAGATTACTCCGATAAAGATAGGTATGGAGCAAAATCAAAATACTGCTCCGAAAAATTAATTGCTCCCCATTATAAAAAAGATAAAGAGGGATTTATTAAATTTTTAAAAGAGTATGCCGGAAGAGAGGCCTTGCCCCCGGTCCTCATTCCATGTCATGACTCTTATGTGGAAGTTGTAGATGAATATTTAGATGAATTAAAGGAATTATATCTTATTCCGCAAACGGAAGCAGGATTATATACCAAAGTAATGAATAAAGAAACTTTGCACAGGCTTGCTGTGGAAAAGGGAGTAGCTGTACCGGAGACGGTTAGGGTAAATGAAGATAATTTTTACGAGAAGATAGAAACAATGGTCAGATATCCTTGTATAGTAAAGCCGGTAGATTCATCGGCTTTTGTAGCAAAGTTTAGGACAAAGATATTCAAAGTTAATAATAAAGAAGAATTAAAAAAAGCTTTAGAAAAGGCGCAAAATGCAAATTTAGAAGTAATCGTGCAAAGAATTATACCGGGGTTTGATGACCATATGTATACTTTTGATGCATATCTAAATCAAGATTCTAAGGTAACTCATTGGATGACTGCCCGGAAATATCGTCAGTATCCTATAAATTTTGGGGCTTCTGTATATACCGGGCAAAAATATGTTCCTGAACTCTATGATATAGGAGCAAAATTTCTAGAAGGTATTAAATATAAAGGATTTGCTGAAATAGAGTTTAAAAAAGATGCTGAAACGGGACAATACTATTTAATAGAGATAAATGCAAGGATTACCAATTTCAATAATTTGATTTATAAGGTAGGGCTTAACATTCCCTATATAACTTATATGGAGATGATAGGACAACCTTTAGAGCCCAAGGCTATTACAGAAGATACAAACCGTGTATTTTGGTATGTATATGAGGACATATTAGCTGTAAAGGACTATATAAAAACCGGACAATTATCT
>CAYLIZ010000040.1:0-10411 GCA_964383985.1 uncultured Alkaliphilus sp. | reverse complement strand
TATATTTTTGTATGCATTAAAGGTTACAAAACCGATGGGCATAAATATTTAAAACAGGCGGTTGAGAATGGTGCAGTAGCCGCAATAGTTGAGGATTTTCAAAAGGATATAGATATACCTCAGTATGCTGTAGAAAATAGCAGGATAGCTTTAGCTAGATTAGGAGCGGCCTTTTATAATAATCCATCGAAAAAAATGAAAATGATAGGTATTACTGCAACTAACGGCAAAACAACCACTGCATTTATGACAAATGCTATTCTTGAAAATGAGGGCTTTAGGACAGGTTTGTTAGGGACTGTTTCTATAAAAACAGATGATTACTTTATTCCTTCGGAACTTACAACGCCGGAATCCTTAGATTTACAATATTATTTAAATGAAATGGTAAATAAAAATGTTTCACATGTAACAATGGAGGTTTCATCTTCCGGTCTTGAACTGCATCGTGTAGAAAAGGTTAATTACGACATAGTTACACTCAACAATATCAGCCGTGAACATATTGATTTTCATGGTTCTTTTGAGAAATATTTTGAATTTAAATCGGGATTTATAAAGAATGCCGGTGAAGAAAGTACAGCTATACTTAATTTAGATTGTCCATATTCCGCATCTTTAGTAAACAAAACAAAGGCACAGGTAATTACATTTGGGCTAAATAATAAGAATGGGCATATTATCTGTAAGGATTTAGACCTGACTACCGGTAGGGCTAAATTTACTGTTGAGATTTTAAAACAATTTAAAGTTGGGGGAAAAGAATATATGCCAATGGAATTTGATATTGAGCTTGCAGTTCCCGGGCTTCATTCTGTATATAATTCTATGGTAGCTATTATAATTGGGCTTTTATGCAATGTATCTATCCCTACAATACAAAATGCATTAAAAACATTTAGTGGGGTAGAGAGGCGTTTTGAATTTATATTTGAGGATGATATTAAAATTATAGATGATCACTTTGCTAATGCCGGTAACATAAATGTTACCTTAGGGACGTTAAAATTTATGGACTATGAAAAACTTCATTTAGTATATGCAATCAGAGGAGAGAGGGGACCTACGGTAAACAGAGAAAATGCTGAAACAATTGTAAATTGGGCTCCAAGGCTTGGATTAGATAATATAATTGCAACCAGGAGTGTGTCTCATGTAACCTCTAAGGACAGAGTAACAGATGAAGAGCTTGAGGCATTTAAAAAGGCAATGGGTGAAGGGAATATAAAGGTGGATTTATATGATGAATTGCCGGATGCAATAGAACAGGCCATATCCGGGGCAAAACCCGGGGATTTAATACTTTTAGCGGGTTGTCAGGGGATGGACTATGGAGCAGAAATTGCGCTTAATCAAATTTTTAGAATGAGAAAAGATCTGTCAAAGGAGAAGATATTTAAGCCTTTAGAAAAGAGAGTAGCGGGTATAAGCATCTCATCATAATACGGTTTATAGTGTATCATTCCGGTGTTATCAGAAGATTTTATTAATTAGGCAAAAAGAAATGAACACTTCTTTTTGCCTAATTAATTTTGATATAGACGTAACATTATTATGAAATTATAAGAACCTGTTAGTCTTGACAATTATTCTACAAAACATTAATATTTAATAGAAGAATACAGAAAAAATCGTCGAAAATTAAAAATCTATAAATGTTTATAAAATTACCAATAGGGGCAGAAAGCCCATAATAGAACCCCATTGGCTTTAGCCATAGGAGTTTCAGTAGGATTTAGCATATTAGAGAAGGGAACCTCAATATGGGTCTAATGTATAGTGGGAAAACTAAAAAACAGATTACAATTATCGCCCTTGCAGTGGCTGTATTAATTGTAGCTATAATTATCCTACTTAGCAGCAATAAAGTAAGAAATGTTGTTGCGGTAGAGGCGGGAATAGAAGCGTTGGATATTTTTGATTTTGTAAAAAATAAAAAAGATAGTGGGACATTTGTTACAGATTTATCTACAAATAATCTGAATACACCCGGAATTTATGATGTAAAAATAAAAATAGGTAAAAAAATCTATTCTTCGAAAGTAGAGGTAGTAGATACGATTGCCCCTACAGGAAAAACAGTAAATCAAGAAATTTGGGTTAATGAGAAAATAGAGGCTAGGGAATTTGTACAAAATGTTACAGATGTTACGGATGTTGATATATATTTTGCTGAGGAACCTGATTTTAGTAAGACCGGAGAACAGGAAGTTTTAATTA
This sequence comes from uncultured Alkaliphilus sp., assembly GCA_964383985.1. Taxonomy (GTDB): domain Bacteria; phylum Bacillota; class Clostridia; order Peptostreptococcales; family Natronincolaceae; genus JAAZJW01. Next base: position 8,191 of record CAYLIZ010000040.1, on the reverse strand, counting down.
TATTAGAAGATACAAGTAAAAATAAGACACAGTTAAAGGCGTTACTTAATATAAAGGAAGATACAGAGCCACCGGAAATAGATGGTGTACAAGATCAAACTGTTTACATAGGCGAGACAGTCTCTTATAGACGGGATGTTACTGTTTTAGATAATAAAGATGAAAATATAGATTTAAAAATTGACAGCAGTGATGTAAACTTAAAAAAGGCAGGTTCCTATAAAGTTATATATAGTGCCACTGATTCCGCGGGAAACACAGCGATTGAAACCGCAACAATTAACGTTAAAGAAAAGCCAGCAGGTTATGTGACAGAGGAAGAGTTGAATAATTTGGCTGATAAAGTTCTTGCTAATATACTCAAAGAAGATATGACAGAACTAGAACAGTTGTGGGCGATTTATAAATGGACAAGAACACATATCGCATATGTAGGAAATTCTGATAAAACCAATTGGATAAAAGAGGCAGCTCGTGGAATACAAAAAGGTACAGGGGATTGTTTTACCTTTTATTCAACTTCTAGGGCATTGTTAACAAGGGCGGGTTTCGAAAATATGATTGTTCTCAGAGATACTGATTCTTCTTTTCATGCTTGGAATTTGGTCAAGGTCAGAGATAATTGGTATCATTTTGATACTACTCCTTCCCGAAGGGGTTATTATTATATATGCTTTTTACGTACAGATGCGGAGGTGTTGAAATACTCTGAATGGTGTAAAGAATATTTTAAGTTTGATCAAACTAAATATCCTGCAACGCCATTAGAACCATTGGAGCATCCGAGAAACTTATGATTAAGGTAATTATGAATATTTAATTTATATACTTAATAAAAAATTAATTAAAAGATTACGCAGTTGTGCAGATTTAGCGCTTACTGCGTTTGGCATACCAAATTAGAAGTTAGGGGTTAGGGATTAGGGGTCATAAGGAATAAGGAGATCAGTTATGCAAAACAATGTATTGGAATATTTAGAATATACTGTAAAACGGCTTCCCAATAAAATTGCTTATGCAAACGAAGAGATGGGCATTACTTTCAAAGAAGTTTATGATGGTGGAAGAGCTATTGGTACATTTTTAAGTAAGCAAGGACTCCATAAACAGCCGGTTATAGTATTTATGGTGAGACACCCAAAGGCAATTGCAGCGTTTTTTGGTGTTATATATGGGGGTAACTTTTATGTACCTATAGACGAGGAAATGCCTCGTTTTCGCATTGAGTTAATACTAAAAAAATTGAATCCAAAGGTTATTATTTGTGATGAGACTACCAAGGAAACTATAGAAACATTTGATTATGACAAGGAAGTATATCTCTATGATGATATAATTAAGACAAGTATTGATGAAAGTATAATACAAAATATTCGAGATACTGCTATTGATACAGATCCAATTTATGTTGTATTTACATCCGGTTCAACCGGCGTTCCAAAGGGAGTAGTTGCTTGTCATCGTTCAGTTATTGACTATATTGAAACTTTATCAGAAGTATTGGAGTTTAATGAGGACACAGTGTTTGGCAATCAAACACCACTATATTTTGATGCATGTCTAAAGGAATTATTTTCAACTCTAAAATTTGGGGCGGCAACTTATATTATTCCAAAGAGTCTATTCATGTTTCCGCTTAAATTGGTTGAGTTTCTAAATGAATATAAAATCAACACTATATGTTGGGTAGTTTCAGCTTTAACTATTATATCTTCCTTTAGGGTATTTGATAGTTTGGTTCCCAAATACCTGCATACTGTTGCTTTTGCCAGTGAATTATTTCCTATCAAACAATTTAATATTTGGAGGAAAGCACTGCCAAATGCTAAATTTATAAATTTATATGGGCCGACAGAGACAACAGGTGTATGTTGTTATTTTAAAGTAGAACGTCATTTTAAAGAAGATGAAATTTTGCCTATTGGGAGACCATTTAAAAACACAGAAATTATACTTTTAGATGATAATAATAATATACCTGCCGAAGGAGAATTAGGGGAAATATGTGTCAGAGGAACCTCTCTTACATTAGGTTATTACAAAGCATTTGATGAAACCAACAAAGTATTTGTGCAAAATCCTTTAAATGATTCATATCCGGAACTTATTTATCGAACCGGTGATCTTGGAAAATATAATGAAAGAGGAGAGCTCGTATTTGTCTCCCGAAAGGATTATCAGATTAAACATATGGGGCATAGAATTGAGCTTGGAGAAATTGAGGTAAATGTAAATATGCTGGAAGGCATTAAGAGTGCCTGCTGTGTCTATGATGACAATAAAGAAAGAATTGTATTATATTATGTGGGTGATATAGATAAAAAACAGATTATTACAAGCCTAAAGGAAAGACTGCCGAGGTATATGATTCCCAATTATATTGAAGCACTGGAAACAATGCCTTTGACCGCAAATAGCAAAATAGATAGAGCATTTTTAAAAGAACATATTAACATGAAGAAAAAGGGGAAGTAAATATGGATATTTTATTGGAAATTCTGGAAGATATGCATTCAGATGTTGATTTTGAAACTTGCGAAACCTTAATTGATGATGGCATATTAGATTCTTTTGATATTATAACATTGGTTGCTGAAATTGATAGTGAATTTGATGTTACAATACCGGTAGAAGAAATAATACCGGATAATTTTAATTCTGCTAAAGCCTTATATGCTCTGATTGAACGATTATCAGATTAAAATTAATGGGAGGGGCCTATGCTTTTTACATCATATAGTTTTATAATATTTATAATTCTATTATTTATAGTTTATTATACTATTCCTAAAAAACACCAGTGGAAATTGCTGCTTGGAGCAAGTTACTTGTTTTATTATTTTGCAGGGCCGAAATTTATACTGTATATTTTTTTGACAACTATATCAACGTATATTGTAGGTTGTAAAATTGGTGATTTATATAAAACTCAGTCTAAATATTTAGACGAGCATAAAGATGAGCTATCTAGGAAGGAAAAAAAGAATTACAAGGCATATATAAAATCTAAACAATGGAAGTGGCTTTTATCTTGTCTGCTTTTAAATTTTGGAATTTTGGCTGTAGTAAAATATACTAATTTTGCCATAGCGAACATCAACTATATTTATCAAATTTTTGGTAGCGATAGACGTCTTTCTTTTTGGAATCTAGTCCTACCGATGGGCATATCATTTTATACATTTAAAACAATGGGATATATTATAGATGTTTATAGGGGGAAATATCAACCGGAAAGGAATATTTTCAAACTGGCATTATTTGTATCTTTTTTTCCGCAGTTAATTCAGGGACCTATCAGTAGATTTGATGATTTATCCCAAACACTTTTCCGGGAACATCCTTACAGCAGCAGCAATGTTAACCTAGGTCTTCAGAGAATAATGTGGGGTTACTTTAAAAAATTAGTGGTTGCTGATCGTATGTTGATAGCAGTTAATACAATAATTCGCAATCCGGATACGTATCAAGGGATATTTGTATTTATTGGTATGCTTTTTTATGCATATCAATTATATGCTGACTTTACGGGCGGCATTGATATAACTATTGGTGTTGCTCAGGTGTTAGGCATTGAGGTACAAGAAAATTTTGAAAGACCTTATTTTTCGAAATCTATAACGGAATACTGGAGAAGATGGCATATTTCGATGGGGACTTGGTTTAGAGATTATCTATTTTACCCTATCTCAGTGAGCAGACCAATGTTGAATTTATCTAAGTATTCCAGACAGCGTTTCGGAAATGCCATAGGAAGGCGTATCCCGGTTTATATTTCCACAATAATCGTTTGGTTTACTACAGGTGTTTGGCATGGAGCCAGTTGGAACTTTATTGTATGGGGTTTAATGAATGGTATTGTTATTATTATATCTTTGGAATTCGAACCTTTTTATAAGTGGTTCCACGATAAATTTAATGTAAAGCATACCTTTTTATATCGTTTATTCCAGGTTATTCGTACTGTATTATTGATGAGCTGTTTGAGACTATTTGATTGTTATAGGGATGTGCCTATGACATTCAGGATGTTTGGTACAATGTTTACAAAATTTAATATTGGCGAAATATTTAATGGGTCATTAATGAACCTTGGTTTAAAAATGGCTGATTATATTGTTCTTCTAGTTAGCCTTGTTATTTTAGTTACTGTAAGTTTAATTCAAAGGGATGGAAGCGTAAGATACAAAATTGCAGAAAAACCTCGTGCTGTGCGCTATACTATAAATTCTTTAGCATATTATGCCTTAATTATTATAATTTTAGTATTTGGAGCTTACGGAATAGGCTATGATTCTAGCCAATTTATTTATAACCAGTTTTAAGGAGATATTATGAAAAAGAAAAAGTTTTTTATTGTTTTTACAGTTATATGTATTATACTGGGGAGTCTTTATTTATTACAGGAATTATTAATGCCGAAGTATGTGTCCACAATAGTAGAGGGTTCCCTAATTGAAGAATATTATAAAGAAGCAGAAAACCACGATGTAGTGTTTATCGGGGATTGTGAAGTATATGAGAGTTTTTCACCGATTACACTTTGGGAAAAGTATGGTATTACCGGTTATATTCGCGGTAGTGCCCAGCAATTAATTTGGCAATCATATTATCTATTGGAAGAAACTTTAAAATATGAAAAACCGAAGGTAGTGGTTTTTAGTATTTTGGCAATGAAATATGATGAGCCACAAAAAGAGGCCTACAACCGAATGGCTTTGGACGGCATGAAAATGTCTTTGTCAAAATTAAAATCTATAAAGGCATCTATGCTCGAGGATGAAAATTTGATAGAATATTTATTTCCGCTGCTGCGGTATCACTCCAGATGGAGCGAACTAACAAAGGAAGATTTTCAATATATGCACAAAAAGGATAGGATGTTTCATAATGGATATTATATGAGGGCTGATGTCAGGCCGGTGAAATCTGTTCCTGTTGGAAAGAAGTTGCCGGATTATCAATTTGGGGAAAATGCTTATTATTATCTTGACAGTATCACAGAATTATGTAAGGAAAATAACGTTGAATTAGTGTTAATTAAAGCACCAAGCCTATATCCTTATTGGTATGATGAATGGGAAGTTCAAATGGAACAATATGCAGAAAAACATAATTTACAGTATATTAATTTTTTAAAATTAGTCGATGAAATAGGTATTGATTTTAGCGAGGATACTTACGATGCCGGATTACATTTAAATGTAACGGGAGCAGAAAAATTATCGGATTACTTTGGTAAAATTTTGAGTGAAACTTATCAATTAGAAGATAAGAGAAGCGATGAAGAGCTTAGAAAAATATGGCAGGAAAAGGTTGATTTTTATTATAAAATGAAGGAAAATCAGTATATGCAGATTGAGAAATATGGACGTTTAAAAACTTTCGGTGTACAGACCCCATAATTGCATGGGCACGGTATATTCATTTATTATTTTGGTTAATTTTCATATTTAACAAAGATATATTCAATTATGATTTTGTTTAAAGATAATTCTTATTATAATGATATTTTTATAATATGAGGGGAGGTAAAAATGAAAAAAATAGGTTTATTATTAATAGTGTTAATTTTATTATTAACCGGTTGTGGCGGCGGGGAAAATGCATCAGGGAACTTAGACGACAATGGGGACAACAGTATGCCGATGGGATCGATTAATGAATTAGACGATGATAAGGAATCTAAGGGGTATGTATTTGAATATAATGGCACTACAATTGCTATGAATGAGAAAGCAGAGTCCATTTTAGAGGACTTAGGAGAACCTATAGATTATTTTGAGGCAGAAAGTTGTGCATTTGAAGGTTTAGACAAAATTTACACATATAGCGGTTTTGAACTTAACACGTATGAAATAGACGGTGTAGATTATGTAGCATCTGTATTATTATTAGATGATAGTGTTTCTACAAAAGAAGGCATTTACTTATATTCCAATTTAAATGATGTCTTATCAACATATGGCAACAATTATACTAAAAATTTAGGCATGTACACATATGAGCTAAATAAATCTAAAATTTCATTTTTAATTGAAAATGATGAGGTGGTTTCAATTGAATATACCGCAATTACTGAATAAATAAAAGGAGAAAAAGATATTGCAAACAGAAGAAAACAAGATGGGTGTTATGCCTATTGAGAAATTGTTGATAAATATGTCATTGCCTATCATGATATCTATGTTGGTAGAGGCCCTTTATAATGTAATAGACAGTATATTTGTAGCACAAGTTAGTGAAAATGCATTGACCGCAGTTTCTCTGGTTTTTCCCGTGCAAAATCTTATAATTGCTATTGCCGTAGGTACCGGTGTGGGAATTAATGCTTTTCTTTCGAGGGCTCTTGGAGAAAAGGATTTTGAAAAGGCTAACAGTGTAGCTAATAATGGTATATTGCTAGGATTACTTAGCTATGTTTTATTTTTGGTATTTGGTCTTTTATTTTCTAAATCTTATTTTACATTTCAGATAGATGATACAGAAATCATTGAATATGGTGTTCCTTATTTGAGTATCATTTGTATAGGATCTATCTGTAAGTTTATTCATATTGTATTTGAACGATTGCTGCAATCTACGGGAAAAACTTTTTATACTATGATTGCTCAAGGAGCAGGTGCTATTACTAATATTATACTTGACCCTATTTTGATATTTGGATACTTTGGGATACCCAAAATGGGGACAGCAGGAGCGGCGATAGCGACAATTATTGGGCAGATAGTGGCAGCTGTTCTTGCTATTACTTTTAATTTTAAAATAAATAAAGAAATTAGTATAAGTGCAGAGGGCTTTAGTCCAAATTTAGAGATTATTAAAAATATCTATTCTGTGGGTATTCCTTCTATTGCTATGATGTCCATTATCTCTGTTACTACTTATGGAATGAATAATATTTTGAACAAGTTTTCTTTCACAGCTATTGCTGTTTTTGGGGTATATTTCAAATTGCAGAGTTTTATATTTATGCCGGTCTTTGGTTTGAATAATGGTATGGTTCCTATTATTGCCTATAATTATGGTGCCGGGAATAGAGAACGGATTATTAAAACTATTAAGCTGAGCATTGTCTATGCTTCTTGTATTATGATTTTTGGTTTAATTTTGATTCAAATATTGCCCGAAAAGATATTAGCACTTTTTAATGCATCAGAAGATATGCTTAACATTGGGGTTCCGGCTCTGCGTATTATCAGCTTAAGTTACATTTTTGCAGGTGTTAGTGTTGTAGCAAGTGCGATATATCAAGCCTTTGGTAATGGTCTATTGAGTTTGCTCACTTCTGTTTCGAGACAATTGGTGGTATTGTTACCTACTGCTTATGGATTATCTTTATTTAGAAATGTAAACCTTATATGGTGGTCATATCCCATAGCTGAAATAATGTCCCTAGTGTTGAGTATTGTATTTCTTAAATATATTTATGATAAAAGGATTACACCAATGGAAAATGGTATAATCCCGATTCGTAAAAGATAAAAACATCCGTATAACTATACCAGGTGTAAGAATATACCAAAAAAGTGGATTATACTGGCACCTAAAACAAATATGTGCCAAATCGCATGGCTGTAGGGTAGTTCTTTCATACTGTAAAATATAGTTCCCAATGTATACATCAATCCTCCACCCAAAATCCATGCGAAGAATTTTACAGATGTTGCTGCAATTATTGGCTTTATAGTAAATATTGCAATCCAGCCCATGCCCAAGTACAATGCTAAAGATAATTTTTTAAACTGCTCCATTTTAGAATGAGTGGTTATTTTAAATATTACACCAAATATGGCTATGGACCATACTGCTACTAAAATAACGATTCTTAAGTATCCCTTCATTGCGAGCAGTGCAATAGGGGTGTAGGTCCCGGCAATAAACAGATATATGGAGGAATGATCAAATATTCGAAGAATTTTCTTTGCTTTTAGATTGGTGATGCTGTGGTACAGAGTAGAGGACAGATACATTAATATTATGCATAAACCGTAAATACTAAAAGAGACAATAGATATAACTTCCTTTTTTTCAATAGAAAAAACAAGTAAAATCGTTAAGGCTGCAATTCCAAACAATACTCCGATGCCATGGGTTATACCATTAGCTATTTCTTCTTTGATGGTATATCTCTTACTTAATGTTGATTTTATAATATTATTCTTCATTTTATCACCTATTCTTTATATTT
>CAYLIZ010000039.1:0-11842 GCA_964383985.1 uncultured Alkaliphilus sp. | reverse complement strand
GCGACCTTACATATATTCTCAGACACGAGCTTGTTCATTTCAAGAGGAAAGACCTGTGGTATAAGACATTGATTTTACTGGCAACCGTCATCCATTGGTTCAATCCCATAGTTTATCTTATGGCTAAGGCAGTTGCCGTACAATGTGAAATTTCTTGTGATGAACTGTTGTTAAAAGGGGCGACCCCCCAACAACGACAACAATACGGTAAAATTATCATCGACACTATCGCTAACGCCGTCAGGGACAGATTAAGATATCGGCCGACATTATCAACCAATTTTTATGGCGGCAAAAAAAGTATAGAGGCTCGTATTTTTTCAATCACGGACACAAGTAAAAAAAAGGTTGGGATTATTGTTATTTGTATTATTCTTATAGCAATAATAGGCATGGGATCAATATTTGCCTTTGATTCTCCGGGGAAATCGGAAGATACAGGAACGCCGGACGGTGGGACAAAAATTCCTCCCTATTTTGAATATGGGGAAGGAAATACAGTGACAGGGGCCCTAGCCGGTTTCGGATTTCTGGAGTACGATGAGGCTGAACAAGTTCATCGTTTTAATGGAAAATGGGTGCGTACCGTATATGACTGTTTTATCTGGAATGGAGAACAGTTCAGAGAGCTGAGCAGTATACCGGGTAATTATTCAGGCGACCCCATTGATCTCAAAATCATCAGAAATCCTAAAACCAACGCAATAGAAAAGCTAGAAGAAATGAGCAAATCAGAGACCAAGGAGGCTCTGAATTATCGTCCTGATTGGTTTAAAAAAACCTTAGACGGTTCCGAGGATTTGAATACCCATATATTACAATTAGCTCCCTAACCCCATGATACTAACAAAGACTAATTAAAATACAATTATTTTAATCATCAAAATACGGGATGTGAAAGAATGGTATTTATATTGCAGATTTCCCCAATTATAACAATCCCTCAAGTGCTATTTCGGTTTTCCACAGTGAGACTGAAAATTTTTAAAAAAGCATTGATATATTACTCTGTATGTAGTAGAGTAATATTAAACTACAAACACTAGAGCAATATTGAAAGGCGTTCAAAGGACATAATTTAACAAATATTAGCTGTAATCAATAATATAAGTTACAGCATTAGGAGGTGAATATTCTAAGAAATCTGAAAACATCAAAATTCTTACTATCGAATTTCAAAAGGAGGTTTATTTTTATGAAAGTAACGAAAATGTCCGTATTTCTACTGGTTTGTGCATTGACTTTGTTTTTCACAGGTAGCGTTTATGCATTTGAACATCCATCCTGGACTTCTGTGAATCCGGACGGAGTCAAGGCCGTTTCAAAAATAAACATTGATGGCACAGAAACTGAATTGCCTACTTTTGAGGAAGCTTATGCATATTTGAATTATGAATCTGCTCCTGCTGACGTGAAAGAATTAATCTTAAAAGCACGTCGCATGATAGTATATGGTGATACTTCGTGGACCGTAGATGGTCACGTAAGTATCATACATGCAGATGGAACCGAGGAGCAACTTCCGGAATTCAAGGATTTGTATCCTGATTGGAGCCTGGAAGAATTATCTTTGAACGGTTTTCTGAATGTAATAGGTTCCAACATCTCTTGGTAATCAAAACACTAGTTTTGGGAAAAATATTTTAAAGGGGCGAAAACTGGCGAAAACCCTAGGGTTTCGCTTGTCCTTATTTTATTTGTCGATTCAAAATCTGATTTCGGGAATTTATTTAAAGATTGGAATGATAGATGGAACGGTTATGTTGTCCTTTAAAACAGAGTATATATAACGCCTGTTTTTCTTAGTAATACTTTAAATTTTTAGTAAAATCAAGTAAGAACATATAATTTTAGGTAGGAGGATTTATCGTGAAAAAAATACAGAAAATGACGGAGGCAGAAAAAGAAATTATGGATATTTTATGGGCAGCCGGCCAATCATTAACAACGAACGAAATAATACAAAAATTACCTACAAGAAAAGCACAAACTACGGTGATAACCTTTTTAGCCCGATTAATAGAAAAGGGAATTGTCAAAGCAACAAGAATCAGCAAGGCCAATTATTACGAGCCTCGCGTGACGAAACAAGAATATATAAGTTTTGAGACAAGGCAATTTATTGCTGATATTCACAAAGGTTCTGTGTTCGGCCTTATAAATACTTTATGCGATAGCGGGGATTTAACAAAAGCAGATATTGAGGAAATCATGAAGCGTCTGCGTAGTGAGAAGTAGGTGATTTTTAATGCTGATTGACCTGTACAATCAATTATTGATTATGTCAATAATAGCCGGATTGCTATACATTATTCTTAAGCTTTTTAGTATAGTTACACATAAATACTTTTCGGCAGCTTGGCATTATTACACGTATTTGCTGATAAGCACATTTTTCCTAATCCCATACTATTCCGTGTTATCAATGTTTAATATATTTACTCGAAAAGCTGCTGAATGGTCAATGCCTTCCGTAATTGAAATAGGTCAATCTACCTAGTGGTTTCACGGAAAAACCCATCAGCACTAGTCAGATTTTGGCAATAGCCACCTTAATAAATATAGGGATAAAAGATGAAGTCGGCGGTTGGGATGATTATATTAGGGGAATGGGTGCGAACACGTACATGGGTCTTTCTGGTGCTGACCCATCACATAATTATACTTGGAGAGCAAGCCTAAATGGTACAACCCAAGCTGACGATATTCGTTTTATAAATGTCGCTCCATATTAATTGAGCCCAAAAGCACCACAAAAATAACAGAAGAAAATCCATGTGTTCAGGTTAACGGTGCACCGAGAACCGTCAGACTGTGCGGAAATTGTCATCCTGAACCAACACTCAGATTTTAAAATAAAGTAAAAGCTTAAGGAGGAATAGCATATGGATTTTGAGGAAAATGTGAATGATTTAAACAGCAATGGTTTAGAAGAATCTAGGGGGATACATAATATTTATGGCGAAGGGGATATCAAAGAAGAACCTTATAACGACAATGAAGAAATTGGAGAAGGGCTCTTAGATGAAAAACCCATGGAAGGTGACAAGACTCTCTATAAAGAAGTAATTGAAAAAAGACCTAAAAAGTGGGGCAAAATGGCCTTAGTTATGATGTTTGTACTGGGATTGACCCTAGGCACCGTATTAGAATATGTTGCGGACAATTTTATTGGGTACCTGCGGGGGCAAAACGTCATATATGCTGCAGAAGGACAAAAATATAATTATATAATTGATAAGACCGTATCCCCTGTGGTACCTATAGCAAAAAAAGTATCTCCGTCCATAGTGGCAATAAAGATAAAAAAGGCTTACAGAGATTGGTTTGGAGGCCAATATGAAAGTGAAGGTACAGGCTCCGGCATAATAATTGATGCAGAAGGACATATAGTAACAAATAACCATGTAGTTGAAGATTCAAATGATATTATTGTGGTGTTAAATAACGGTAAAGAACTAAGCGCAAAGGTTGTAGGCAGAGATGCTGCTACGGATCTTGCAGTTATCAAAGTTGATGAAAAAAACCTCCCCTATGCGGAGTTTGGAGATTCCTCAAAATTGGAGGTAGGCGAGTTAGCAGTTGCAATAGGTAGCCCTATGGGTACGGACTATGCGGGTTCTGTTACCGCAGGGATAATAAGCGGTTTGAATAGAAAAGTTCCCATAGGCGACAGGTCAATGACACTTATACAGACCGATGCGGCAATTAATCCGGGCAACAGTGGGGGTGCTTTGGTTAATTCCGAGGGAAAGGTAGTAGGAATAAATACTGTAAAATTTGTAGAAAACAGGGTAGAAGGCATGGGTTTTGCAATACCTATAAATGAATCAAAGCCAATAATACAACAGCTGATTAAAAACAAGAAGGTTTATAGACCATACTTAGGTATTCAAGGTCAAACCATTGATAAAGAAACTGCCAAACAATATAATGTGCCCCGGGGAGTTTTGGTGGGAGCTGTAATAAAAGGCAGTGGTGCAGAAAGGGCAGGCATGGAGCGAGGAGACATAATAACAAAAATCGATGATAAGACAATAAACACTGTTGAAGAATTAATAGAAATAGTAAGAAGCCATAAGTTAGGAGATGTGCTAAAAGTCGAAGTCTATGGCAATTTCAACAGGTATAGGACTGTAAATGTAAAACTTATGGAAAGCAATTAATGAACAAAAATACAGGCATCCCTCTCTGAAACTGAACATTTTTTTTATTAAGGCAAGTTGTAAAATTATATGTGCTTAGAAGGAAAAATTTTTTTCTCCCCTAGGGGAGAAAGGCAAAAAACATTATTAAAGATAATGCATTAACAGAGAAGGAGATTATTCTGGAAGGCCTCTAAATCTAAATTCTCTATCGGGTATAAAACTCAATGTTGAATATGACCAGCGAAGTTTGGGTAGAAGTATTTATGATTCTACAGTAAACGATTCAATTCCTTATCATTCATGGAAGATTGCATTAAGAATACGTGCAGGCGTTGACTATCATTTTATGAAAATTTCTAATACGTCCGGGGCGGCATGGATGCAAAAAGCTGGCATTGGTGGTCCAGTAATGCAGCTATTAGGCGGTAAAAATCCAAATAATGTTACATGGGATGTGTATTATTATAACGGTTCGACCGGAAGATATGCTGTAGGTCAAACAAGCTTTTATAACAGTTCTGTGCCTTATATGATTATAAGGGATTAATATTATGAGAAAAATTTATCAAAAATTAATAATCCTCTTTTGCTTCTTTTCCTGCCTATTGGTATTACGGGATGTGCGAAAGACATCAAACAACCGTATGATAATCAGACAGACATCGCTACATTAACGGAGCATAAATTGTCCGATAAAATTAAATCCTTAAATATTCCGTATCAAATTCGACAAGGATTGTCTGTTGTATGGGATATTGAGGAGCTTAAATCTGACGGACTTGCTCAAATTGTTCGCTTTAATAAGGATAAGTATTATTCAATTACTCGTGTAGAGAACGGGGAATATTTGTTCTTGCTATATACAAAAAACAATGAACAATATGTTGTAGTAGATGGTTTTCTTATCTCTACGTTAGCAGATAAAGCATTCTTTGAAAAAATAACAAGGTGTTAGATATCGCACCAGAGTTACGGTGACTGTGGATGGTGAGACTGCTGTAGCTACCTCCGGAAGCTGTGTAATTTAAAAATCATGGAGTGGCCCTCTGTTAATATCTAGAATTGGTTTGATAAATGTAACTTTGAATGTAAAATGCATTGTCTTTAATGCAGTCTATAAAAACTATAGTTATAAATTAGGAGCAACAAGAGAGGTAGGTTCTTGGTATGAATCAGACAAGATTATAGAAAAAATGAACGAGGGGGAATATATATGGACTCTTCAAATGTATTTTGAGTAATTTTTTAAGGAAGGTTGTTTTTAGCAACTGAGTGTATTATTATTTTAAAGAGATGAAAATAATGAAAAGATTAGTATTAGTGTTAATAATTATATTACTAATGTCTATTACTGCTGGTAGTGTTTTATCAGCAGTAACAGAGCTTGAAACGGAAAGCTTTTCTATTACAGCAGAATTAGATTCTGAACGAGCCTTAACATCAACTCAAAAAGAGCAGATAAGCAAGTTTGTAGATTTATCAAGTACCGAAAAAGCGCAAATTAATGCAACGGTATCATTGACATCAGAAACAGACTGGAACATTTCGTGTCAATAGGATCGTGGAATAAATGCGCTGTATTTGTATAAATCGGACAGAAAATCCGAAATTTTTTTATATTAAAAGTGACATTTTCACTGAATAAAATTAGACACTTTTAAGTGACATTTTCACTGACTATTGACATAGTTATTTCAATAAATTTATAAGCTCTCGGGCAATAAGACTTGGCATAATTTTAAAAATAACATTTATGAATTTTGTAATTTTAAAGGATATTGACAAGTAAAAATAGGAACTATATTATATGGTTATGAGTCAATATACTCATATAGGAGTGGATAAAATGGTTTTTATACAAATATTAAAAGCATTGTCTGATGAAACTCGATTGCGTATTCTAAATTTGTTACGGCAGGGAGAATTGCAGGTATTTTTTTAACTATACTTTTGTTTGCCTTATCTCAATGGTATAAAAAGGAGGAGCGTAAACAGGGGAAATTCACTGGTAGCAAATTTATTTGCTTCTATTGCAGGTGTATTTATGTATTTTACCATATTGACTTAAATCCCCATTCTGCAAGGGCTATTAGGATCAGGAAAAAGTAACAGACTTTAAAGATATTGTATCATATGGAGTTATGACAATATCCGCTTTAGTAGTCGACGAGCAGGTTAAGCTAGTGGGTAAAGTTCCAATCGCAGAAGAAATAAAGAAATATTTATAATGGATACAGTATAAAGTTTCCGGGTAATAGCTCGGTATTTAGGATATAGAATTGTAAGTTTAATATAGATTTATTTAGGGAGGGAATATTAATGGACTGTACATGTAATACAGGATGCTGTGGAAGTGCAGAACAGAATCAAGTTGAAGAAAAAAACAAGATAATCATTGACTTTCTATATTTAGATTTAAATGTCTGTAATCGATGTCAGGGGACGGATCAAGGTCTCGAAGAAGCCATTGCAGATGCAACAAAAGTGCTCGAGTCAGCAGGAGTAGAAATAATTGTAAACAAGATTCATATTAATAGTAAGGAAAAGGCAATACAATACAGGTTTGTCACATCTCCAACTATACGAGTTAATGGAAGAGATATACAAATGGAGTTTAAAGAATCTTTATGTGAATCATGTGGGGATTTATGTGGTGATGAGGTGGATTGCCGAGTGTGGGTATATAAAGGAAAGGAATATAATGTCCCACCTAAAGCAATGATTATTGATGCCATCCTCCGTGAAGTATATGGTAATACCAAAAAAATGTCTGATAACGAGGTTAATAAAAAATTGTATCAACTACCAGAGAACTTGAGAAGGTTTTTTGAATCAATTTAAGTTAATTTTAATTGTATAATTAATTCTTACTCCTTAAAATTGTAACTATGTGTAACCAAAATAAAGTTTTGTCATGTTTTTTAGGAACAAGGCTCAATTATCAAGGAACAAGGCAATTTTTAAGAAGGAATCAGAGAAAATCACAATAGGCTAAAAACATTGATATTAAAGATTTAAGAGGGAAAACGGATTATGATAAGAATAGTCCTTTTCCCTTTTTTCATATACCTTAATCTTGCTCTCATGACAGAACTTTATTAGGTATAGAGGGTATTCATATAGATTAGTATCTAGAAAATATTATCATATAGCCGATAGATTTCATTTAATTATGAATCTAAGTGAAATACTATCTCAGTCCTTATTTTTTTAATCGCATTAACCGATTATGCGCAAGAACTAATTTTCAGTTTACAAATACACCATTATATATCTTTATACATATAATATACTAAAAATAGTAAATGGGAGGTTACAAATAATGATATATATTGTGCAGCCGGGAGACACCCTTTTTTTATTAGCTAGGCGCTTTAATACTACTGTGAATGATATCTTAGTAGCAAATCCACAAATTGTTGACCCCAATATAATATTTATTGGTCAAGTCATATTTATCCCTGTAGGCTCAGAAATCCCTCCGGAATCTCAATGTCCATTTCTACGCCTAGGAGACAGAGGGCCTCAAGTAATAAGACTGCAAATACTACTTCAAACAGCGAGATTTAATCCCGGTCCGATAGATGGTATATTTGGCCCCAGGACACAGTCGGCATTAATTGCTTTTCAACGAAGCACAGGACAAATTGAGGTTACCGGAGTTGCTGATTTAGAAACTTGGACGGCTCTTGGTGCAGAATGTTTTGTAAGACAAGGGTTAAGAAAATATATTGTGAGACCCGGTGAGACTTTAACTATAATAGCTGCTCGTTTCAACATTACAGTTCAAAGTATTTTGAGAGTAAATCCTCAGATTACAGACCCAAATTTTATTTTAGCCGGTCAGGTTATAAACATTTTAATATAGTATATAGTCAAAGTATATAAAAGCATATAGTCAAATTTATTTAAGTCTTCTTCCCTCGAGTGTATTGAGTAATATAATCGGGGTATTTTTTTTGTTACATCCCTTAGTTTAAGAATCATCAAACTCTCGTGAATAACTCCAACTATTTTATAGATGGAGCTTTTAAAGAAGTTTGATAATATATCCTTATTCTTTAAGGCGTATCCACTTCGCCACTACACTATAAGGCTATATATAGCCTACAAGTCTACTTGAAATATTATTATTTATATTGTTATGCTGCTTCTCGCAGGAAGTAATTAAAGATTTGTAGGAACAGCAAATAACCATGTCTTGACATGTATAACAGTTTATACTATAATTTGCTTAAATGAATAAATGGTGATGGGGTTCACCAAAATTGCTTAATGCTAATGACTCCTACAGGAAATATTAAGGTATTCTTGTAGGAGTTTTTGTAACTAAATAAGGGGGTTGATTTCATGGCTGCAAGTTTAGCAATAATTTTATTACTAGGACTACTAGCAAATAGGCTATTTGAAAAACTTAAAATGCCGGGGTTACTTGGAATGTTAATATTAGGAGCTATTATAGGACCTTATGGATTTAATATACTTCAACAAAATATGATTTTAATATCGGCAGATTTAAGAAAAATTGCTCTTATTATTATTTTATTAAGGGCAGGACTTGGAATTAAAAAAGAGGATTTAAAAAAGAACGGTGTCACTGCATTAAAAATGAGTTCTATTCCTGCTATAATAGAAGGATTTTTTATTGCTTTTGCATCAGTGAAATTTTTAGATTTTTCCTTTATACAAGGAGGAATATTAGGTTTTATTATTGCTGCAGTTTCTCCGGCTGTTGTAGTTCCTTCTATGTTAAAGTTGATTGAAAATAAAATAGGAGATACTAAAGGCGTTCCAACTTTAATATTAGCAGGAGCATCTATAGATGATGTCTTTGCAATTACTATATTTAGTACTTTTTTAGGTTTATATAGCGGATTAGATATGAATATAGGTATGAAATTGTTAAATATTCCAATATCAATATTATTAGGTATTTTAACCGGTGTGCTGATTGGAATTATTTTGATAAAAATTTTTCAAAAGTATCACATGAGGGATACTAAAAAAGTTTTATTAATAATTAGCTTAGCTATATTATTAACTGAATTAGAGAGTTTACTAAAAGGTAAAATAGAAATTGCTTCTCTATTAGGGGTTATGACTATAGGTTTTGTAATAATGGAAAGGCTGCCCAATATAGGAGAAAAGTTATCTGGTAAATTTAGCAATGTGTGGGTTTTTGCACAAATTTTATTGTTTGTGCTAGTAGGAGCACAAGTAGATATAAATGTAGCCTTAAAAGCAGGTGGGGTGGGCATTATAATAATATTAATAGGTTTAATAGGGCGGAGTTTAGGAGTTATAATATCATTATTTACTACGGATCTTAATTGGAGGGAAAGACTGTTTTGTGTTATTGCATACATACCAAAAGCAACAGTACAAGCGGCTATAGGAGCAATACCTCTGTCGCTGGGAGTAGAATCGGGGGATATTATTTTAGCTATTGCAGTATTATCTATATTAATTACAGCACCATTAGGAGCAATTGGAATTCACTATTCTTCAGAAAAATTGTTAGTATAGGGGCAGGTGACAATGCATTATCTTTCAATTATTTTATTTGCTATATTGGCAGTAGTTTTGTAATATATATTGGCAGATGACAGCATGATAGAATTTGGAGGGTTTCATTTTTTACTTGTCAAATATAAATAAGCATGAGGTGGTATTATGTATAAGATACTTATAATAGAGGATGATAAAAACCTTTGTACTAATATAAAAGAGGGAATTGCTAAATGGGATTTTAATGGGGCTACTATAGAAAATTTTGAAAATATTTTAGAAGAATTTGCAAAACACAATCCTCATTTAGTTATTATGGATATAAACCTGCCTTATTATGATGGGTTTTATTGGTGTAGAAAGATAAGGGATATATCTAAAATTCCTATTATATTTTTATCTTCAAGGGATAGCAATATGGATACAATGAAGTATCCTCTCTAAGAAAACTTGACATAAGCATAGACGAAATAAAAGTTATTCTTTCCGATATGTCTAACACTGCTTTGCAGGTCATTTCTGTTCGGAAGGAATTGAACTTCCAAGGGGAAGTAGCAAAAAAAGCAATCCTTGGCAAATTGAGTAGTGGTGAATCTTACTCGAAAATTAGTGAGGAGTTGCAGGTGATTGATAAAAGCAAAACAATTACAGAGAAACTTTTAGAAGCTTTCCCAGGATATTATGGTAGGTTTATTTGTTTGCATTTTGCTCGATTTTTAAATGAACCAGTTAAAACAGAAAGCCAGCAGGCCGCCTATGAAACAATAATTACTTTTTTGGACAATATTCCGTCATTTACTTTACCGGTAGATTTACAGGAGTATTTAATCGAGGGCACAAAGCATATCGGCACAGAACAAATTACAGAAATGATTGAAAATACAAAGAGATCAATAGAAAATCCGGATGATTTTCTATTCAAAAACAAAGAAATATTAGAACGGTATCTGGCATTTAAGCAATCCGAGGATTACAAACAATCTCCTGCTTATAAAATCATGGAGCTAATGAAAGAATTTAATAGCACAAGCGGATATTATGATATTTTTATTCCTGCATTAAAGCAATTAAGCAGTTCTTATTCAGAATATTATAGGCAGATGGAAATAGCAAATGAAAAACTGTTAGTACAATACCCTGAGATTGAGAAAATGAGTAACCAAAGCTAATGAACTTATCGTGAATTCACACATTACAATTTTATCAATAAAAGAGATAAACCCTACTACTGTCTGCCGGTAATAGGGTTTATTATTATGCCTGAATTTCTGTTCCGTCCTTTGTGACAGGGGGACAGGGATTTTGTCACATGTGTCAATAACCCCGTCTCTCCGTTACATGTTTCACGAGAAACAATCAAAACAAAACCAGAAATTTTATGATTTCTCCCTTAAAATTTTGGTATAGTAATAATATAGAATTTTAAGAATAGTACAAACTATAGATGTTTTATCGGCAAAGAGTTCTTATTAATGTTATTTTATTAGTTATTGTTTACTTTATCGTTTATTGTGGTATAATATTAATAAGGTAATCAGATTTACTAAGGTGTGATTACCGTTAATAACTAATTCAAGTTACTTATTATAATCTTACTTATTATAATCACCCTGTTGCAGCAGGAGTGATTATTTTTTATCTCTATCTAAATAGGAGATAAGTGATATAAGTAGTATACCAGATGTAAGTACTAAATATAATGTTTCGTATATACTCATCACACCACCTCCTTTCTTCTTTCGTGAAATGAGGTGGCAACCACACCCTGCTTTTCCGATTACCTTATTCTAACATAATAACATACTGTATTTGTACTCTCAACCGGATATTAAATCTAATTCGGGATTATTTTCTTTGTTTATATTCAATAAATATTTAAAATTTATTTAAAACTTATCTTTTGACATATTACCAAATTGCTTTAATATTCTTGCTTTTGTCTTATTAATTTACTTAGATTTTCATTAATCTTAAATATTACAATCATTGTTTCACACCATATTCTAGCTACAAATAACAATAGAAGTCTGCACTATATCGCCTTCCTCATTTTTATGAAACGTTTTTAAATCATTAGTTATTTTTGTAAACATTTTAATTTTCCTCTAGGGGCTATTGGGATTAATTATTTATCAGAGAAATTATTATAGATATTATCCTATGGCATAATAAATTCATATTAAAAA
>CAYLIZ010000038.1:10446-11932 GCA_964383985.1 uncultured Alkaliphilus sp. | reverse complement strand
AATTAGAAAAGATCCTTCGTGAGCACCGTTAATACTGTCCATCTCAGGATGACAATAATAAGGTGATTTTCGGCCTCCAAATTCTAACCTCTAACTTCTAATTTCTAACTTCTAATTCCTGACCTTCAATATCTAACTTCCAATTTCCAACCTCTCACCTCTAATTCATGCCTATATCTCTGCGATAAAAAGCTCCTTTAAAACTGATACTACCTATATTTTTATAGACTTTTTCCCTGGCTTCTTTTACGGTTTTGCCTTTCCCTACTAAACCTAATACTCTGCCGCCATTTGTTATAATTCGCTCACCATCTTCGGTTGTTCCGGAATGAAATATTAACAAGTCTTCCGAGATGTTTTCTAAGCCTTTGATTTCCAGACCCTTTTCATAATCACCGGGATATCCTTTAGAGGCCAGCATTACACAGACTGTCCCTTCCTCGGACCAGCTTATATTTATATCTTTTAACCTTCCGTCTACTATCTTATTAAATATCTCTACCAAGTCCGTTTCTAACCTGGGCAATACCGCTTGAGCCTCAGGATCTCCAAAACGTACATTATATTCTAAAACCTTCGGACCTTCTTTTGTAATCATAAGCCCTACATAAATAATGCCTCTGTAATCCATCTTCTCTTTTTGTATGCCGATTAATGTGGGCTGTAAGATTTCTGTTTCTACTTGTTTCGCAATCTCTTCTGTATACACATAATTAGGAGAATAGGCGCCCATACCTCCGGTCATTTTTCCCTTATCTCCATCAAACGCCCGTTTATGGTCTTGGCTATTTGCCATAGGAATAATGGTATTGCCATCTATAAAGCATAATATGGATGTTTCTGTACCATGTAAAAATTCTTCTATAACTATATTATCACCGGATTTACCCAGAATTTTTTCCTCTAATAATCCTTTTGCCATATTTAAGGCTTCTTCCTTGCTTTCACAGATAAACGCGCCTTTCCCCGCTGCTAAACCGCTAGCCTTAATTACTAAGGGACAGGAACAACTTTCTATAATTGCACTCGCTTCTTTAAATGTCCTTGCAACATCGTACTGTGCTGTGGGGATATTATATTTTTTCATGAATTTTTTAGCAAAAATTTTGCTGCTTTCAAGCTGTGCCGCATGTTTGGTGGGACCTACTATTTTTAACCCGTTTTGTCGAAACTTATCCACTATGCCTTTCGCTAGGGGGTCTTCCGGTCCCACTATAGTTAGATCAATTTTCATTTCCCGGGAAAATTCTACAAGCTTTTCTATATTATCTGATGAAATATCAACATTTTTTGCAACCTCTCCTATGCCTGCATTTCCGGGAGCACAGTATATTTTTTTTACTAATGAACTTTGATTAAGTTTCCAAATTATTGCATGTTCTCGGCCGCCACCGCCTACTACTAATATTTTCATATGTACACCATCCTATTTGCTTTTATTATATATAGCGGGCGAATAAATTCGCCCCTACCGTTTTGACAAGGT
>CAYLIZ010000038.1:6663-10346 GCA_964383985.1 uncultured Alkaliphilus sp. | reverse complement strand
TGCTTTTATTATATATAGCGGGCGAATAAATTCGCCCCTACCGTTTTGACAAGGTTGCAGTAACGGGCGAATAAATTCGCTACTACCGTTTTAACAAGGTTGCAGTAACGGGCGAATAAATTCGCTACTACCGTTTTTTGATAAGGCAGTATTGTAGGGGCGACCTGCGGTCGCCCGCATTGTACAACATTATTTTAATGCTTAAAATGCCTCATTCCTGTAAACACCATAGAAATACCATGTTCATTACAGGCCTCAATAGACGAATTATCTTTGATAGAACCGCCGGGTTGAATAATAGCAGTGATTCCTGCTTTTGCCGCCTCATCTACACAATCTCTAAATGGGAAAAAGGCATCTGAAGCTAGTACACTTTCTTCCAATGAATGTACACTGTTTCTGATTGCATTTTGCAGTGCCCAAATCCTGCTCGTCTGCCCCGGTCCTATGGCCAAAGTTTGCTTATTTCGTGCAAATACAATTGCATTTGATTTTACATGCTTTACTACTTTAAAAGCAAATAATAAATCTTCCATTTCATCTTTACCGGGAGAAATATCTGTCACTATTTTTAATTCTTCTAATAAAGAATTATCTTCATATTGAATTAAAATGCCACCCTGTACCTTCTTTATATGTAATCCTTGTTTATAATTCAAGCTTATTTCTTTAATCCTAATAAGCCTTAGATTATCTTTCTTTGCAAATACCTTCAACGCTTCTTCTGTAAAATCCGGTGCTATTATAACCTCAAGAAAGATTTCAATCATTTCTTCCGCTATTTGTTCCGTAATTACCCTATTAACAGCAATTATACCACCAAATATAGAAATTTTGTCACTTTCATAGGTTTTTTGCCATGCACAATAAATATCATCTCCGGAGGCCACACCACAGGGGTTGGTATGCTTGACTGCTACTACAGTTGGCTCTTCAAATTCCTTTAATAGTTCTATAGCCCCATTTGCATCATTAATATTATTAAATGATAATTCCTTACCTTGAAGCTGTATTGCATTTGCTAATGTTCCTTTATTATTTCCGATTTCTTTATAAAACGCCGCCTTTTGATGTGGATTTTCTCCATATCGTAAATCTTGAATTTTTTCGTAAGTTAAAGTTAGGTTTTGAGGAAATATATCGGATTTTTCAGTTTTTGTCCGCAAATAATCAGCTATTAAACCATCATAATGTGCTGTATGCTCGAATACCTTTAAAGCCAGATTGTATCTTGTCTCTATACCGGTATTTCCATTGTTTTTTATTTCCTTAATAACTGCATCATAATCCTTTGGATTTATTACTACTGTCACATCATTGTAATTCTTTGCCGCTGCCCTCAACATTGCAGGGCCGCCGATATCTATATTTTCAATGGCCTCCTCTAATTTTACATTCTCCGCGGGACAAAGGGACAGGCTCTTTGATGGACATAAGGGATCTGTCTCCTCGTCCCGGTTCCGTAAGATTGTTTCTTTGAACGGATACAAATTTATTACCACTAAATCTATGGTATCTATATTTAAATTTTCTAGAGTTTTCATGTGTTTTTCGTTGTTTCTGATTGCCAAAATACCGCCATGTACGGCAGGATGCAGTGTTTTAACTCTTCCATCCAGGCATTCCGGAAAACCTGTTATTTCGGAAACATCTTTTACTTCTATTTCAGCCTCTCTTAATAATTTTGCGGTACCGCCTGTTGAGAGTATTTCTATATTTAGATTTCTAAGTTCTTTTGCAAATTCTATAATTCCTTCTTTGTTGGAAACGCTTATTAATGCTCGTTTTATCATTTTATCACCGTCTTCATTTTTTACATAATATCAAAAATATCTTGTCAAAACGTTGTATAATGCGGGCGACCGCAGGTCGCCCCTACTTTTTCGGAGAATAAATTCTCCGCTCTTGTCCCACATTATAATACCTTAACCCGATTACCGATAACTTTAATCCTGTTTTCGATAAAAAGCTTGACAGCTAATGGTAAGATTTCATGTTCGATTTCCAGTACCTTTTTTTGCAAACTTTCAACAGTATCATTAAAATCAACATCTACACATCTTTGAATAATTATAGGTCCGCTATCCAGCACTTTGTTCACAAAATGCACTGTTGCCCCGGAAACTTTTACACCTTTATTAATAGCGGCCTCATGAACCTTTTTTCCATAAAAACCCTTACCGCAAAAACTAGGTATTAAAGATGGGTGGATATTAATAATACGGTTTTCATATATTTCAATAATTTTATCAGGAACAAAGGCCAAATAACCTGCTAAGACTATCAAATCTGCCCCTGCTTTTTTCAATATATTAATTAGAGCCTTCTCATATTGCGAGGCCGAATTATATTGGCTTTTATTGATAACAACAGTTTCTATTCCACTGTTTTTAGCCCTAGTTAACCCATAAGCATTTTCATTATTGGAAATTACTAATTTTATATATCCATCTATATCTTTATTATTATGAATTTTATCAATCAGAGCCTGTAAGTTTGTTCCGCCACCGGAGATCATAATTACAATGTTTGTCTTTTTCATAAAATCACCTGTTTATTTCCCTCTACTATTTTTCCTATCACCTTCGCATCTTCTCCGGCTTCTTTTAATATTTGGATGGCCTGTTTTACATCTTTTTCCCGAACAACTACCATCATTCCGATTCCCATATTAAAAGTACTGAACATTTCTTTATCTGTAATATTCCCTTTTTGCTGTATCAATTTAAAAATAGATGGTATTTCCCAACTACCGATATCGATTTTAGCATCTACATTTTCCTGCAGTATACGGGGAATATTTTCATAAAAGCCTCCGCCGGTAATATGACAAATTCCTTTGACATCTATCTTGTCAATCAAATTTAAGATTGGTTTTACATATATTTTTGTCGGTATAAGTAGTTCTTCACCTAAAGTTTTGCCAAGTTCATCAACATAATCCGCGGTTTTCATATTCAGTACATCAAAAAAAAGTTTTCTAACTAGTGAATAACCATTGCTGTGAATGCCGCCGGATGGAAGACCCAAAATAAAATCTCCGACTTCTATATCTTTTCCTGTAATAATTTTGGATTTATCTGCAATACCCACAGCGAATCCCGCTATATCGTATTCATTCTCATCATATAGTCCGGGCATTTCTGCTGTTTCTCCACCTATCAATGCACTGCCTGCTAATTTGCAGCCCTTTGCAATTCCACCTACAATCTGTGCTATCTTTTCTCCTACTAATTTTCCTACTGCAATATAGTCTAAAAAAAACAGGGGTTTTGCGCCTTGGCATAAAATATCGTTTACACACATTGCTACGCAGTCCTGCCCAATGGTATCATGTTTGTCCATCATGAATGCAATTTTTAGTTTGGTTCCTACTCCGTCAGTTCCCGCCACTAAAACCGGTTCTTTATAATTATCAGTATCTAGGGAAAATAATCCCCCGAAACTGCCTAAATCCGTCAAAACATTGGAATTAAAAGTACTTTTTACGTGTTCTTTCATCAATTTAACAGCTCTCTGTCCTTCATCGATATCTACACCGGAACTTTTGTATGTCATACCCATTTTTATCACTCCTCTACTAACAGCGGGCGAGCGAAGCTCGCCCCTACAACTGATTGAATTCCAACAGCGGGCGAGCGAAGCTCGCCCCTACCCATTTAAAATGATCTTTTCCGGAGAAT
>CAYLIZ010000038.1:0-6563 GCA_964383985.1 uncultured Alkaliphilus sp. | reverse complement strand
CTACCCATTTAAAATGATCTTTTCCGGAGAATGAATTCTCCGCTAC
Source organism: uncultured Alkaliphilus sp. (assembly GCA_964383985.1). GTDB lineage: Bacteria > Bacillota > Clostridia > Peptostreptococcales > Natronincolaceae > JAAZJW01. The sequence goes on along the minus strand of CAYLIZ010000038.1, from coordinate 6,517 downwards.
TTTTGCTCTCCTGCCGGGTATTCTCCACTGAAACAAGCAGTGCAAAAATCTTCCCGCTTCAAACCTATAGATTTTATCAATTCATCTAAACTCAAATAGGCGAGGCTATCCGCACCTATAATATCTCTAATTTCGTCAATAGACTTTGTTGCAGCCAACAACTGTTCCCTGTCAGGTGTATCTATTCCATAATAACAGCTATAAGTTATAGGCGGAGAACTGATTCTTACATGAACTTCCTTGGCCCCTGCCCTCTTTAATGCCGATACTATCTTTTTGCTAGTATTTCCCCTAACTATGGAATCATCTACCAAAACCACCCTCTTGCCTTTTACATTTCTCCACAGGGTAGTCAACTTTAATTTTAATGTTCTTTCCCTGGAAGACTGGTCCGGCTCTATAAAGGTTCTGCCGACATATTTACTTTTGAAGAGTCCTTCTACATATGGAATTTCCAGCTCTTCGGAGTAACCCAGTGCTACAGGTATTGAAGAATCCGGCACTGCCACTACTATATCCGCTTCAGCCGGGTGCTCTTTCGCTAAAGCTATTCCCGCATTTTTTCTCGCTTCGTATACATTAGCACCGTCGATTGTGCTGTCCGGCCTTGCAAAATAAACATACTCAAATATACAGGATGCTCTATTTCCCTTTTTATTATAATAGTTCGAGCTTATACCTTCCCTTGTAATAATTAGAATTTCTCCCGGTTCTATATCTCTGATTAAATCAGCACCCACGGCGTTTATAGCACAACTCTCGGATGCTAGAATATAGCCATTATCTAATTTCCCTAAACACAAGGGCCTTAATCCATAAGGATCCCTAATTCCAACCAATTCATTTTCCGTCATAACCACTAAGGAATATGCGCCTTTGATTAAACCCATTGTTTTTTGTATAGAATTTAAGATATTATTATTTTTATATTTAAAAAGCAATTTAGCAATTATTTCGCTATCTATTGAACTTATGAAAGTTTCTCCTTCTTTCTCTAACTCTTTTTTCAGTTCCGAAAAATTGATTATATTGCCGTTATGTGCCACGGAAATACTTGTCCCGTTTTTTTGGATAACAAAGGGTTGAGCATTTTCTACTCTATTACCACCTATAGTGCCACATCTTACATGGCCTATACTTATATGGCCAACTAATTGGCTCAATATTTCGTCATCGAATATATCTAGTACAAGCCCCGGATTTTTTAGATGATAACTTCTCTTCCCATCATTGCTTGCAATTCCCGCACTCTCTTGACCCCTGTGCTGCAGGGCATATAATGCATAAAAAAGCCGGGAAGAACTGTTATCATCAGCGAAATTAAATATACCCGCTATCCCACATTCTTCTCTTAATTTGTTTTTCTTTATTTCATTAAAAGTTGGAAGGCTTCTTTCCATATTTTATTCATCCCCCTTACTGACAGATTAATTACTTCCTTCCCATTTATATCAATCTTAAAATTTTCACCTTTAACAAGCCCTAATACTGTATTGGGTATCCTATTTTCAGCCATAAGTTCTTTTACAATATTTAGGTTTCCCGGTTTTACGGTTATAATAAATCTTGATTGAGTTTCCCCAAATAAAATAACATCATTTCTAAGTTCACTGTCCGATTTAACTTCTATTCCAAATTCCCCTTGCATTGAACATTCCGCCAATGCCAGAGCTAGACCTCCTTCTGCCACATCATGTGCAGACTGCAGAAGACCTTTTTCGTTTAAATCTAATATAAACTTGTGCAGTCTTCTTTCTAATGCAAAGTTAATATTTGAAATCTTTCCTTTTTCTAATCCATAAAATTCTGCAATATATTCACTTGCACCTAATTCATTCTTAGTTTTGCCAAGAAGTATTATTATATCTCCCTCTTGTTTGAAATCTAAAGTAATTGTTTTATCTATATCTTCTATTAAACCTATCATCCCAATAATGGGTGTAGGATAAATATCTCTCTCTTCACTGCCGTTATAAAGGCTGACATTTCCACTGATAACGGGGATATCCAATTCCCTACAAGCTTCGCTTATACCCAATACACATTCTCTCATTTTCCAAAAGCCTTCGAGTGTGTCGGGGGCGCCAAAGTTGAGCCCATCCGTTATCGCTAACGGTTGTGCACCGCTGCATATGAGATTTCTTGCCGCTTCGGTTACGGCTATTTTGCTTCCTTCCCCGGGATCCAGATAACAGTAACGGCTGTTGCAATCCGTTGTGAGTGCGATACCCTTGTTTGTGCCTTTTATTTGTAGTACGGAAGCGTCGGATTGTGTGAAAAAACGCTTTTCTATGTGGCGATTATCACACAAACCGCCTCCGGATTTAATTTTTATATATTCTGTATCTTTATTGTCAAATTGATTATATATCCATTCTCTGCTTGCTATGTTTGGAGAAGCTAACAATTTCAAAAGTATATCATTATAATCTTCCGGCTCGGGTATATCCTTTATATTTAAAATCCTTTCTTCTTCTATGTATTGTGGTTGCTCATAATCACTATCATATTCCGGGGCACCTGAAGAATCTAAACTCTCGGAAGGCATTTTAGCTACAACTGCATCTCCTTCTTTGACAGTTAGCATTCCATCATCTGTTACCTTGCCGATAACTACAGAGTGCAATCCCCATTTTTGTACAATTTCATTTACCTGTTCTTCCCTGCCTTTTTCAACTATCAATAACATTCTTTCCTGAGATTCTGATAACATAACTTCTACGGGTTTCATTCCTTCTACTCTTCTTGGTACCTTGAGAACATCTATTTCCATACCGCCTTCGCCGCGAGTGGCTGTCTCACTGCAGGCAGAAGTAAGCCCGGCGGCTCCTAAATCCTGAAGTCCGACTACAGAACCGATTTTTAATAATTCCAAGCACGCCTCCATCACCCGTTTTCCTAATTCCGGATTCCCAACAGGGCATACGCCTTCTTTATCTTCTTCTAATGTTGAAGATGAAAAACCGGCCCCACCTATTCCGTCCATCCCCGTTGCCGAGCCCATGTACATAACGGAATTGCCAACACCGGAAGCATTTGCACGATGTATTTTATCATGTTCTAGCAGACCTAGACACATGGCATTTACGAGTGGATTTCCTTCGTATGTATGATTAAAATAAATTTCCCCGCCTATTGTTGGTATTTCTAAAGCACTTGTATAATCGGCCATTCCTTTCACTGCTTCTTCTAATAAATATTTAGTTCTGTCACTTTCCTTTATGTTGCCGAAGCGCAGTGAATTTAGGAAGGCTATGGGCCTTGCTCCCATTGCAAATATATCCCTGAGAATCCCGCCTACCCCGGTTGCAGCGCCTTGATAAGGATCCACGGCTGTTGGTGAGTTATGGCTCTCTATTTTCATTGCAATTGCCATATTATCACCAATATCAATTATACCTGCATTTTCGCCCGGACCCTGCAGGACTCTTTTGCCGGAAGTCGGAAAATGTCTAAATAGTATTCTGGAATGTTTGTAACTGCAGTGTTCTGACCACATTGCACCATACATATTTAGTTCTAAATCGTTTGGCTCTCTTCCCAATATTTTTATTATTTTTTGATATTCCGCTTTTTTAAGTCCCACGGTTTCGTATCTATTTGACATTTATTTCCCTCCGTTCTATTATAGAGGCGACCTGCGGTCGCCCGCGTTATGCAATATATGAATAATATATCATATGCGGGCGAGCAAAGCTCGCCCCTACAGTTCTAAATAATTTTCGTACCCGATTTCCTCTAATTTGCTCGCCTTTTCCTCAACACCTTTAGCTAATTCCTTTTTATAATCTATCAATCTATCGATTAATTGTTTATCTCCAAGTGCTATAATTTGTGCTGCCAGTATGCCGGCATTTTTAGCGGCATTTATTCCCACTGTTGCAACCGGAATACCCGAAGGCATCTGCACTATAGAATAAAGGGAATCTACACCGTTTAATGTTTTGCTTTTGATTGGTACTCCGATTACCGGTATATGGGTCATGGCTGCTATCACACCTGCCAAATGGGCCGCTCCCCCTGCCCCCGCTATGATTACTTTAATTCCTCTGTCGGCTGCATTTTTTGCAAAGTCAAAGGCTTTTTCCGGAGTGCGGTGAGCGGAAATTATTGTACATTCATAAGTGATGCGCAGCTCATCTAAAATTTTCGCTGCTTCTTTCATAATCGGAAGGTCTGAATCGCTTCCCATAACTATGCTGACAATTGGATTTTTCATGATGTATATACCTCCTGATTTATAATTAATTTAAATAAACAAGGCGGACACACGGATCCCGCCAATCGGATTTTTAATGATGTGTGTACCTGCTTTGTACACAGCAGGGACGGTTCTTCTTGTGTTGTATCTTTCCAATAACACAAAAGAATTGTCAGACTGCGTAATAACTGTCACTCTGAGCAACACGAAGAGTCTTAAGTGCCTTAAAATGCAGATCCTTCGCCCCGCTCAGGATGACAAAAAAGCAAAAAAGGTGCATTTTGCACAGTCTGTTGTCCCTCTGTGTCATTGCAATTATTTTAGACAAACAGAGCGGACACACAGGTCCGCCCCTATTTGGCTGATTTTATTTAATTAACTTTTATTCAATTAATGGGGTAATACTGTAAATCTAAGTATAAATAATATTGCCAATATGTAAACTGTAGGATGAACTTCCCTTGCTTTTCCGGTTACAATTTTAACTATCGGATAGAATATTAGTCCTGCGGCAATTCCATTTGCAATACTATATGTAAATGGCATTACTGCAATAGTCAAGAAAGCCGGTAAAGCCTCTGCAAAGTCATCAAAATTAATTTGTTTGACTGCGCCCATCATTAGAACACCAACTATAATCAGTGCCGGTGCAGTAGCCTCAGCAGGTACCACTAAAGCGAATGGCGCCAAAAATACTGCTAATATAAATAGTACACCTGTTGTTACAGCTGTTAGACCTGTCCTTCCGCCTTCGGCCACTCCGGATGCGGATTCTACATAAGTTGTGACTGTAGATGTACCTAAAACAGCGCCCACGGAAGTTGCAACAGCATCGGCTAGTAAGGCCCTATTCATATTACGTAAATTGCCATCTTCATCTAACATGCCGGCCTTATTGGCTGTGCCTATCAAAGTGCCGATAGTATCAAACATATCGACCAAACTAAAGGAGATAATTATTGTTATTGCATTCGCTAGAGCCGTTAACAAACTGCCGGTCCCCTGTGCATCAAAAAGCCCCTTAATATCCATCTTCATAAAAGTTGGGCTTATATCAAGATTGAGTGATGTGCTTATGTCAGTATTTGTGACCCCCATAGGAATACCTATAACAGTAGTTATAATGATACCTATTAAAATAGCTCCTTTTACCTTTCTTGCCATTAATATGCTAGTAATAACCAAGCCTATAACAGCTAAAATTACTCCCGGATTATCGAAACGAGTAAGCGTTACTAATGTACTTTCTTCATGTATTACGATATTAGCATTTTGAAACCCGATTAATGCGATAAACAACCCAATACCCCCACCTATCGCATGTTTTAAAGACGCCGGGATTGCGTTTATAACAGCTTCTCTGGCCTTAGTGACTGTTAATAAAATAAATAGAATTCCGGAAAGAAATACTATTGCTAAAGCCTGTTGCCATGTATAACCCAGGTCTAAAACCACACTAAAAGTGAAAAAAGCATTGAGCCCCATCCCGGAAGCCTGTGCGAAGGGAAGGTTGGCATAAAATCCCATTATGAGTGTGCCTATTGCTGCAGATAAAGTTGTTGCTAAAAATACAGCATTAAAGTCCATCCCTGTAGCCGATAACATATTTGGGTTTACAAATAAAATATAAGACATAGTAATAAAAGTAGTAATACCGGCAATTATTTCTGTTTTTACATCAGTTTTATTCTCCGTCAGTTTAAAATAATTATCTAGAGCTGATGTAGATCCATTTCTTGCACCCATTTTAAAAAATCCTCCTCTCAGAATATAATTAATTGTTGCCACTAACACTATTGTTACCATTATAAGCATAATAAAACCCGGACAAGTAGGCCATAGGGAATGAAACCTACCCGCCCGGGCTTTTATCCCATCGGTGTGGCATACGCCTGTACCGCTTGGACCGGCACCAATATTATATATTAGTCGGAACCCTAGGTACACTTCCACTCATAGTCGAGTAATTTATGGTTACTCGGTAGAAACTGCTAAACCATATTATCAGTATTGTATGAACTACCCTTATTTATGAAAAGATAAGGGCTTTAAGACAATACCATACTAATATTAAGTATGCCTCTTTATTAATGAATGTATGTACTTGTCTCTTGAATTTTATGAGGTTTTTATATACCTTAATAATAACAGAGTTTTTTTTTAAGGTCAATAGTTCCTCATATCTAATATGGTTATTCACATCTAAATATTTAATAAAAAAATACATTCAATAGCATTTGCATTTTACTTATAATTGTAACTATAGAATTTATAAGTTATAATTTATTTATTATTGAACTATCACCAAGACTAGCG
>CAYLIZ010000037.1:0-12364 GCA_964383985.1 uncultured Alkaliphilus sp. | reverse complement strand
TACAACGCATAATTAAACAGTTATTCAACAAACATTATGCCACCGCCAAAATTTTAAAAATAGGATAAAAAAAACAAAAATGGTTACAATAATTAATAACAAAATTGGAGGTGATTTAATGGATAAGAGAGTTGCCGTCGAAGATTCACTGCATGAACATATTAAATTTCTCGAAAAATCCGGATATGAAGTTGATAGAATAAGCAGCGCAGCAGATGCTAATATTGTACAGGATTTTGATTATGATGCCGTTGTCGTATCTAATATGGATTATAGTTCCATGAAAGAATCCGTTTTTTCTCAAACTAGCGGTAGGGCTAGTGCCCCTATAGTAGAAGCTAAAGGGAAAACACCCGAAGAAGTTTTTAACATACTAAGAACAAGATACTAAACAGTAAAATATGGGCGAACTATGTTCACCCATATTTTTTATGTTGTACTTTTATATTATAGACACAGAAACATAGATGCCAAAATTTTTCACTTATCCCTCAAATAAACCAAACAAAACACCTCTGTGTTTTATTTAAATAAGACAAATGAAATGTCCCCTTATCTTGTCTTACCCCTAGAAAACCACGTCTATTTTTACTTCCTTATTTTCCCTTATAACAGTGATTGTCGCCTTTTCTCCAGGTCTATATTTATAAATGGTTCTTATTAAATCACTTCTTTCGTTTATATCGGTACCATCTATTTTAATTATGATATCACCCACCTTGATTCCGTATTTGGACGCTACAGTATTTTTTTCAACCTGAAAAACATAAACACCATTATCAACAGGTAATTTTACTCCTGTAATCGTTTCAAAATAATCTATATCTACACCCTGTATGCCTAAATAAACCCTCGTAAATTCACCTTTTTCGATAAACTGGTCAACTATGGGCTTTGCTGTATTGATAGGAATTGCAAAACCTAAACCCTCACCGGAGGTTATCTTTGCTGTATTGATTCCTATCACCTGCCCTTTTGAATTAAGCAGTGGTCCACCACTGTTTCCCGGATTTATAGATGCATCTGTTTGTATAAGATTTTCAATAGTTGTACCCGAGGCTCTGTCTGTTATCGTTCTATTAAGTCCGCTTATAACGCCCTGTGTTAATGACCTTTGAAAACTCAATCCTAATGGATTGCCGATAGCAATCGCAATCTCCCCTACTTCTATTTCGTCACTGTCCCCAAGTTCTGCTATAGACAGATTATCTCCCTCTACTTTAATGATAGCAAGATCTAGACTTGTTTCACTCCACAGTACTTCGGCCTTGAGTTGTTCCCCATCGCTAAGCAATACTTTTACCTCTCTGGCTTTTCCATCCCTCACTACATGGGAATTTGTTAAAATATATCCCCTTTTATCTATAATAACTCCGGTACCTACACCCGAAACTTCTCTCAACCCAAAAAGCCAATCCCTATGTAATTCAACAGTAGTGATTCCAACCACTGAAGGCATTGCTTTTTTTGCAACTGCAGAATAAACTGTGTAATCCTCCGCCGGATTGATGGTAATTTGCTGCTGCCGGGGAGTTCTATCCAAGAATATACCTCTCGAATTGAGTATGTCGGGTAAAAAAGCATAAGTAATCCCGAGGGTAATCACACTACCTAAAATAGCCCCTATTAATACTATGCTTATAACACTTCTTCCTTTTCTTCTTACATTTTTTTGTGAATTCCCCCACCGAATATTTTCCATAGCAATTTCTTCGGAAATATCTTGTGATTCTGCTGCTTTTTTATCTTCTAACTCTATGTCATTGTTTGAATTATAATTTTCCCCCGTAAAATCTATAGGTTCTTTTCTAACCCCGTTTTCATTGTCAAAATCATTCATATAGTACACCTCCAATCAAACTATAATACCTATTAATAAAGTGCATAATAAAAATTCAATAAATATTTATATGTATATAATTAGTTCATTGTATTGACTAATTTATTATTAAATACCCGATTATCTATTAACATAACAAATTAATTACATTCTCTTATATTATTAACTAAAATACCGGTTTTTATCTTATGAATATTTTCGACTAAAACCGATATATATTACTAACCCTATCCCTATGTGCTAAATCTAAACCTATATCCTCCCCTACGATAATTTTCTCATCATCCAAAATATTTTTTACAGTCTCAATTGCTAATTCCGGAAAATTATTTTCTCTACTTAAATGTGCCAATAATATAGATTCCACATTTTTATTTACCAAGTCTATTATAGCATTGCCTGCGGTTTCATTAGATAAATGTCCAATATTTGACAGTATTCTTCTTTTTAAAAAATATGGATAGCTGCCCGCTTTTAACATCTCCTCATCATGATTTGATTCTAATACAACAAGATTGGAGTCCCTAACCTGTTCTATGATATTTTCATCAATATAACCTAAATCTGTGACAATACTAATTTTAACCTTATCTTTCTCAATGCTGAACCCAACCGGTTCATTGGCATCGTGTGAAATATCATATGATTTAATATTAAAATCTCTGATATTAAAATCCTCCGTTGAATTAAAACATTTAATATTGTTTTCCCTAATTTCTCCAATTTTAGTATTCATACCATCCCATGTTCCCTTATTGGCATATATAGGGATATTGTACCTTCTTGACAGCACCCCTACACCACGTATATGATCACTATGTTCATGAGTCACCAAAATTGCAATCAGGGTTTTGGGATCGATATCTACCTTTTTTAATTTGTTTTCTATTCGTTTACCACTGAGCCCTGCATCAATCAATATAGAATTTTCACCATCATTTATTAAATGACAATTTCCGCTACTTCCACTGGCTAAAGAACAAAAAAACATTGCCATATATAATGCCCCCAATTATCTTGCAAACAGTAATTTCAAAAATCATACAAAAACCATATTATGATATTATCTTAATTTTAAACTTTTTTATTTATTCTCTTCTAATATCCGCCCCCAAGTTTAATAGTTTTTGTTCTAACTTATCATATCCTCTATCTATAAATTGAACATTTTCTATTTCTGTTTCTCCTTTTGCCATAAGAGCAGCCACTACCAAAGATGCCCCGGCTCTCAAATCCGAAGCTGCCACCTCTGCACCTGTCAGATTTTCAACTCCATGAATAACAGCTACCCTTCCTTCCACTTTTATATTGGCACCCATTCTTTTAAGTTCATCTATATGTTTAAATCGTCCGTCAAATATTGTCTCTGTCACTATTCCTGTGCCTTTCGCTGTAGTTAAAAGACTACTCATTGGTTGCTGCAGGTCCGTGGGAAACCCCGGATATACTAGAGTTTTTATGCTGACACTTTTTAAGTTTCCGGATGATACTATTCTAAGAGACTCCCCTCTCTCTATAACCTGTACCCCTGTTTCTTTAAGCTTAGCAGTAACTGCTTCTAAATGTTTTGGTATAACATTATCTACCAATACATCCCCACCCGCTGCCGCCGCTGCTATCATATAGGTTCCTGCCTCTATCTGGTCCGGAATAACGGTATGTGAGCACCCTCCCAGTTTTTTTACACCCCTAATTTTAATTACATCTGTACCTGCACCTCTGATATCTGCACCCATACAGTTTAAATAGTTTGCTATATCAACTATATGAGGCTCCTTAGCAGCATTTTCTATTGTAGTTGTACCTTCTGCCATAACAGCAGCCAACATTATATTAATGGTTGCGCCGACACTGACAACGTCTAAATAAATTTCTGCACCTACTAACTTTTCCGCTTCCACTGATATTATTCCATGCCTTATGTCCACCTTTGCCCCTAAGGCCTCAAAACCCTTGATATGTTGATCTATCGGCCTGTTTCCGATAGCACAACCACCCGGATATGCAACTTTAACCTTTTTAAATCTTCCTAATGCTGCACCTAATAAATAATATGATGCTCTCAATTCTTTCGCCATTTCATAGTTTGCATAACATTCTTTCATTTTTGTAGTATTTATTTTAAGCGTATTTGGATCTAAATTTTCTACATTAGCTCCCAGGCCTGAAAGCATATCAGCTAATATCTTTACATCGCTTATTTGTGGCAGATTATCAATAACGCAGGTGTCCCCCGCTAATACTGTAGCCGGTATAATTGCCACAGCTGAATTTTTAAATCCACTTATATTAACAGTTCCATGTAATTTATTCCCACCTCTAATTATTAATTTTTCCATATGTTAACTGACAGAAGTCAGTTATTCACCATCCTATCCTCTACAGTTTTAAAACCATAGTCAAATATATTTTTTATTAACCCCCGAAATTGTATAGCTATAATTATCAATTTAGTTATTATCCTAAAATTCAACAATAATTGAATATATTATAACATTTATTTATTTTTTTGGTAAGTACTATATTATTCTATACGAGAATAGGCCTATATGTCTACCTATAATTAAACAAGGCGGACACACGGGTCCGCCACTGCTTTTAAATATGACAATCAATTTTTATATGCCTCTATAAAATATGTCTTTCCGTTTTGTATTGTAATTTTCCACGAAGGAGAAGCTGTTGCAGAATCAATCTCTTTCCAATCTGATTCTGTATAGTAAGTAGGGCTAAAATAATAACCTATCTCAATCTCGTTTATAAATATAGGCTTTTCATTTTCCTGCAAAATTATATTCATAGCTCTCATAAGTGCCTCTGTTGCGGGAATAACTTTTTTTCGCTGCTGTTGCGTTTTTTCATATTCGAGCAACATTGCCTCCATAGCAATTATCCCTTTATTGTTTATATATATATAGATGTAACTTTCCCCCAAAAATTTATTTTTATATGTTTGATTATAAATTAATTTATACACGGGTTCGTCACAGATATGTTCTTCTACCCCATAATAGATTTGGTCTAATATAATATCTTCTTGCATCAACTTATGCTGTTTTAAAAAATCATTGCTTATTTTTGTGACAGTTTTTTCATTTAAATTATAATTCTGCTTTTTATCACCCATATTTTTATATGTTAATCTCTTATTACCTTCTACAATCAATTCTTTGTTGCCCTTTTTAAAAATTTCCTTCTTTAAATCATTAAAATCGAGGGTTTCCGTTTCTTTATTATAACCCTCGCCTAAAAGCTCTCTAGCCATTTTATTGGAATCAAAATTTTTATATTTTACTGTCAGCATTGGTAATGAAATTGTTTCCTCCGGAATATGGGTATTGAGGTTTATACCATTATCGCTTAAATATTGTTTCACATCGTCCAGGTATTTATTATTTACAGCCTGAATTTCATTTTGTCTAAATATTTCACTCTGTATATTATAAATCAAGAAAATATTTGTAATGATAAATGCGGCAATCAGCAAATTTTTCGCTTTAGACCAATCCATAGTATTCCACCATCCACTAATTTAACATCCGCTTATTAATAAGCTCTCCTGTATAGCTATCAAAATAATAAATGCCATCTTTAACCTTTACCATCCAACCGGGTTTTAGAAGCTGTACCCTCTGCCTTTCCACAGTATCAAAATATACTAACCTCACTTCTTCTATATCTTTTAATATTTGTAAAATTTTTTCCCCTTCATCAACTTTTTCTTCAGGTTGATTTTCTTTATTGGAATACTGTAATTCTAAATGCTTGATATTCTTTTCGATTATATTCGGAAAATACAAAATTTTTTGTTCAGAATTCACCTCTTGCATATTCATAGTTTTACGAATTAAATTATTATACGTTTTTACCTTGTTGCCATAGACTTCTATTTTCATGGGATATTCCGGTTTGTTTATGTTAAATTCTACAGGAAATCCGTCTATACGGTATCCAAACAAAAATCGATATCCTTTGTTTTGGCCATCTGTAATGGTTTGAATATGCTCCAAATATGTGTTTTCGGGAAATCCCCCATTTTCGCAAATAAAGCCTACAGCTGCATCCAAAGAAGTTAAAATATCTGTGCTCGACACATTACCAACCTCTTCATTGTACTCTAAGATACCCCTGTTACTTATACGAAAGCTTTTTTCTCCGTATCCATAAATATAAACTGTATCACCACTGGTTTCTTTAATTGTTTTCACAAAGTCAAAATTCTCGCCAAAAAAACTTCTCGATCGTTGTCTAAGCACTGCTTCATCTTGAATATCAATTTCACTTTCTACAAAAATTTGCTTAGCAGACAGAGTATAATTAATGGGCACAACAGTATAATTTTCATCTAATTCATCAAAAAGAGAAGATGCGGGATGATATTTAATATATTCTGTGTTTTCTAATTTGTCTATAAAATCAATCAGAGTAGTATTATTTTCATAGTCATAAAGCCTAACCTCATATATGTCATCCTTACTACTCCCCATAATATATATAACCCCCTGGTTAAAGGCGGGTATTAATATCTTTTTTATTTCTTTAATATTTTTAACAATTCTATTATCTAAAGAATCAAAAATAGAAGAGATTAAAATGGCAGGTATATTGTTTCCAAATTCTAACTCTATAGATTTTAAAGTGTTGGCTTGAATGTATACATCATATTCGACCGGGGTTATTTCCGGATATTCTAAGAAGTAACTTTTGAGTATATCTTTACTCTGCTTCCATACAGAATCTATATCAGAAGATAATATTGTATAATAATTTCTTTTTCTATCCCCCGCACCAAAACTTACAATAATTGTTTTCGGAGAAATAATATTTTTGCGTTCTTCTATAACTGTTGTATGATTGTTTTTATCTACCTTAACCCCTACTTTAAATGTATTAACAAGGGAAGGAAACCACAGCTGTTGGATTAATACAATGCTCATAATAACTAAAATTGAAAGAGTTAGAGTTTTTAGCCTTTCCCTGTTCATATTCCACCACTCCAAGCCTTATCGTTTTTCCCATATGCCTAGAGTAGGTTTACTGACTACGTCCCGGAATAATTGTTTGACCTCTTTTATGTCCATTACATTTACAATTCTTTCCATGGTGTCCTTTGAACCATTTTTGTACTCTATTGTAAATTGGACTTTATTTAACCCGGATTTTAAATCTATTGATGCCCATCCCCTCTGTAGCACACCAATAGTTATATCGATGGGGTCATAGAGTAATATGTAATTCTCCTTATCTTTATCTACACTGCCATTATGATAAACCTCTATACATACGTTAGTACCTCTAGAGGCCCTAAAGGACAAAAGCATATTTTTATCAGTGGTAACAGTATCCCTTTCCGGTTCTAATACTTCAAAAAAATATTTTCCGGTTTCAACCCTTCTAATTTTGTTTGAAGTATTGTCTGCATAACATATTGTACCGGATGTACCTAATATGAGAAATATAAGTACCACAGCAACCAATTTTTTCATCATATTAATTCCCCCCATAAAACAGCTAAATGGATTCATATTTTATTATATGTTTTCTATATTACAGTTATATTACAAGAAAATTAAGATTAAATTACACATTATCTGCCATAAAGACAGGTAAATGAATAACTGTCTTAGTGCCCACACCTTCCTCGCTAAATATTTCAATAGTACCCTCATGAGCTTCTATTATCTCTTTTGCAATCGAAAGCCCTAGGCCCGTACCGCCTAATTCACGGGCTCTTGCTTTATCAACTCTATAAAACCTTTCAAAAATTCTTTCTAAATCCTCTTTAGGAATTCCAATGCCGTTATCTTCTATCTCCAATATAAGCATATCTCCCTGTATATCAATATCTATGTTAATATGCCCGCCCTTAGGCGTATATTTAATGCTATTGCCAAGCAGATTTAAAATAACCTGGCCTATACGATCTTTATCTGCATAAATTATAGTTTCATTCTCTTCTAAATCTTTTAAGTTAAAATGTATCCGCTGTTCTTTATTTTTTGCGGAGACATCTAATTTAAATATAGTTTCCTCAATAATTTCTTTCAAATCAACAGCCTTTTTGTTCCATTTAGATTGTTGATAATCTATATTAGATAACTGCAGCAAATCCCTCACTAGTCTAGTCATTCTCTCCGTTTCACTATCTACTACCTGCAAAAAGTTTACAGACAAATCTTTATCATCTATAACCCCGTCAAGTAATGTTTCCGTATAGCTCTTAATTGTTGTTAATGGGGTTTTTAATTCATGGGAGACATTAGCTACAAACTCTTTTCTTATACTTTCTAGTTTTTGATGTTTAGTGACATCTTGAAGCAATATAATAATACCCTCTACGTCTCCATTTTGATCCATAAAAGGGGCATAACTCGCCTGCAGTATTGATTCATTGTTTATATCAATTATTTTATTTCCAATCCGATTTTCCTCATTTTCCAGAAAATTTTCTATTTTAAATTGTTCATTATAGGGGGTAAGTAGCTGGTCAAAATCCTTTGTAGCACAAACCTCCTCATTTATCCCCAACATCTCCATAGCTTTAGAATTTATATGTATGATTTGCCCTTCCTTTGTAGAAGCAATAAGTCCATCTGCCATATACTCAATAATGGTGTCCATCTTCTGCTTTTCGTTGCTCATTTCCTGCAAAACCGTCTTCAATTTTGCAGTTAAATAATTAAACATATCTGCCAATTGCCCTATTTCATCATCAGACCTTATTTCAACAACCTGCTCAAAATCACCCTGTGCCATTCTTTCGGCCTTGATCGTCACATCGTTAATAGGACCCGTAATGCTCTTGGCTATAAAATAGCCTAATATAATAGTTATAAAGAGGGCTAAAAATGTAGCCTTCAATATAATTGTTTGCGATTCCTGCAGTGTTTTATATATATCTTCCAAATTGCTTTTTAGATAAACAGCCCCTGTAATGCGATTATTGCTATCGTGGATAGGAAAAACCATATGTTTAGAACTGTTGAGCCTATTATCACGCTGAATAATGTCTTTTTCCTTTACCTCGCCGTTAAAGGCGGCCAAAATTAAATCCGATTCTAAAAAATGAGTAGCATTTGCTTCACCATTTTCACTCATATAAGATGCGTTGGTACTAAAAACAATAGTAAAGTTTATATCATTTTTAATTACTGTAATTCCCATCCCCATCTGTTCATAGTTCCTAATATTATTTTCAACCTCATTTGGGTTATTCTGCCAATCAATAGTTTCTAAAGATGTAATCACTGTATTAGCCAAATTTGATAAATTATCGCTAACAACTCCTAAATGATACTGTTCAAACTGCTGCATTAAGAATACCCCAATAATAATCATTGCTATAAATACCAGCAAGAAATAAATGATAATAAATTTCCACCTAATGCTTTTAAACATTATCAA
This sequence comes from uncultured Alkaliphilus sp., assembly GCA_964383985.1. Taxonomy (GTDB): domain Bacteria; phylum Bacillota; class Clostridia; order Peptostreptococcales; family Natronincolaceae; genus JAAZJW01. The sequence continues at coordinate 3,120 of CAYLIZ010000037.1, read as the reverse complement.
GCCCCCCTGAAGTAGTATCCTACCCCTCGTTTAGTCAGAATATATTCAGGGGTTCCCGAACTGTCTTCCACTTTCTCTCTCAGTCTCCTCACAGTTACATCAACTGTTCGTATATCTCCATAGTACTCATAACCCCATACTTGTTCCAAAAGTTGCTCTCTAGTAAACACTTGCCCTGCGCGAACTGCTAAAAATTTAAACAATTCAAATTCCCTGAAGGTAAGATCTATAATATCACCATTTTTCTTCACTTCATATTTTGCAAAATCTATAGTTATATCATTTATAGAAAGTACACCTGTCGTTTTATTACTAGCATTAACATCTATTCTTCTTAGATTTGCCTTTATCCTCGCAAGCAATTCTCGCATACCAAAAGGTTTTGTAATATAATCATCAGCACCCATTTCAAGTCCCAGCACCTTGTCTACCTCTTCCTCTTTAGCCGTCAACATCAAAATTGGAACTGCAGAAGTTTCTCTAATTTCTCTGCATACTTGAAATCCATCTAACTTAGGAAGCATCACATCTAATAAGATTAAATCCGGATCACAAGTAAGTGCCTTATGTAAACCATCCTCGCCATCATAGGCTACGGAAGTCTTATAACCCTCTTTTTCTAAATTAAATTTAATTATTTCCGCTATAGGTTTTTCATCTTCAACTATCAAGATATTCTTTGCCATAATGAAACATCACCCCATTAAATTAATTAACCTATTATTATACAATTCTACCCTTACCTGATTTTTACTTAATATTTCCTGACAAAACGAAATATTTAAGAAGATTTAATTAAACTTTCTCAAATAAATATATAAATTCATTCATGTTATGTCCTTTACCTAAAAGGGTTATAATATCTATTAATTTATCTAATCCATGATTGTCTACCATATTTTTAACTAATCTGAATGATTGCGTATAGGCCCTATACTGATTTAGACTACAAAAATTACTATTTAGTTCCTCTATTGTATAAGTATTAGTATCCGTAAATACGATTTCTTTTCCCCATTCATAACCATCAACCATATATTCAAAATATAAACTTACACCTTCAGTAAACCACATAGGAAAATTTCCATTTCCAATATGGTCCGTAAAAAGGTGTACTAGTTCATGAAGCATTGGACCTTCATTATAGAATAAATATTCTAATTTATTCACCCTCCCTATCCAAAGCCCGGGATTCAAAATATGAACACTATTTCCATAATAAACACCCATAGGAGGGTCTCCTTTTCTCAGCATAGTTGTGCTCATCATTAAATCCGCATGATCGTATATAACTACTAATATTTTATCTTCAAATTTATGTTGAAAAACATCCATAATTTTTCTATATTTATCTTCGGCTGTATTTTTGATTAGTTCTAATGTTTCATTGTCTATATCTTTATATCTAAAAATAAAGGTATCTGTTTCTAATTCTTCAAAATCGCGTGTTTTATGCAGTACAATCTTGTTTTCTATAGCTCTAATCAAAGGCCTTAGCCCTTGCAACATTCTATAATTATTTGCACCATAAAATGATACTAATAGCGTTGCTAGAAGAAAAAATATAAATACGACCTTAAAAGTATATGATTTGTTTATTTTTTGTACTACCACGATGTCGTTCCCCCTTTACTAAAAGTCGGAGTGCCGGAGGCCGGGAGCCGGAAATCCACAAGAACAAAATCTAATAAACTGACAAACCGATATCTGACCCCTAATCTCTAACCTCTAACTTCCAACTTCTATTATAGCATACCGCTTAAAAATCTACCATCAATGACGACCTAGGAATATATGGCATTCTTATAATTTATAGATATATTGAAACAGTTTTGGTTATTTTTATCACCTTCTACATCTTTTTGCATAATTTATAAATATAAGATAAAAAAAGGGGGGTAAAGAAAGAATGTTTGAATATAAGGACGTTGTAGAAGATTTGGTTATAAAACGTCTTCTTAATACTAATGAAGAAGAAATTCCGGTTATTATTTGTGGAAAAGATTGTACATGCGATGATTTAGAAAAACATGTGTCAGAGATGGGAGGAAGAGTAAAGCATGTGCTCCCTATAATAAATGCAGTTGCCGCCTATATGCCTTCTGCCAACGTTAAAAGCATGGCAACAAAAAATATAACCGAAAAGATTTACCTGGACGGTCATGTGTATAAATTAATGGATATAGCCCCTATTACGGTAGGTTCTGATTTTGCCAATGAATATGGATTGACCGGTAAAGATGTTTCTGTTGCTATTTTAGATACCGGTATCTTCCCTCATGAGGATTTAACAACGCCATACAATAGAATTATTGGGTTCAAGGATTTCATTAATCAAAAAGACCGGCCCTATGATGATGACGGACATGGTACTCATGTAGCAGGAATAATCGCCGGTAATGGATTTTCCTCTAAAGGAAAATATATGGGAATTGCCCCGGATGCTAATATTGTAGGTGTAAAAATTCTAAAGGATGATGGTAGCGGGAATATTTCAGATGTAATCGCAGGTATTCAGTGGACCATTGATAATAAAAGCAAATACAATGTCAAAGTCATCACTTTATCCCTTGGAACAAAACCGAGGGGTAAATGTAAGGATGATCCCCTTTGCCAGGCTGTAGATGCTGCTGTCACTGCCGGTATTACAGTAGCAGTAGCCGCAGGGAATAGCGGTCCCGACCCTTCTACAATAACATCGCCTGCTGTAAGCCCTAATGTAATTACAGTAGGTGCTTGCGACGATCGCAAAGCCTCTCATCCTAAAGATATTAATATTGCGGACTTTTCCAGTGTCGGCCCTACACATGATGGGCTTGAAAAACCGGATATTTTAGCTCCCGGAGTTGGAATTAACTCTTTAGCAAATAAATCACTTGAATATAACAAACTATCGGGCACTTCTATGGCGACGCCTATTATAGCAGGATGTATTGCTCTATTATACGAAAAAGATCCCCAAATGACACCTTCGCGAATAAAAGAGATTATTATGGCTAATGCCACCGACCTCGGCTTAGGTCCTAACAAGCAAGGATCAGGACTCCTAAACATTAGAAAAATTATTGATACTATTAAACCGGAATTACCCGGGGATAAACCCGATTATCCGCATATTGG
>CAYLIZ010000036.1:0-13535 GCA_964383985.1 uncultured Alkaliphilus sp. | reverse complement strand
TATATGTTAATATTTTAGCACAATGGCATTAAATTGTATATATTTATTTTGGTATTGCAAAATTACTGCAGGTCTGATAATATCAATAATAATTATAAAAAAATTATTTATCGATATTATTGAAATAGTGAAGAGATATTGTCGAAATAAAAGCGATATTGCGAAATAGTAAGAAAGCTTGACATGGAATAAAGGGCGTGGTATTATATAAATGGTCATATATTAAATGATCATGTATTATATATATATAAAGTCATCATATAGTATAAAGTCAATTGTCATTTAGTTCAGTTGGCTTCTTGGCTTAATAATCATGTTAATAGGATTATAGTCAAACTAGATGTAATAATCATAATTATTTAATTCATTTTATTTATTTGATAGCAATTTGACAGTAAAATGTGAGCTAAAGTGGATGTTAAAAAAATAACAAAATAACATGATAAAGAAGCCGGGGCTTACTAGGATTTAAGAAGCAACTTTCTAGTTCCTTCTTTGACAAATTGGAAGATAAATTTAAATTAATAAAAAACCTGACAATTAAGAATTAAGAAGGAAAGAAAGTAAAAGGGGAGGTGTGTAGTTTAAAAGAAGGGTGTTAGGTAATTATCTTTAATTTTCAGCATCAATCATCGTTTCTTGAGGCAATAAAAGCTTCAGGAAAGTGAGGTGACAGACAGGAGGTTATGTTTTGTACAATGTTTTTCAGGTTTTTCAGCAAAAAGTATTAGATGAAGACAAGAGGTGTTGTGAGCTATACCCGGAATCAAAAAATCTAGATACCTTATTGTTGATATTTTCCCAAGCTAAGGAATCTCTAAGGGAGCAAAATGAAGACATTTTTAAGCGGGTAGACTATAAATTGCCCCTAGAGGAGTTAAAAGAAAAAATGAGAAGATCAGAAGTGCTCTTCCCTGACGCCAGCGTCAAGGAGGAACATGTACAAATTTTTTTAGCCGGTATATGTGAAGAGCTTGTAAAAAATAACAAGGATTTTGAAAAACCTTTAGAACATTTACAGGCTTCCGTAAAAGATTTTTTGGCTGAAAAAAATGATAATTTTGCACAGTCCCAGATACCTGTTTTAGTAGAAAAGATCGTTGAGGAAACACTCTTGGACAGAGATTTTGTGAACCTACTTCTAATATTTATTTTCTTTTCCCTTTATTATGAACTCAGGGAGGATTTTTTAGAAGAACTGGACACGGCTCTTTGGAGAGAAAACATTTGCCCGGTTTGTGGTGAAAGTCCTCATTATGGTTTTTTAAGAGAGGAAGACGGAGTAAGATTTTTCGAATGCTGGCTTTGTGGGACCAGTTGGAGATATCCACGCATGAAATGTCCTAGCTGCAAAATTGAAGATCAAGAAAAATTAGGATATTTTACGGTGGATGAAAACGAAGTGTGCCGCATACAGTTTTGCAGGGAATGTCAAAAATATTATAAAATCTTCAATTGGAAAGCATATGTAAATTATACAGAAGGTGGAGGCCTGGCAGCTATGCACCATTTGCACACTCTACATTATGATAAGCTAGCTTTAAAAGAAGGTTTTTCCCCGGGTTCCGGGCTAAAGTGGGTTGAAGAAAAGGACAATGGATTAGTAAACTAGGAGGTGAAGCTTTTTATGAAGCTATCAAGACGTGGTTTTTTAAAACTAACAGGAACAGCTACAGCAGCTGCCACTTTGACAAGTTTAAGTTTGCAAGGTGATAGTGTAGTAGAAGCATCCAGCTATCCTGTAAGGTTGAGTTATGCCAAGGAAGTTACTTCTATTTGTACCTTCTGTGGCACGGGCTGCAGTATTTTGTATCATGTTAGGGACGGCGTTATTATAAACGCAGAAGGTGATCCTGATAGCCCTATTAATGAAGGTGCTCTTTGCCCTAAAGGTGGTTCTATATTTAATCTTTCCTATATGTACGAGGAAAAAGGTAAACCGATACCCAATCCTAACCGGTTAACCAAGCCTCTCTATAGAGCACCGGGTAGTGATAAATGGGAAGAAAAAGATTGGGATTGGATGATGGAAACAATTGTTAAGCGAATCAAGGATACTCGTGACAACAACTTTGAAGAAGTAGACGAAAACGGAGTAACAGTGAACCGTACTCAGTCTATCGCTTGGTTGGGTAGTTCTTATTGTACTAATGAAGAGAATTATATATTCCATAAGATGGCACGAGCTATGGGTATCATCAATATCGATCACTGTGCTCGTCTCTGACACTCTCCTACGGTCGCCGGTCTTGGCGCGTCGTTTGGAAGAGGTTGTATGACTAATCACTGGGGTGATTATGCACATTCTGATGTATTTATGAATATCGGAGGCAATACGGCTGAAAGTCATATTATATCCATGAAGCATATTGAAAAAGCTCAAAGAAAAGGAGCTAAGTTCATTGCCGTGGATCCGCGTTTTACTCATACTGCTGCTATTGCCGACATTCACGTACCTATCCGATCAGGTACAAATTTAGCTTATCTATGCGGACTGATGAATTATATTATCCAAAATGAACGTCATCAAAAAGAATATGTAAAACATTATACCAACGCAACTTATCTAATCCATGAAGACTTTAATCTAGACGAAGAAACGGGTCTTTTCTCCGGTGTTCAGGACGACCCAATCCGTAATTGTAAGAAATATGACCAAACTACTTGGAACTACCAAAGAGACGGAGAAGGCAATGTATTAAGAGATATGGATATGGAGAACCCTAATTGCGTATGGCAGATAATGAAAAAGATTTACTCCAAATATACAATTAAAAACGTAAGTGATGTAACAGGATGTCCTGAAGATATTCTGGAAGCATCCTATGATCTATACTCATCTACCGGAGAACCCGGAAAAGCGGGCAATATCATGTATGCTTTAGGTATTACTCACTTTACTCATGGTTCTCAAAATACCCGCGCTATATGTGTTGTACAGTTACTCTTAGGTAACATGGGTATACCCGGTGGTGGAGTAAATGCACAGCGTGGTCAATCTAATGTGCAGGGTGCTACCGACCAAGCTATTTTATATCATATTATACCCGGTTATTTAAGTGTACCGCGAGCAGGAAAGCATCCGGATTTTGCTACCTATCTTGACGTAGAAACGCCAAAGGTTAAAGAGTGTTGGTCGTCGAATAGACCTAAATATATGGTCAGCTTGTTAAAAGATTTTTGGGGTGATTATGCGACTCCGGAAAACGATTTCTGCTATGATTATTTCCCTAAGCTAGATCATCGTGATCACTCACAAATACCTATATATAAGTATGTAGGTCAGGGAGAAGTAAAAGGTATAATTTGTTTTGCAGAGAACCCTGTTGTTGGTGGTTGTAGTACTAAAGCTAAACGTGAATACCAATCAAAGCTAGATTGGTTTGTTGCCGTAGATATTTTTGAAACAGAATCAGCTGCATGGTGGTATGAGGACGGAGTCAATCCGAAAGAAATTCAAACAGAAGTATTTCTGTTGCCTGCCGCTGCTTGTTCAGAACGTGAAGGAACTAAAGCTAACAGTAGTCGTTGGCTTCAGTGGATGTATAAAGCTCAAGAACCACCTGGAGAGGCCAGATGGGATTTACAAATTGCATATGAACTCTTTAGCAGATTGCAAGATGCTTATAAAAACAGTGGCGGTGCCTTTCCTGATCCTATCGTGAAAATGAATTGGGATTATGGTAAGGACGATGATCCGAGCCAAGTTGATGTAGTTAAAGTTTGTAGATCACTGAATGGATACTATACCGATGGAAGATCTTATGAAAAATCTTTTGTTACCAACTTTGTCGGTTTAAAAGATGACGGATCTACAGCCTGTGGTAACTGGCTATACAGCGGTTATTACAACAACTTAAAGAATCCTGCTTGTCAGAGCCGTGTAACAGAGGCTCCGGGCGAGGGTCTTGGAACCCATCGAGGATGGTCATATTGCTGGCCGTTGAACCGTCGTATTGTTTATAATAGATGTTCAGCCGACTTAGAAGGTAAACCTTGGAATCCGGAAACACAAATGTTCTGGTGGGATAAGGATGGCGATTTAATAGTAGATAAGAACAAAGATACACCGGACTGGCCGGGTGGATGGAACACTAATTTCGAACAGTTAAGAGATTTTCCATTTATCATGTTACCGGAAGGTCGCGGTCGACTCTTTGCTGCTGCCGGAGCTATTGCCGATGCTCCATTGCCTATACACTACGAACCGGCAGAAAGCTTAGTACCAAACTTATTCTATCCTAAAGCCACCTATAACCCGGTATCTGAGCGCTTCTACGAAGATCATGTGGTGGAAACAGATGAGGAAAGAGCAAGATATCCTTATATTATGAACACTTATAGGTGTACAGAACATTATCAAACCGGTATCATGACTCGTAATATGCCTTGGTTGAACGAGATAGCACCGGAGTTATATATAGAAATGGATCCGGAATTGGCTGATAAGTTAGGCATTAAACCCGGGGATATGGTTGAGGTTGGAAGTAAACGTCTCTATAAAGATGGTAAACAAGGATATATTGAGGCTAGAGCTTGTGTTACCGAACGTCTGCAACCTTTTATTGTACATGGTAAAAAGGTGCATCAGGTAGGAATGCCTTTCAACTGGGGTTACATGGGAATGAACAAAGGTTCTATAACTAATGACCTGTCTCCTTCAGTAGGATGTGCTATTGTTTCTATTCCTGAATACAAGGGTTTCCTATGCTGTATCAGAAAGAAGGAGGTGTAAGGGATGAAAAAAGCTATTCTTATAGATCCGAGTAAGTGTGTTGCTTGCCGCGGTTGTCAGGTAGCCTGTAAACAATGGAACCAATTACCGGCAGAAAAGACTGTTTTCAATTCTAACTTCGAGAATCCACCTGAATTGTCACCTATTACTTGGATGCGCGTTACTTTCAGGGAAGAGATGGTGGACGGCAAGTTTAAATGGTATTTCGGTAGCGATAGGTGCATGCATTGTACTGACGCGGCTTGTATGATGGTTTGTCCTGCGGGGGCAATTTATCGTACTGAAACAGGATCTGTTGCAATTAATTATGACAAATGTATTGGTTGCAACTACTGTGTTGCTAACTGTCCTTTTGAAGCAATAAGCTTTGATCGACAGTCCAATCATCCCGTTAAGTGCACTATGTGTATTGATCGTACTGCTAATGGTCTTGAGCCTGCCTGTGTTAAGGCTTGTCCCGCCGGTGCTCTTATATATGGCGATCGGGATAAGTTACTAAGCAAAGCTAACGCCAGAGTAGCTGAATTGCGGGCCGCAGGTAATAGCAAGGCTAGGGTATACGGTCAGGAAGAAATGTCCGGAACCGGTGCCATGTTTGTTTTGGAAAATGATCCGGAATATTATAGCCTACCGGCGGATCCTTATGTTCCTTTCAAGGCACGGGCCTGGAATGTTATCTTCAAACCTTTAAGGGTGTTGGCAGTTATAGCTGTGGCCCTTGGGTTATGGGGTAACCGCTCCGAGGCTAAGAAAGTTCAGGACTCTGCTGCGATAGCTAAGAGGAAAGAATCTTAATTGATCATATATTGTTAATTTGGGGGTGAGGAAGTGGAAGTTAAGACCTTTAAAAATGGTGGGGCCGATATACCTCACTATAAAAGCTATACAGAAAACAAACCTATTACCAAAATGGCAGCCCCGGACGAAGTAGTAATACCTTTGTCACAACATATAGGCGCTCCTAATGAGCCGCTTGTTAAAGTAGGAGACAAAGTAGAAGTGGGGCAAAAAATTGGGGATTCGGAAGAATTTATTTCAGCCCCGGTACATGCTAGTATATCCGGAACAGTAACAGCCATAGAACCTCGTCCTGCCTATACGGGTGGCGAGATAATGAGTATCGTAATTAAGAATGATGGTGGGCCTCAAGATTTTGTGCCTAAGGAAAAACGAGATCCGGAAAAAATGACGGTTGAGGAATTAAGGCAAGCTATTCGGGATGCCGGTATAGTAGGTATGGGAGGAGCTGCGTTCCCTACTCATGCTAATATCAGTACCAAGCAACCTGTTGAATTTCTTGTTCTTAATGGTGCCGAATGCGAGCCGTTCTTGACTTGCGACCACCGCCAGATGGTGGAGCGTTCTCAAGAGTTGGTAGAAGGTGCTAAAATTCTCATGCGTTGTATTGGCTCACACAAATGTCGTATTGGTATAGAGGAAAATAAGCCTGATGCTGTTGAAGCTGTTGCCGATAAGGCTAGGGTTGTGCAAGGAATTGAAGTAGTACCCCTTGCTGTAAAGTATCCTCAAGGAAATAAAGATCAGCTTATTGAGGCTGCTGCGGGTAAATTCTCAATACGAGGTGCTCGTTCTGCTGAAATAGGTTGTATTATCCGTAATGTAGGTACCACTATTGCCTGTTATGATGCTGTTGTAAATTCAAAACCTTCTATAGAGAGGGTAGTTACTGTAAGCGGTCCTACAGTGCCTAAATGTGGCAATTACGTGATAAAGATTGGGACCAAAATAGGCCACGTACTTAAAGAATGTGGCGTAGAAGATTTAGATGGTTATAAAGTGGTATTAGGTGGACCTATGACAGGTATGGCCGTGTCAGATTTGGAATCAGGTGTTGTAAAAGGTACTACCGGTATCTTAGTATTGCCACCTGAAATGGCACGCGAAGAGGTTGTATACTCTGACTGTGTACGCTGTGGTAAGTGTGTTGACCATTGTCCTATGCTGTTATATCCTAACGAATTAAGTAAATATGCTGAAGCTGAAATGTATGATGCCTTAATGGAATGGGATGTAATGGATTGTATGGAATGTGGTATTTGTGCGTATATTTGTCCTGCTCAACGTCCTATTGTGCACTTAATTCGTATGGTGAAGCCTACTGTTAGAAAGATGCAGCGTGCAGGAAAATAGATAGAAAAGGAGGAGATACCTGGTGGATAATCAAAAACTAATTTTCACGCCGGCACCACATTTGAAGCATGAAGCAACGGTAGATCAGGCAATGCGGGATGTAATAATTGCTCTTATTCCCGTTAGCTTGGTAGCAATTTATTTCTTTAAATTCCATGCCGTGTTTATGATAGCAGTTTGTATGGTTACAGCAGCTATTACTGAGTTGGTTTTCCGTAAGGCTATGGGAAAGAAATCAAATCTTAATGATTATAGTGCCCTTTTAACGGGACTCCTGGTGGCCCTATGTTTCCCCGCTACTGCTAAGTGGTGGATGGGAGCGATAGCTACCTTTATAGCTGTTGGAATTGCTAAAGAAATGATGGGCGGATTAGGTTGGAATCGTTTTAATCCGGCTTTATTCGGTAGGGTGGCCGTTATCGTTGTGGCTCCGATTATCGTGTTATTAGGAACAAATTTTTTACCTTGGTCTGTTAATTTTGGTGCGGTAGATGTTGTGACCAGGGCTACCCCGTTGGCAATGTTGAAGCAAGGCATGGAGATGCCAAGCATAGGAAAGCTTTTCTTTGCTTTCCCTGGTGGTGCCATGTCAGAAGTTTCACCTTTTGCACTTCTTTTAGGGGCTGCATATTTGTTCTACCGTGGTCATATTAAATGGCATATTCCAGTTTCTATTCTGGCTACAGTATTTGTATTAACACTTGTAACAGGCCAGAACCCATTCTATCACCTCGTTACCGGGGGAATATTCTTGGGTGCCTTCTTCATGGCTACAGACTGGGTTACATGCCCTATTACTGATAAAGGTAAATTAATCTTTGGTGTTGCTATTGGAGTTTTAATTGTTATTTTCCGTGTAGTTCTTGCTCCAACCGAGGGAGTAGCTTTTTCAATACTCATTATGAATGCATTTGTTCCTCTAATTGATAGAGTTACAAAACGTGCTTCATATATTGAGCCTGGAGTTCAAAGAACAGTGGCAGCGCCTGTTCGGGAACGTGCAACAGCTAAAAGTTAATAAAACGATCAAAATAAATGATGCCTTATCTATAGTTATAGTGAAAATATAATATATAATATAAAATTAAAAGATATAAAAAATATTTAGCTCCGAGCTTATTAACCTAAATAATATGGTTTTTAGGCCGATAGGGTGTAATTGGAAACGGTTATGCCTCCCATTGCGGAAAGGAGAAATTTTAAATGTTCTTTTGTAAGTTAAAATGCTCTCCTTTTGGTTTCAAATGGGGAGCATTTTTAATTGTAATATTTTTCTTAATGGTGTATAATATAAAAAAGAATATATCTCCGAACCCAGTATTTCTGTAGATACATATCCATGAAATAAGGGCGTTAGGGTGTAATTAGAAATGGTTATGCCTCCCATTGTGGAAAGGAGAATGCTGATAATGAAACAATACAGCTCTACCTTGCAATGGTGGAGCCTTTTTTATTGCATAGCATTAGTAAAATATCAACTACGGAGGATATTACTGGAGAAGGTATAACTTTGGTAGGTATAGGAGGTGGGGATATTAAGGTAACAGTAGATAAAATTAGGGAATTAAAAAAGATTAATAAAGATGTGGTTTTAATAAGTTCTAGTGGAGAAGAAACAGAATTAAATGTTTCTGGAGGCTTGTTAGAAGAATTGTTAGAAAAGCATGGTTTATCCCAAACAGAACTCGCCGGTATTAGGGTTACCTCAATTGATGGATATTCAATGGAAATACCTTCTGAGGTCTTAAAAAATAGGGATATAATACTTGCCTATGAGGTAGACGGTAGGCCCTTACTTAAAGAGGATAAACATATAAAAATCGTGGTACCGGGAGAAAGAACCATGTATTGGGTAAGAGGTGTATCTACAATTGAAATAGCAGGAGGGGAAACAGCAGTAAGCAAACAGGTGGAAAAGGTACTAATATTTGATGCAGTCATATCAGGCTTAGATAAGCATGAATATGAGTATTATAAAAATTTAGATAAGGCTATTAAGGTGAATGATTTATTAAATAAATTTGTTCAAGAAGGCAAAGAACAGGTTTTTATTAAAGCAGCAGATGGGCTTCAGAGAAGTGAAACAAAAGAAACATTTAAAAGCGCTTTTATAAAGATCACCGGTAAAGAAAGCCCCATGTTTTTATCCCCGGATTTACCTGAAGGAATGCACGTAAAGAGCATATTATGGTTCAGTTCCGAAGGGGTTGCTTTCCTAACTATGGACAAGGCATTAGAGACATATAGTAGGTTGACCCAAGGGGATATAGAAGGAATATCATTAGAGGAAGTATTAGAAGATATAGATTTAAAGCAAGCGGATTCTTATATATTTACAGCAAGTGATGAACACAGCGTTGAAATATCAAAGGATGATATACACAAGGGTATATTGTACAAAATAGATGACGGAAGTACGAAGGTCAGCTTTGAAGGATTAGCTAAAAATACCACTGTTAAGGATCTTCTGTCAATAGAAGTAAAATAATATAAAGGATAAATAAGCAGGCTTATGATCCAAAAACGTTGCAAAATTAAGGTTAGCAAATAATTGGAGGCAACTCAATGTTTAAAAGACTTATTAGAAAATTTTCTGCATTTGATCTTATTGTAATGGCTTTAATGGCTGCCTTAGGCATAGCTACAAAACCTGTTATAGTTCCCTTGGTTCACATTATTACAGGACCATTATATATTCCCGGAGGAGCTATTGCAGGGGGATTTTATATGATATGGATTGTACTAGGGGTGGGATTGATAAATAAAGCAGGTGTAGCCACTATTATAGCCTTGGTACAAGCCATAATGGTAGTTAGCCTAGGCATATCTGGCACTCATGGTATCATGAGTTTCTTAACTTATGTTATTCCGGGACTGGCAGTAGACATACTTCTTGTATTAATAAGGTACCGCAATCCAAGTTTAGGTAATCTCTTCCTATGTGGAATGGCAGCAAATTTAAGCGGGACTTTTCTTGTAAACTTAATTTTCTTTAGGCTGCCTTTTATACCTTTGATTTTGGTTTTTTCCAGTGCTGCTCTATCTGGGGGAGTGGGAGGTATAATAGCCTATACAATAATTAACAAGTTAAAACAACAGGGTATATTAGCAGATTTAATATCAACATAACTTTTATAGGGGGAAAAGGTAATGAGTAAAAAAACAGTTTTTATTGTAGTAGCTGCATTAATTATAATAGTGGGTATTTTTGCATATTTAAATGGTGATCATATTAAAAATAAAAAAGGAATGCATATAAACGCAGAGATAATAATAAAAGAAGGTGATAAAGAAACTTTGCTTACATTCGGCGAAATTAAAAAACTAGGGGAAGAGGAATTTAAGGCCAATTTAAAATCTAGTGGGAATCCGCCTGTAGAACATAATTATACGGGTGTGTCTCTAAAAAATGTAATAAAAAAAGCAGGTGTTAATATTGAAAATAAAACCCAGGTGATAGTTAAGTCTGTAGATGGATTTACTTCTGCCTATAATATAAGTGAGGTTTTAGAGGATGATAATATGTACCTTGCATATATGATGGATGATGAACCGCTTAAAAGCAAAAGGGATGGGGGAGACGGGCCCTATCAAATTATAGTTAGGAAAGATCAATTTAGTCAGAGATGGGCTAAATATGTTTTGGAGATAGAATTACAATGATTTATCCTATAGAAATTAATAATTTACATTATAAATATGAGAAAAGCACCAAAGAAATATTAAATGGAGTGAATCTTAAGGTGGCAAAAGGAGAAACGGTGGCAATAGTAGGTTTAAACGGTAGCGGTAAAAGCACATTAATGTATAATATATGCGGTATAATTCCTCATATTTATAAAGGCGAAGCAAAAGGCCAGGTTAAAATTTGGGGCAAAGATATATTGAATATGAGGTTATCAGAAATATCTACAAAGGTGGGAATAGTATTTCAGGATCCGGATACCCAGCTATTTTCGCCTACGGTTGAAAATGAAATAGCCTTTGGTCCGGAAAATTTATGTGTTGTAAGAGAGGAAATAGGTTTAAGAATTAAGAGGGTATTGGAAACAGTCAATATGGAGGAATATAGGCTAGAAAATCCTAATAATTTATCAGGAGGGCAGAAGCAGCTAATAGCTATAGCTTCTGTTCTTGCTATGGAAACGGAAATATTGTTATTTGATGAAATATTATCCCAAATAGACAGAGAAGGTAAAACAAAAATTAAAGAGGTTATAAAAGGATTAAAAAAAGAAGGGAAAACAATAGTTCTAATAGAACATGATCCGGATAACCTTCAGGTTGCTGATAGGGTTTTACAATTAAAGGATGGCAAATTAAACGAGTTCAAGGATGGTGAAGCTAATTGGACTCTATAGAACTTAAAAATGTAAGTTTTGAATATGTGAAGGGCAAAGAAATTATAAAAAATATAAATATAAATATAAGTATTAAAGATATAACCTGTATAATAGGACCCAATGGAAGTGGTAAAACTACCTTAGGTAAATTGATGGTAGGAATATTAAGACCTAATTTAGGTGAAATATATTTATTTGGCAAAAATATAGCTACTATGTCTTTAGGGCAAATTGGGAAAAAAATAGGTTATTTGTTTCAAAATCCGGAAAAACAATTTTTTTCTAACACGGTGGAGGATGAAATCAAATTTATTCTTGAGTTCAAAAATTTAAATAAGGAATATATAGAGGGAAAGGTGAAATCATTACTTGATTTATTTCAATTAGGTCATATAAAAACTTCGTTTCCGCTTAAATTGAGCCAAGGAGAAAAACAGCGTCTTGCCTTGGCGACTATACTAGCTAATGAGCCGGAGTATCTAGTATTAGATGAGCCAACTAAAGGATTAGATATGGAACGGCGAAATATTCTAATTCAAACACTAAAAAATCTGCAAGGTAGAGGAATAGGGATGACAGTTATAACTCATGATTATGATTTTATTAGCCGGATTTCCGACCGCATTTTAAAAATGTACAGAGGTGAAATAATTGAGGATAGTAAGCATTGATCCTAGAACAAAATTAATAATTGTCCTATGTCTATCTACATTGGCTATATTCATTAAAGATATATTATTTCTGGGTGGAGTATTGCTAATAACCATAATAATTTCCTTATTTTTTAGAATAGATATACCTCGAGTTTTAAGGGGAACAAGAAGGCTATTATATGTAATTTTAGCTATTGCAATAATACAGAGTATATTTTCTACAGGTGGCCAAGTACTAATCGGAGTAGGAAAATTGGCTATTCTAACTACTGCCGGGCTTCAAGAAGGTTTAGAATTTATTATTAGAATTATAATAATAATTTTATCTGCAACTATAATTACCACCTCAAATTCAAGGGAGATAATACAGGGACTGGTTCAATGGGGATTGCCCTATGAGATTGCTTTTATGGTATCAATTGGCATTAGGTTCTTACCGATATTAACAAGGGAAATAAAGGATTCTATGGTTGCAATTCAATTAAGGGGCATAGAAATAGAAAAAATACCCTTAAAGAAGAGGCTTTATATATATTCTTATCTTTTTACGCCAATTCTTGTAAGTACTATAATAAGAGCACAAAAACTATCTATGTCTGTAGAAATGAGGGGTTTTAGGGCCTATGAACAAAGAACGAGTTATATGGTTTTGAAGATGTCTTATATTGATTATTTAATTATATTTTCCGGTTTTTTATGTGCATCTGTATTAATGTATTTATATGTAAGTTGATTTGTCTCAACACTTAGTTCTTTAAAAAAGATATCGTTTTTATTAAATATTTAGGTCATTTATAGATATCAATTTTTATATTTAATAAAAAAACAATGAGATTACATTTGCAGAACATGGTTATAACTCTCAGCGAATTGAAATAAAAAATCCGTTAAAAAATTGCGCATGTTTGACCCGGCCCAATACTCAAACTTTAAAAAAATATATTTAAATTATTGGAGTTTTTTAAGTTAAAAATATTTTTGTTAGTTGTCAGTTGAGTGTTGGGATGGGGAGTTTGCGAATTTTAGGATTTTTTATTGAAATGAGCTGTAAGAGTTATCCATGGGCGAAACCGTAATCGAATATATTTTTTTATTAAATATTTGAGCTGTTTATCTATAATTAAAATTACTATAAATAGAGGAGGTAAATATAATGAAAGTTTTATCGGTAATAGGTGCAGCTAAAACGGGGAAAACTACAACTATAGAGAACATAATAAGGGAATTGAGAAGAAGGCGATATACGGTAGGTACCGTTAAGGAAATTCATTCTAAAGAATCCATCATCAATACAGAAGGAACAAATATAGATAGACACAAAAAGGCCGGTTCACAACTGGTAACCGCTAGGGGGATGTATGAAACAGATGTATTATTCCAAGAAAAAATTAGTATGGATGAATTATTAAGATTTTATGATCATGATTTTGTAATCTTGGAAGATGTTATAGATGCCAATGCTCCGAGAATAATAACGGCTATCAGTGAAGAAGATATAGATAACAAATATGATGATTTAGCTTTTTGTGTATCCGGTGTAATATCTAATACTAAAGAAGAATATAATGGTTTACCTATAATTAACTCTATAAACAATATAGAAAATCTGGTAGACTTGATAGAAGAAAAGGTATATGATAGGTTACCGGATTT
>CAYLIZ010000035.1:5030-13636 GCA_964383985.1 uncultured Alkaliphilus sp. | reverse complement strand
TCTTCTTCCTTAGCAGCTGCTATTACTTTATCACTGATTATTTGAGGAACTTCATCGTATCTTACAAATTCCATAGAGAAATTACCCCTGGCTTGAGTCATTGATCTTAAGTCAATAGCATATTTAAACATTTCAGATTGTGGAACCTCTGCAATTACCAATTGCATTCTCTTAGGCTGCGGTTCCATACCTAAAATTCTGCCTCTGCGCTTATTTAAGTCGCCCATTATATCACCCATATACTCTTCGGGCACTATTACATCAACTTTTACAATAGGCTCTAATAGTATTGGATTAGCTTCCTCCATTCCTTTTTTAAATGCTATTGATGCTGCAATTTTAAACGCCATCTCTGACGAGTCAACCTCGTGATAGGAGCCATCGTATAATGTAGTTTTAATATTAACTACAGGGTATCCTGCAAGTACTCCCTTTTCTAAACATTCTCTTATTCCTTTTTCTACTGCCGGTATATAGGATTTCGGAACTGCTCCGCCAAAAATTTCTTCTTCGAATTCAAATTCAGTAGTAGCAGGTTCAAAACGAATTTTGACATCCCCGTACTGCCCATGTCCTCCGGATTGTTTCCTATGCCTTCCTTGAACATCAGATTTACCTTTTATAGTCTCACGATAAGGGACCTTCGGGTCTTTGAGTTCAACATCTACATCAAATTTATTCTTCAATTTACTCGTAATTATATTAATATGCAATTCCCCTTGGCCATAAATAAGGGTTTGTCTTGTTTCCGGATTTCTTTCAAAATAGAAAGAAGGATCTTCTTCTGCCAGACGCTGAAGTCCGGAGCCGATTTTCTCCTCATCACCTTTTGATTTAGGTTCAATGCTTAAAGCAAGTTGAGGTTTTATGAAATCTATACCACTATATATAACAGGCTCATTTACATTACATAATGTATCTCCCGTGCTAGTATATTGAAGCTTAGCAATAGATATAATATCCCCTGCAAATGCCTCTTTAATTTCAATTTGATTTTTGCCTCTTAACAAAAACAAAGAGCCAAGTTTTTCTTTTTCATGTTTATTTATATTTAATACTTCCATATCCGGTGTAAGTTTTCCGGATATAATCTTCAAAAGAGATATTTTACCTACATAAGGGTCGACAATTGTTTTAAATACCTGTGCAGCGAAAGGTTCACTTGGGTCTAAGGTTCTTTCTATAATTTCATCCTCATTATCCGGATGTGTACCTTTTTTCACCGGCTCGTCTATAGGTGACGGAGAATAATTCACTAACATATCTAATAAAGAGTGGGCACCTATATTTTTAACAGATGAACCACATAAAACAGGAACTACATCCCCGCTTATAATACCCTTTCTTAAACCTTCCTGAATTTCTTGCTCAGTAAAGGCTTCACCCTCAAAATATTTTTCTAACAAAACTTCGTCACTTTCGGCAACAGATTCCAGCAACATTTCACGAATTGGATTCACCTGATCCATTAAATCTTCAGGAATAGGTTTTTCTACACAATCTTTTCCATCATATTCTTCAGCAACCATTTTAACAATGTTTATATTGCCTATAAAGTTTTCATTTTCACCAAGCGGAAGTTGGAACGGAACAACTTTGTTTCCAAACTTTTCTCTTAAATCACTCAATACTTTGTCAAAATCAGTATTTTCACGGTCCATTTTATTAATAAAAATAAATGTAGGTTTTTCGTTATCTGTGACAAAGTCCCATGATTTTTCTGTACCTACTTCTATGCCGTTTGAAGCATCTACCAAAATAACCGCTCCACCGGCAGCCTTTAGGGTACTTTGTACTTCACCTACAAAGTCAAAATATCCCGGTGTATCCAAAATATTAATTTTATGATCCTGCCATTCTACAGGAATTAAAGATGTACCAATTGATATGCCCCTTGTGGTCTCCTCTTTATCAAAATCTGAAACTGTATTTCCATCCTCAATTTTGCCCATTCTATTGATCAGTTTAGCAGAAAATAAAATGGCTTCTGTTAATGTTGTTTTGCCACAACCTCCATGTCCTAAAAAAGCAATATTTCTAATGTGTTTCGCTTCATATACTTTCAATGTCTTTTCCTCCTCGCTATTTATGCAATTGATTTTTTGAATTGTTAGTTAGAATATTCTATATATTTGTTTAAAATCCTTTTTTATTTTTAGGAAATTTTCTAAATTACATTAATTACAAAAAGTAGTCGCGATCTATGATATCTAACTTCCAACATCTAATTTCTAACCTCCAATCTCCAACCTCTAATCTCTAACTTATAACTTCTGATATCCAACCTCAAACTTCTGACTTCTAATACAGATATATATATAATATTGGAAACGAGGCGGTTTAATATACCTGCTTTTATGTTACAATATAAAAGACAAATCGAATAGGGCGGGTGGTTAAATGTCAAAAATTAAAAGTAAGTTTGTTTGCCAAGAATGTGGATATGAGAGTATCAGGGGGTTGGGAAGATGCCCGGGATGTGGTAATTGGAACACCATGATAGAGGAATTTATAGGCGGGAGGAAGGGCCTTGAAAGATCCTCTACGGTAGTTGGCCAATCTAAACCTCAGCCTATCAAAACAATCAAATCCGGTGCTCATGAAAGATATGATACTCGGATTGGTGAATTAAACAGAGTGTTAGGTGGGGGATTAGTAAAAGGTTCTTTAATATTAATATCGGGAGAACCGGGGATCGGGAAATCTACATTAATTTTACAAGTGGGTAGTATGGTTGCAGATAAATATGGAAGAACTCTTTATGTATCCGGAGAGGAATCTGAAGAACAGATAAAGATGAGGGGCGAGAGATTAAATTCTCTTTCAGATAATTTATATATAGTTTCAGAGACAAATGTTGACGTTATTGAAAGATATATAGAAGAATATGAACCTGTATTTGTTATTATAGATTCTATACAAACATTGTTTAAGGAGGGTTTATCGTCAGTCCCCGGCAGTGTTTCCCAGGTTAAAGAGTGTTCTAACAATATAATGAGGATTGGTAAATCTAAAAATATTCCTATGTTTATAGTTGCGCATGTTACAAAACAGGGTGAGCTGGCGGGACCCAGGGTTTTAGAACATATGGTTGATGCTGTATTGCATTTTGAAGGGGATAGGACTCAGGAGCTTAGGATATTGAGAGCGTTAAAAAATAGGTTTGGGACTACCAGCGAAATAGGTGTGTTCGAGATGAGGGAAGAAGGATTGGTTGAAGTCAGAAATCCTTCCGCTATATTTTTGGAATCATTAACCCCGGAAGCGGAAGGTGCTATTGTAGTTGCCACATTTGAGGGGACGAGGCCACTTTTGGTAGAGATACAGGCATTAGTGGCACCGGCAAATGCGGGCTTTCCGAGGCGCACTTCTATAGGAATTGATTTAAATAGGCTGAATTTAATTATTGCAGTTTTAGAGAAGAAAATAGGACTTCCTTTAGCAAACAAGGATGTCTATGTCAATGTGGTAGGAGGATTAAAGCTGGAGGGAACATCTGCAGATTTGGGTGTTGCCATGGCTATTTATTCCAGTATGAGGGGCGTTTCTATTAAATCAAAAGAAATAATTGCTATGGGGGAGATCAGTTTAACAGGGGAATTGAGGCCTGTCAGTAATTTAGAAAAAATGATGAGAGAAGCAGAAAAAATGGGCTTTAAAAATTGCATCATACCCAAAAAAAACAAATTTAAACCCGAAGTGAACAGCATGAAGTATAAGGGGGTAAATACCCTAAAAGAGGCTTTAGAACTATTGTTCTAGACAGATAAAGTAATTATACTGTTTTTATAGATTAATTGAGAAAATAATGTTAGAATTAATATTAACAACGTAAAATAGGGTTTGGTTATAATTAATAGGTTGTAAGGGAGGCAGAACTTTTGAAGGGATCACAAGTCGAAGAAATGCAGTTATTTGAGGCTATCAAAATGATAGCTCCGGGCACAAGTTTAAGAGAGGGTTTAGAAAACGTTTTAAAAGCGATGACAGGTGCACTTATAGTTATTGGTTATAGTGATGCTATAAAAGATATGATAGATGGCGGTTTCGCTATAAATGTAGATTTTTCCCCTGCCTATCTTTATGAATTATGTAAAATGGATGGAGCTATTATTCTAAGTAATGATTGTAAAAAAATTCTTTACGCCAATACCCATATAATGACAGATGCATCGATTCAATCTGTAGAAACAGGGACACGTCACAGGACGGCGGAAAGGGTTGCAAAATTAACAGGGCAGGTAGTTATTGCAATTTCCCAGAAACGCCATATTATAACCCTATATAAGGGGCATAGTAAATATATTGTTCAGGATACTAACAAGATATTGACCAAGGCCAATCAGGCAATTCAAACTCTTGAAAAATATAAGTCTGTACTGGATCAGGCTACAATAAATTTGAGCGCTTTGGAATTTGAGGATTTAGTTACTGTACATGATGTGGTAACGGTGATACAAAGAACAGAGATGGTTATAAAAATAGTCCATGAGATAGAAAAATATATCTACGAGTTAGGAAGCGAGGGCAGATTGGTAAATATGCAGATGGAAGAGCTGGTAGCAAATGTTATTAAGGATGGCAAATATGTAATTATGGATTATAATGCAAATCCCGATATCGGGGAAGATGAAGTGCAGGCAACGCTGTGTGAATTATCTTCAGAGGAGTTATTGGATTTATCTTTAATTTCAAGAATATTGGGATATGGTTCTGATGTAGATGCATTAGATACTACAGTATCCACGAGGGGATATCGAATATTAAACAAAATACCGCGTCTTCCTTTAGCAGTAATAGAGAATTTACTGGAAGAATTCTCTGATTTTCAAAAAATACTTAAGGCCTCCACAGAACAATTAGATGACGTAGAGGGCATTGGTGAGGTCAGGGCTAGGGCAATTAAAGACGGATTAAGAAGACTGCAGGAACAGGTGCTATTGGATAGGCATATATAGATTAGAGGTTAGATAGGGGTTGGAGGTCAGAGGTCGGAGTGCCGGATAACCATAAGATATAGGGCATACCGGTATTCCGATTTCTGACCTCTAATTTAATGGATTAAGTGCAAATCAGAAAAAAAGAAAATTTATAAGAGATAACGAAGGTTTTGCATCATAAAATTATAGGGTCTCTAAAAATATTTGTAAAGGAGAAAATCGTCCTTGACAAATATTTTAATAGCCCCAATTGGCTATTTAAGCAAAACATTTGTATAGAATATTTCTGAAAAACTCGGTCACTTAATATTACAACCGGGGGGAATAGTTTTATTTTATTTTGTAAAAACGTTTGACAATTAATAATTACTATGATAAAATATTTGTTTTAATTGACATATTTCCATATTTGAGGTATACTATTTATTATAATGTTCCGTTATTAATATTTAAATATATTTAAAACTGCTATAATGTCGGCTCATATAATGGAAAGGTCCCAAAACTATTAAAATATAAATTGTTAGTAGAAGAAAGAATTAAATTTAATAAAAGAAAGTAACTGTAAATAATAAAGTATTTCGAATGATAAAGGGGCAGGCAAGAAAGGTGGTGAGAGTTCCGGTCCCGGAAACCGGAGTTAAATTATGTTTAATATTGGAGAAAAGATTGTCTATCCTATGCATGGTGCCGGTGTAATAGAATCCATCGAGGAAAGGGAGATATTAGGAGAAAGAAGAAAGTATTATATAATGAAAATGCCCATCGGTGATATGCAAGTAATGATTCCTTTAGACCAGGTAGATGAGATAGGTATTAGAAAAGTTATTGACCTTAAGGAAATTAAAAATGTATTGGATGTATTAGCCTCGGAAACAACTAAAATGCATAAAAATTGGAACCGCAGATACAGAGCTAATATGGAATTGATCAAAACCGGGGATATTTATGAAATAGCGGAAGTAGTGAGAAATTTAACATTAAGGGATAAGGAAAAAGGTCTGTCTACAGGAGAAAGAAAAATGCTGAGCAATGCAAAACAGATTTTAATAAGTGAAATTGTGCTTGTGGCTGGAATATCTGAAGAAGAGGCAGCAGACCTTATCGAGGAAGTTATCTTAAAGAGGATTGAACCGACTGTGCCAGATGCAGTTTTATAAAACTGTATCTGGATATTTTTGTCAAACCTGATTGAAATAAAGAAACTTGCAAATAAGTTTAAAAAACAAAAAAACCGGGCATAATGGATAAATAGGAGGTGTTTTAATGATTAATAAAATTATTCGAGGAATTTTAACAGTTTTTGGGGCTGTATCAGGAGCCGCGCTATACGCGTATGTTGTAGATGAAATGTACATAATTGATATTACTGGTAATCTTAGAAATTATGTAATAGGAATTATAATATCGTCATTAATAAGTGGGATTGCATTATTTATATTATCTCCTTGGTTGATTAATCAGGGTAGGGAAATCGCTAATAGAATAGAAAAGGAGCTTTCTAAGGTACCTACTGTGGATATTGTTTTAGGATCTGTGGGATTAATAGTTGGACTTATAATTTCTTATTTAATTACAAATTTAATTACAAATATCATGCCGTTTCAATTACTTGGGTTTATTGTATCTGTTTTAATTTATATTTTTATGAGTTATCTCGGGATCAAGCTTGCAACAAAGAAAACGGGGGAATTTTCAAATACACAGGATATTTTTAAAAAAGGTATACTGAGAGAACGCGGTACAAAAAAAGATAGCCGGGGTTCTGCTAAGATATTAGATACCAGTGTCATTATTGATGGACGTATCGCTGACATTTGTAGGACAGGATTCATAGAGGGTCCATTGATAATTCCGGGTTTTGTATTAAAAGAGTTGAGGCATATAGCGGATTCTTCAGATGCGTTGAAGCGCAATCGTGGGAGAAGGGGTCTTGACATTTTAAATACAATTCAGAAAGAATTAGATATTGAAGTAAGGATATATGAAAAGGATTTTACGGATGTTGTAGAAGTAGATTCCAAATTATTAAAGCTTGCGCAGGTATTAAACGGCAAGGTTGTAACCAACGATTATAATTTAAATAAGGTAGCTGAATTTCAGGGTGTGCCGGTGCTGAATATTAATGAGTTGGCTAATGCTGTTAAACCTGTAGTATTACCGGGAGAAGGGATGATTGTACAAGTAGTAAAAGACGGAAAAGAAACAGGTCAAGGCTTGGCTTATCTGGATGATGGCACCATGATTGTTGTAGAAGGTGGGAAGAGGTACATAGGTCAAACTATAGATGTATTAGTTACAAGTGTCTTACAGACAGCTGCGGGCCGCATGATTTTTGCAAAGCCTAAAGCATCGGTTGACAAAACCGCATAGTTATATATAAGTTTACATTGGTATAATAACATGTATATTTGATAAGAATACATGCAATTATGATTTTGTCCGGTACAATAGGTTCAATTCAAAAAACAATCTCCTTGCTAAACAGTGGGGAGATTTTTTTATTCTATTCATCTGTAGCAAAAATGTGTATAATATATACATGGGAAAGAGGTGAAATCTTGAAAACCAGTGTTATCATTGCAGCAGCAGGCAGAGGAAAACGCATGGGAAGGGATTACAATAAACAATACATATTTTTGAAAGACAAACCAATAGTTGCCCATACTATAAAAATCTTTGAAAATATAAATTTAATAGATGAAATAATCCTGGTGGTGGGTAAAGGTGAAATAGATTTAGTCAGGAAAGATATTATATATAAATATAATTTTAAAAAAGTTGCTAGTATAGTAGAAGGTGGAGCAGAGCGGCAAGATTCTGTTTATAATGGATTAAGGGCGGTAAATACGGATTGCAGTATAGTACTAATCCATGACGGAGCAAGACCTTTCGTTACCGGTAATATTATAGAAAAAGGTATAGGCATAGCAAAAGATGTGGGTGCATGTGTTGTTGCCGTGCGGGTAAAAGATACAATCAAAATAGTCAATAAAAATATGGAAGTGGATTATACTCCAAATAGAGATACATTATGGGCGGTGCAGACGCCGCAAATTTTTAGATATCAATTGCTTTTGAAAGCCTATGAAAAATTACAGATTGATAATATAAAAGTTACTGATGATTCTATGCTTGTCGAAAAATCAGGTCATATCGTGAAAATCATAGAAGGGAGCTATGAAAACATAAAAATTACAACACCGGAAGATTTAATATTAGGTGAAGGAATTTTAAGAAAAAGGGAGAATATTAAAAAATGAGGGTAGGACTAGGGTATGATATACATAAGCTAGTAAAGGGTAGAAAATTAATAATTGGTGGTGTAAACATTCCCTACGAAAAGGGGTTACTGGGTCATTCGGATGCCGATGTTCTATTACATGCTATCAAAGATTCCATACTGGGTGCAGCGGCCCTAGGAGACATAGGCAGACATTTTCCGGATACAGATGAAAGGTATAAGGATGCAGATAGTTTAGAGCTTTTACATAAAGTCGGTATTTTAATAAATTCGAAAGGATATACAATTAATAATATAGATACTATTATTTTTGCCCAAAAACCTAAAATGGCACCCTATATTGAAGAGATGAGAAACAATATTGCATCGACCTTAAACATTGAAATTGGCAGAATAAATATTAAAGCCACAACTACAGAGGG
>CAYLIZ010000035.1:1891-4930 GCA_964383985.1 uncultured Alkaliphilus sp. | reverse complement strand
CGACCTTAAACATTGAAATTGGCAGAATAAATATTAAAGCCACAACTACAGAGGGCTTAGGTTTTATAGGCAAAGGCGAAGGTATAGCTGTCGGTTCAATAGCTAGTATAGTTAAAAAATAAATTTTATGTAAGCTACAGATAGTATAAAATAATTGTAGGGAAATAAAAATGAAATATTTGAAAAGTTTTATTTTTGTCACTCTGAGCATTAGCGAAGAGTCTCAAAAGACTGAGAACTTTCGCTTTGCTCGGGATGGCATAATAAAATATATTTTATCTATTTTCCTTTACATAAACCAATTAGGAAGGGGACTTAAACATGTCAAAAAACGATAAACAGTTTGTTGAAGAAATTACGCCAATGGAAGTGGATTTTTCACAATGGTATACAGATGTCATAAAAAAGACTGATTTGGTGGATTATGCACCGGTCAGAGGTTTTATGGTTATTAAACCATATGGATATGCTATTTGGGAGAATATACAGAGCTACATGGATAAAAAATTTAAAGAGACCGGGCATAAAAACTGTTATTTTCCATTGTTAATACCGGAGAGTTTATTAAAAAAAGAGGAGGAGCATGTGGAAGGCTTTGCTCCCGAAGTAGCTTGGGTTACCCATGGTGGAGATGAAAAGTTGGCAGAAAGACTCTGTGTCAGGCCGACATCTGAAACCATCATCTGTGAAATGTACTCAAGATGGTTAGAATCCTATAGGGATTTACCATTTTTATATAATCAGTGGTGCAATGTTGTGCGTTGGGAGAAGAGCACGAGACCATTTTTAAGAACCTCTGAATTTTTATGGCAGGAGGGTCATACTTTACACGAGACATATGAAGAGGCGGAAAAAGAGACCCTACAAATGTTAGATATTTATAGGCAAACTGCAGAGGAACTGCTTGCAATGCCCGTTGTAGTGGGCAAGAAAAGTGAAAGAGAAAAATTTGCCGGGGCTTATGTCACTTATACTATGGAAGCCTTAATGCATGACGGCAAGGCATTACAAGCCGGCACTTCCCATAATTTAGGACAGCATTTTACAAAGGCATTTGATATAACATATTTAGACAGAGATGGGGAACTCAAATATCCCTACCATACATCCTGGGGTGTTTCTACAAGGTTAATCGGTGGAATTATAATGACCCATGGAGATAACAGGGGATTAGTATTACCTCCGGGAGTAGCCCCTATTCAAGTAGCCATAGTACCGATAGCGTTTCATAAAGAGGGAGTATTAGACAAAGCACAAGAATTATTTAGTCAACTTAAAGACAAATTCAGAGTTGAGTTAGATGACCGCGAAAATTATTCTCCCGGTTGGAAATTTAATGAATGGGAAATGAAAGGTGTTCCAATCAGAATAGAAATAGGTCCCAGGGACATAAAAAATAATCAGGCAATATTATTCAGAAGGGATGAGTTAGAAAAAGAAGCTGTTTCCTTAGATGATTTAGAAAAAGCAGTTGAAAAACTATTACAGGAGATAAATCATAACCTATTATATAAAGCTAAAACCATGAGGGATGAAAAGACTTATATAATAAAAACTTTTGATGAGATGAAAGAGGTTATGGATATACAGCCCGGTTTTGTTAAGGCCATGTGGTGTGGGGATGCAGAATGCGAGGAGAATATCAAGGATGAAACCGGTGTTACTATAAGGTGTATTCCATTTGAGCAAGAAAATTTAGGGGACAAATGCGCTTTTTGTGATAAAGAAGCCAAGCATATGGTATATTTAGCCAGAGCATATTGATTATGACCTAACCCATTCTAGAGATCAGAGGCCAGAGGTCGGAGTGCCGGAAATTTATTAAAAGGGAACGGAAAATTTGTGTTGCGCCACAGGCACTTCTAGTTATACTCCTATGAGACGAACCGGGGTTGCAAGACTGTGTGGAACGATTTAGCTTGGCTCGTAAAATAGTATAAAATGCATGTTATGTGGTAAGATAAAGAATAAAACCAAGCGAGGTGTATAAATGTTAAAGAAGAGCTTGATAAAACACATAATCATAATGTTAATTTTCACTATTGTATTTAGTATCTTTGCATATGCGGATAATACCGTAGTAGTGACTTTAGCTAAAAATTTAAACGATACACAAAGGGAACAAATTTTAGAGCTTTTTAATGTATCCGAGGAAACAACAAAAATAATAGAAGTAACCAATAAAGAAGAAAGAAGATATTTAGAGGGTATAGCGCCCGAAGAGCAGATAGGCAAGATAACCATTTCATCCGCATATGTTGAAGTGTTAGAAGAAGGCCACGGAATTGAAGTAGAAACCTATAACATATCTTGGGTAACTAAAGAAATGTATCAGAGTGCCTTAGTTACAGCCGGAGTTAAAGATGCCAAGGTAATCGCAGCTGCACCGTATTCAGTTTCGGGGACTGGGGCACTTACAGGAATAATAAAAGCCTTTGAACAGGCCACAGGTAAAAAAATCAGCGAAGAACAGAAAAAAGTAGCGAATGAAGAAGTTATCAAAACCGGGGAACTCGGGGAGGAAATAGGCAAGGAAAAAGCCACCGAATTGGTAAGGGTGGTTAAAGAAGAAGTTACTGCGAAAAGGATAAAAGACCCTGAAGAAATAAAAAGAATAATAATAGATATAGCGGGACGCTTAGATATTAATCTTAATGCAGAACAGATTGACAGTATTTCTAAATTAATGGAGAAAATAAATAAGCTAAATTTAAATACGGAAGAGATAAAAAATCAATTAAGGGGAATTGGTGAAAAACTGGACAAAACCTTGAAAGATAATGAACAGGTGAAATCTCTGTTACAAAGAATTATAGAAGCTATAAGAAATTTTTTCAATTCTCTCCTTAGCAAACTAAAGTAGGGGAGACCTTCGGTCTCCCGCTTGCATCTAAAGTAGGAGAGATCTCCGGTTACTCGCTTGCATTTAAAGTAGGGGAGATTTCCGGTTACTCGCTTGCATTTAAAGTAGGGAAGACCTCCGATCTCCCGCTTGCATCTGATTATCAGATAGGTTATAATAATATGAAATTAAAGACC
>CAYLIZ010000035.1:0-1791 GCA_964383985.1 uncultured Alkaliphilus sp. | reverse complement strand
TCTCCCGCTTGCATCTGATTATCAGATAGGTTATAATAATATGAAATTAAAGACCAAACTGGAGGTAAGCTATGTCAGTAAGAGTGAGATTTGCACCAAGTCCTACAGGATTTGTGCATATAGGCGGCCTGAGAACGGCATTATATAATTATTTATTTGCTAAAAAAAATGGTGGTAAATACATTTTAAGGGTAGAAGATACAGACCGGAGCCGTTATGTAGAAGGGGCAATAGAAGAAATGCTTAAATCAATGGCCTGGGCCGGTATTGAACATGATGAAGGAGTCATTTTAGAAGGGGAACAATTGAGTCAGAAAGGAGACCTTGGACCTTATATACAATCACAGCGTCTGGATATTTATAAAGAGTATATTGAGACTTTATTAGAAAGCGGAGATGCGTATTATTGTTTTTGTTCTAAAGAAAGATTAGATGAAATAAGAGAAAAACAGAAAGCAGAGGGGCTTACATCAGGATATGATGGCCACTGTAGGGACCTCTCTGAAGAAGAGGTACAAAAAAGATTGGAAGCCGGTGAACAGTATGTTATTCGGTTAAAATTTCCCGAAAATAGGGATATAAAATTTAATGATACAATTCGCGGCGAAGTAGTTATGAACACAGAAGATTTAGATGATCAGGTTTTGATTAAATCCGATGGTTTTCCGACATATCACTTTGCTGTGGTAGTGGATGATCATTTAATGAAGATTACCCATATAATTCGTGGGGAGGAATGGCTTTCATCTACCCCAAAACATGTTTATCTGTACGAAGTATTTGGATGGGAAATACCTCAATACGTGCATTTACCTAATATATTAAACCAAGACCGCAAAAAATTAAGCAAACGTCATGGAGATGTAGCGGTAGAGGATTTTTTAAATAAAGGGTATCTGCCGGAAGGGTTAGTGAACTATATTGCATTAGTAGGTTGGAGTCCTGAAGATAATCAAGAAATATTCTCTATGGAAGAGCTTGAACAAAAATTTTCGCTGGAAAGAGTGTCCAAAAGCGGCGGAGTATTCGACATTAATAAATTGAATTGGGTAAATGGGCATTATATAAGGGAGAGTCCGGTGGAAAGGATTACCGATCTTGCTATTCCATATTTAATAAAGGCAGGTTACATCACAGAAGAAGATGCTAAGGAAAAATATGATTGGCTAAAGGATCTAGTAAGTGTACTTCAAGACAGAATATCTTATATTGCAGAGATTAAAGAAAAGGCAGTTATTTTCTTTAAGACAGAAATCGAGCTAAAGGACGATGAATCCAAAGAACTCATTAAATTAGAACATTTGCCGCAATTATTAGATGTATTTGGAACTAAGGTAGGAGAAGCAGAAGCCATAGATGATGATTTTGGCAAAAAGGTATTTAAGGAAATTCAAAAGGAAACCGGAATTAAAGGGCCAAACCTGTTCAAACCGATTCGTGTGGTTTTAACCGGGGAAGTCCATGGCCCGGATTTGCCTTTAGTTATGAAAGTTTTGGGTAGAGAAAACATACTTAAACGCATACAATACATTAAAAGCAAAGAACAGAAGAAGTAAATCTATATTGCTTGCAAGAGATAAGCTGTCATCGGCTGAAAGCAGCTTTCAAGAAAAGATAGATTGAAATGCATCTGGGAGCTGTAGCTTGAAATTTTTAGTAGAGCTGATCGGGTAGTTCCGTTAATAACTTAGAGCAGGATACTTTTAAGGGTCTAATTAGAGTGGAACCGTGGATAATACCGCCTCTGAATTTTTGGGGGCGGTTTTTGTCGTATAAGTTTAATTATGCGTC
>CAYLIZ010000034.1:0-13979 GCA_964383985.1 uncultured Alkaliphilus sp. | reverse complement strand
TGTCAACAACTCGCAAAGCTCGTTGGACAAAAAGGCAACATTCGCGTTGCTCATTCGGAGTAAATTAGGGTTGCGAGACTGCGTAATACATTAACAAAAAGCAGGGTAGATATTTTTTTGTATGGCCGGAGAAACCGAATAGATTGATAGCCATAGGAGGCAATAGGGTGATAATTGAAGAACTTAGAGTAATCAATTACAGAAATTATGAAAACATCCATTTAAAATTTCATCCAAAGTTTAATATTTTTTTAGGAGATAATGCGCAGGGCAAAACTAATTTACTCGAAGCAATATATTTATGTGCTGTGGGTAAATCCTTTAGAATCAATAGGGATCAAGAGATGATAAACATCGAAAAAAAGCAGGCTTATGTTCAGGTAAAATTAAAGAGAATGTACAGTGATGTAAATATTGAAATAAAATTAGATACAAGTCGCAAAAAAAATATCAGGGTTAATCGAGTTTGTTTAACCAAAATGGGTGAATTATTGGGCAATTTAAACATAGTTTTGTTTTCACCGGAGGATTTAAGACTTATAAAAGGGGGCCCAAGTGAGCGCAGGAGATTTATGAATCGTGAAATTTCTCAGATGTCTACTAAGTATTATTATATTTTGGGCCAATACAGAAAAATACTTCAACATAGAAATAAATTATTAAAGAATGATAGGGGTAAAATTTTAGACCTGGAAGTGTGGAATGAACAATTAGCAGCAGCCGGAGCATGGATAATTTTTTATAGAAGGGATTTTATAAAAAAGATAAATTTATTAGCTAAATTGATGCACAGAAAGGTTACAGATTCTGCTGAAACATTGGAGATTATATATAATGCTAACATCAGGATTAAAGAAGATGATGATATAAATCAAATTAAGGAAAATATATTAGAAAAGCTTGAAAATAATATTAATATAGATAAAAAAAGAGGTTTAACGACTATAGGACCTCATAGGGATGATGTAATGTTGAGAATAAATGGGTTTAATGTCAAGAAATATGGTTCCCAGGGTCAGCAGCGAACAGCGGTTCTTTCTTTAAAACTAGCGGAGATAGAATTAATTAAAGGTGAGGTGGGGGAATATCCTGTTTTATTATTAGATGATGTAATGAGTGAGCTGGATTTAAAAAGGCAGGGTTATCTGATCAACAATTTAAAAAATGTTCAAACTTTCATTACAACTACTATGATGGAGCATATAAAAAAAATAGATCCTGAAAACAGGATGGTTTTTAATATATCAGAAGGGCAAGCAGAAGAACTTCTATTATTGCCATAAGATGGTTATAATGATAAATGTAGTCAATACAATGTGGGGGGAATTAAATGTTTCTTCATTTGGGTGAAAATACAGTTGTCTATAAAAAAGATATTGTAGCTATTTTGAATGCAAAATCTACATTAGGCTCAAAGATAAATAGGGAATTTTTAAGAACATGTGAAGAAGAGGGATTTATTGATGGAATTACAAATAATAATTTACGTTCTTTTGTTATTGTGGGGACAGTAGAAAATAGAACTGTACATAGAACTAAAATTTACTGTTCATCCATTTCTGCCCTTACGTTACAAAAAAGGGCTAATTTTATAAAATGGTAATTTTGGTAGGAGGTAGGATATGGAAAATAGGCAAATACAAGAATATAGTGCAGATCAAATACAAGTTTTGGAAGGTCTAGATCCTGTAAGAAAAAGGCCAAGTATGTATATAGGTACAACAGGATTAAGAGGGCTACACCATTTGGTTTATGAAGTTGTTGATAATAGTATAGATGAGGCCTTGGCCGGTTATTGTAATATTATTAATGTAATTATAAATAACGATAATTCCATAGAAGTGAATGATAACGGAAGAGGTATTCCGGTAGAAATTCATCCACAAACAGGGAAATCTACTCTAGAAACAGTTCTTACTATGCTCCATGCCGGGGGAAAATTTGGTGGTGGGGGCTATAAAGTTTCCGGTGGATTGCACGGTGTTGGAGTTGCTGTTGTTAATGCTTTATCGGAATATTTAGAAGCTACTGTTAAAATAGATGGTAAAATTTATTGGCAGAAATATGAGAGGGGAGCACCCTTGGAAGATATAAAAGTGATAGGAGAAACCAAGGAAAAGGGAACGACAATAATATTTAAACCTGATGATAAAATATTTGAGGAAATAGTTTTTGAATATGAAACATTAGAATATCGTTTAAGGGAATTGGCATTTTTAAATAAGGGCATAAAAATTACTTTGACAGATAAAAGGATGGGAAAAGAGAAAGAAGAAACATTTCGCTATAACGGAGGAATTAAAGAATTTGTAAAATATTTGAATAAAAACAAGAAATCAATTCATAGTAAAATAATATATTTTGAGAGGGAAAAGGATGGCAATATGTTAGAAGTGGCCATGCAATATACAAACACATATTCTGAAAATATCTTCAGCTATGCAAACAATATAAACACGCAAGAAGGCGGGACTCATTTAAGCGGTTTTAGGGCGGCTTTGACAAGAATATTTAATGAGTATTCCAGGAAAAATGGATTTTTAAAAGAAAAGGATGTAAATTTTATAGGAGAAGATGTGAGGGAAGGGTTGACGGGTATTCTTTCTGTCAAGCTTATGGAACCTCAATTTGAAGGTCAGACAAAGACAAAATTAGGGAATAGTGAAATGAGAGGCTTTGTTGAAAGCAATGTATCTGAGGCTTTAGAGACCTTTTTGGAAGAAAATCCGGCAGAAGCAAAAATTATAGTAGAAAAATCCTTGACAGCCCAACGGGCCAGGGATGCTGCTAGAAAAGCCAGGGAATTAACAAGAAGAAAAAACATACTCGAAAGCTCTGCTCTTCCGGGAAAATTATCAGATTGTTCAGAAAGAGATCCCGCATTAAGTGAAATCTATATAGTAGAGGGAGATTCTGCCGGTGGTAGTGCAAAAGAAGGTAGGGACAGGCATATACAGGCTATATTGCCATTAAGAGGAAAAATATTAAATGTTGAAAAAGCAAGATTAGATAAAATGTTAAATTCTGCGGAAATTAGGGCTATGATTACTGCATTCGGTACTAGCATAGGGGAAGAATTTGATATAGAAAAACTTAGATATCATAAGATAATAATTATGACTGATGCGGATATAGATGGTGCCCATATAAGAACGCTGCTATTAACATTTTTATTTAGGCATATGAAACCATTGATAGAAAGAGGGTATATATATATAGCACAACCACCTTTATATAGACTTAAAAAAGGCAAGGTGGAAGAGTATGCTTATTCAGAAGAAGAATTGCAGGAAAAGGTGGAAGAAATAGGCGGAAAAATAGATATTCAAAGATACAAAGGACTTGGGGAAATGAATCCGGAACAGCTTTGGGACACTACAATGAACCCTGAAACCAGGACATTATTACAAGTTGCTATCGAAGATGCGGCTAAAGCAGATGATATATTTACCACTTTAATGGGTGACAAAGTAGAACCAAGGCGCGAGTTTATAGAACAAAATTCAAAATATGTTACAAATTTAGATGTATAGTAGGGGGTAATAAAAAAATGGTAGAAAAAAGAGGCAAAATAATCCCTATAAATATAGAAAAAGAGATGAAAAGATCCTATATAGATTATGCTATGAGTGTCATTGTAGGAAGGGCCTTGCCGGATGTTAGGGATGGGTTAAAGCCTGTTCATAGAAGAATATTATATGCAATGATGGAGTTGGGTTTAACACCTGATAAACCCCATAGAAAATCTGCACGTATTGTTGGAGATGTTTTAGGTAAGTATCATCCTCATGGGGATATTGCTGTATATGACGCAATGGTGCGTTTGGCCCAAAAATTTTCAACCAGATATCTGTTGGTAGATGGGCAAGGAAATTTTGGCTCTATAGACGGAGACAGTCCTGCAGCTATGCGTTATACTGAGGCAAAGCTTACTAGATTGTCTATGGAAATGATTAAAGATATCAATAAAGAGACTGTGGATTATAGACCAAATTTTGATGAATCTTCAGATGAACCAACTGTACTGCCGAGCAAGTTTCCAAATTTACTTGTCAACGGTTCGAGTGGTATTGCCGTCGGTATGGCAACCAATATCCCGCCCCATAACTTGGGCGAGACAATAGATGGTGTTGTTGCCCTAATAGACAACAGTGAGGCAGATATAGAAGATATAATGAAATATATAAAAGGACCGGACTTTCCGACCGGTGCTATTATTATGGGAAAAGAAGGAATAAAATCAGCATATAAAACCGGCAGGGGCAGGATTAAAGTAAGGGCAAAAGTAAAAATAGAGGGAATAAGCAAGGGAAGACAACAAATTATTGTTACAGAAATACCGTATCAGGTAAACAAAGCCAGATTAGTTGAAAAAATAGCGGAATTAGTCAGAGATAAAAGGATAGAAGGCATTTCAGATTTAAGAGATGAGAGCGATAGAAAAGGGATGCGGATTGTAATAGAGCTCAGACGGGATGTAAATGCCAATGTTGTGCTTAATCAATTGTACAAGCATACTCAAATGGAAGATACATTTGGTGTTATTATGTTAGCTATAGTGGACGGAGAACCTAAAGTATTAAATTTAAAAGAATTATTAACTCATTATCTGAATCATCAAAAAGAGATAATAGTACGCAGAACCCAATTTGATTTAAACAAGGCCGAAAAAAGGGCGCATATATTAGAAGGATTAAAAATTGCATTAGATAATTTGGATGAAGTGATTAAACTTATTAGAGGCTCAAAAGATGGACAAACAGCTAAAGTAGGTTTAATAGAGAGATTCAATTTATCTGAAAAACAAGCGCAAGCAATTTTAGACATGAGACTGCAAAGGCTTACCGGGCTTGAGAGGGAAAAAATAGAGGAAGAATATGAAGAAACAATAAAGTTAATCGATCATTTAAGGAAAATATTGGCCGATGAGAGGTTGGTACTTAATATAATTAAAGAGGAACTTCTGGAAATAAAAGCAAAGTATAAAGATGACAGGAGAACCCATATCACTGCTGAGGTTAGAAAGATAAGCATAGAGGATATGATCGAGGAAGAAGATGTAGCTATCACTTTAACTCATTTTGGATATATTAAAAGGCTTCCTGTCGATACCTATAAAAGCCAAAGGCGTGGCGGCAAAGGGATAACAGGTCTTACCACGAGGGAAGAGGATTTTGTTGAAAATCTAATCATATCGTCATCCCACGATTATTTATTGATTTTTACTAATTTGGGCAAGGTTTATAAATTAAATGTTTATGAAATACCTGAAGCAAGAAGACAAGCAAGAGGAACAGCGATAGTTAATTTAGTCCCACTTGAAGTTAATGAAATAATTGCGGCTACAATTCCTGTAGATAGAAAATGGGATGCAAAGTATTTAGTGTTGGCTACCAAAAATGGTATTATCAAAAAAACCCGATTGGATCAGTTTGAAAATACTAGAAAAAGCGGTTTAATAGCTATCAGTATTAGGGAAAATGATGAATTAATTAGAGTAGAATTAACAGATGAGGGAGAAGAGATAATTTTAGTTACAGCTAAAGGGATGTCTATCAGATTTAAAGAGAGTGATGTGAGGGATACAGGCAGAACTGCTATGGGCGTAAAAGGGATTAATTTATCACCGGATGATTATGTTGTGTCTATGGAAGTTGTGCAGGAAAACACAGATCTGTTGGTAGTCAGCGAAAAAGGTTTTGGGAAAAGAACAGATATAAAGGAATATCGTGTACAAAATAGGGGCGGCAAGGGAGCTAAAACCTACAATGTAACCAAAAAAACAGGACAATTGGTGGGTGCCAAAATAGTAGCTGATGAAGATGAGGTGTTATTGATAAACAATGATGGAACTGTAATAAGATTAAAAGTGAGTAATATATCAAAAATGGGTAGAAATACCATAGGGGTTACTCTTATGAAAACGGAAAAAGATCAATCTGTGGTTTCTATAGCATTGATGTTAGAGCATGAAGAGGATGAGGGTTAAGTTTAATTATGCGTCATAAAAAACAAGACCTATTTATTTAAAATATTTATATATTATATGCTCATTACGGTTTTTTATTTTCCCAGCTGTTTGCTGGACAGGCAAATCACTAAGAGCTATTGCAAAGTTTCAAAAGCAATTCGCTTTGTAATATATCAAATATTTTAAGGGCTGTAAAACTTCTAGAAATTTAATTTGCAAATTTATGACGCATAATTTAATAAATATTCAGATTGGTTTTTAACACATAATGATAGTTTAAAATTAAAAAATTTGATATAATAAAAAGACACATTATTGGACCGGCATGTTTAATCAAATGAAAAAGGGGGATAAATATTATGTCATTGAAAATAAAAAAAGACTTTGATAATGAGAACAACCATTGGTTTATTGAATTGGAAGGTGAAGTTGATGTATATACAGCAGGACAACTGAAAGAAGTTTTCAAACTTATTATTGAAGAAAAAAAGGAAAATATTAAAATAGATGCTGATAAACTCGAATATATGGACAGTACAGGATTAGGAATATTGATTGGAGCGCTAAAAAAATTAAAGCAAGAAGATAAAGATATAATTATTTCTAATATTAGGCCGAACATAGGAAAACTGTTTAAAATTACAGGACTAGATAAAATCTTTATTATTGAGGGATGATAATTTGATAGTAATATCTGATGAAAAGGAGCAAAATGAAATGAATGTAAACCGAAACGATGAGATTAGGTTATCTATTCCAAATAAACCCGAATATGTGGGGGTTGTAAGGTTAACTGTAGCTGCTGTCGCCAGCCGAGTTGGATTTGATATTGAAAAAATAGAGGACATGAAAATTGCTGTTTCTGAAGCATGCAATAATGCGATTACCCATGGAAGTAAGTGTTGTGAAGGGGAATATAATATAAACTTTGTTTTGACCGGAGAGAAGATAACAATTTCTGTCCATGATAAGGGCGAGGGCTGTGAATTAAAAAATATAAAAAAGCCTGATTTTAGTAAACTTAAGGAAGGGGGGCTAGGCATTTTTATTATAAAATCCCTTATGGATGATGTAGAAGTTAAGTCAGAAAAAGGTAAAGGGACAATGATAAGAATGATAAAATATTTAGGGGATGATGTTTGATGAGGGTTGTAACAGAAGCTGATAAAACAGATGTTATTCCAGGCAGAAATAAATCCCGAAAAAAACTGACAGAAAATGAACTTTTCAGAGAATATGCTGCTACTAGAGATATTGAAACTAGGAATGAGTTAATAAACAGACATTTATATATTGCAGAAATTTTATCCAAGAAATTTTTAAATAGGGGAATAGAATATGAGGATATTTTCCAAGTTGCTTCATTAGGATTGATTTATGCAATTGAAAGGTTTGATGTAAACAGAGGTTTTGAATTTTCCAGTTTTGCTACACCTACTATTATCGGAGAGATCAAGAAATATTTTAGGGATAAAGGATGGTCTATCAGGGTTCCCAGGGGAATACAAGAATTATCTAAAAAAATTAATGTAGCTAAAAACACACTTCAACAAACATTGCAAAGGACACCTACAATAAAAGATATAGCTGAATATTTAAATCGTACAGAAGAGGAAATAATAGAGGCCATGGAGGCTAGTCAGGTTTATATTTCCAGGTCTTTAGATTTAACATACGACAGTGATGGAGAAAATAAGGACATGCGGTTGTTAGATATTAT
The DNA here is from genome assembly GCA_964383985.1 of uncultured Alkaliphilus sp. Lineage (GTDB taxonomy): Bacteria > Bacillota > Clostridia > Peptostreptococcales > Natronincolaceae > JAAZJW01. The sequence continues at coordinate 6,288 of CAYLIZ010000034.1, read as the reverse complement.
TGGAGAAACAGATAAGAGATTTGATGAAATCGAAAACAAGGATTTTTTAAAAAAGGCAATGCAAAAATTAAATGAAGTTGAAAAAAAGGTATTAAAAGATAGATTTTTTAGAAACAAAACTCAGGTGAAAGTGGCAAAGGAACTGCAGGTTTCCCAAATGACCATTTCCAGAATGGAAAAGCGTATTATAGAAAAACTTAGAGTAGAACTTAAAAGAAGCATGGAATAAAAAAACAAATAAAAATAAAGAAGGAGTTTAGAAAAAAATATAGAAATTATATTACAGTGGAACATATTAATATAAAAATTAAATTATTTTAAAGGTATAATTTTTTGGAGCTGGGATCCTAATTTTAATATTTTAAAAGGAAGTGAAATTATGGGGAATAAAGTTGTAAAGTTAGATGAATACAGAAGTAAAAAAATGAAACAGAAGAAAAACAGCATAAATCGCATAAATAAATTAAAGAACCCGGAAGAGGATGATCGCAAGGATACTTTTAATTTATTTATGCGGGTATTATCAACTATTAGGGAAGAATCCTATTAAGTTATTTGATTATGATTGTATTTCTTAGTGACTTTCTTTTAAATATTATTCATTATTTGTTTTAATTTATTCAAATCTTCTAAGTAGGTTCTTTCTAAATTTTGATTATATATTATTGCTGCCGGGTGGTATAAGGGAACTATTAAAAGATTATTCTTTTTTAATAGTTTTCCATGTACATTACCTATGGTTAGCGTGTTATCGTTCATGATACATCTTAAAGGAGTATTTCCTAAAGTTACAATAATTTTTGGACATATAATATTTATTTCCTCGTTTAAAATGCCTGAAAAAGCATTTATTTCTTTTTGTGTAGGAGGGCGATTACTCTTTTTGCCTGTCCTTTTATGAATTTTAAAAGGCCTTACTTTGACAACGTTTGTAATAAAAATATCTTCCCGTTGAATTTCAAGTATGTTTAAAAATTCATCCAAATTTTTACCGGCCTGTCCTACGAATGGTTCACCAAGTTCTATTTCTCTCGCACCGGGCGCTTCGCCGATCAATAGAATTTTGGCATCTACGTTTCCGGATCCGGTTATGTAAGGGTCGTTTGTTATTTTTGCAATTGTATCATATAGTTTTTTTAAATTTTCTTTTTTCATTGATTTTACCTCCAAACAAGATAATATTTATATAATAATATTTATATAAAATTTTATTGTGTATAAAGTCCATCAATTTTGACAAATATAAATTCTAGACAGTAATTAATTATATTTTATCATAAATCTAGTTTCAAAAGTAATTCGCTTTATGACGTATCGGATATTTCACAATGTAGGAAAAATTTTGCAAAATTTAACAGAAAGGGCTTGGTGTTATGGGTAGGGAACTCAATCATGTAATTATAGATAGATTTAAAAACTTATATGATGAAGGGTATAGATGTATTAATTATGAGGTTGATGAAAAGGATAATCTCTTTATGGTATATTTAAAAAATTTTGAAAAAGAAAATACCAGGACATTGGAATGTGATGTTGAAGAAGGGGTTATTCTTAAAAATTATATAGACAGATTATCTTAACAAAAATTCATATAGATTTAGGATTGGAGTTTACATTGCAACCTGCAGCAGAATATGCTATCATTTTATTGCTTAATAGCAAATTATCCCTGCTTGTAAAAGTGGGGTTTTTTTGTTAAAATCTCTGTTATATCAAACGTATTAAGCAACATGTCAGTTCGAAAACCATCCTGACATTAAATAAAACTAGGGAGGAATAAAAGAATGAAAAGGACAAAATTTTTAACACAGGCGGCTATGATTGCCGCGATTTATGTTGTATTAGTGGAAGTGTTTAAACCTTTCAGTTACGGTATTATGCAAGTGCGAGTTGCAGAGATGTTGACGGTTTTACCTTATTTTACACCGGCAGCAGTACCGGGACTGACAATAGGGGCTTTAGTGTCTAACGCTCTAGGGCCCAATGGAATGTTGGATATTATTTTTGGTACATTGGCAACTTTAATTGCAGCGTACCTTACTTATAAAACACGCAAAAAGATATTAGCACCATTGCCACCCGTTCTAGTAAATGCCGTTATTGTAGGGATTATGTTACATTATATATTTTTAGGAACCCCGGATGAAACGGCACTGCATATTATTATGGGTTGGGTAGCCTTGGGGCAAATTATAGCCTGTTATGGATTGGGATATCCTCTTATGCTGATTCTAGACAAGTATAAGGGTATTTTTGATATTTAGTCTATAAATTATATTGTATAGTGTATAAAGTATAAAATACAAATATGCTATAATAATTTTGTCTATTTAAAATACAATTTGTGCAATAGACAGATATTTTTATGATGATATAATAAAAGCAATTGTTTTTATTTTCAATAAACAGGCAAATTCGGCAACATGTTAGGGGGAGAGAAAACATGAAGAAACTACTGACCGGAAATGAGGCTATTGCACGTGGGGCATATGAGGCGGGTGTAAAATATGCATCTGCATATCCCGGAACGCCAAGTACAGAAATACTTGAAAATATAGCAAAATATTATAAAGAGGATATTTTAGCAGAATGGGCACCAAACGAAAAAGTTGCGCTTGAGGCTTCTATGGGTGCATCTATTGCGGGTGCCAGATCGATGGCTGCTATGAAACATGTAGGTGTTAATGTTGCGGCAGATCCTTTATTTACATTTTCGTACACAGGTGTTAATGCCGGCATGGTTTTGGTAACAGCGGATGAACCGGGACAACATTCATCTCAAAATGAACAGGACAACCGCAACTATGCAAAATTTGCAAAAGTTCCAATGTTAGAACCTTCTGATAGCCGGGAATCAAAGGACATGATAAAAATTGCGCTTAAAATCAGTGAGGAATATGATACACCTGTTTTGATAAGAATGACAACAAGGGTATGTCATTCAAAGGGAATAGTGGACTGTTATGAAAGAGAAAAAATCGAAATAAAAGATTATGTAAAAGATGTAAACAAATATGTATGTGTACCGGTAGTTTCAAAAAAATTGAGGATAAAAGTTGAAGAAAAGATGCGTAAATTATTGGATTATTCTAACAATACTGAATTGAATTATATAGAATGGAACAATAAAAAAGTAGGTATAATCGCTTCGGGTGCTGTGTTTACATTTGCTAAAGAAGTATTTGGAGATTCTGCATCCTATTTAAAACTAGGATTTACAAATCCACTTCCTACGGAGAAAATAAAAGAATTTGCAAGCAGTGTAGAAAAAATATATGTTATAGAGGAAAATGATCCATATATAGAAGAACAGGTTAGAATTTTAGGATTTGACTGTTTCGGAAAAAATTTATTTCCTTCTTATGGTGAGTTAACTCCGGATATTATAAGAAAATCTGTATTTGGAGAAACTTATAAAACAGTGGAATATGATAAAGAAAAGATTATTCCAAGACCTCCGGCTCTTTGTGCAGGGTGCCCGCATAGAGGATTTTTTTATCAGTTAGGAAAGCGAAAAGATATTATGGTATCCGGAGATATAGGATGTTATACATTGGGATTTGCGGATCCGTATAATGCCATGGACTCTACTGTATGTATGGGTGCTAGTGTAAGCATGGGGCATGGAGCGCAACAAGTATTTAATATGAAAGAAAATTCCGGCATGAGAGTGGTATCAGTAATAGGAGATTCGACATTTTTTCATACCGGAATAAACTCCCTTATAAATGTGTCCTATAATAAAAGCAATACAGTTACAGTAATTTTAGACAACAGAGCAACCGGAATGACAGGACATCAGGATAATCCGGGAACGGGGTATACATTACAGGGTAAAAAGACGGTTGAATTGGATATAGAAAGGCTTGTAAGGGCAAGCGGTATTGAGAATGTTATACAGATAAATCCAAATGACCTTACTGCAGTTGAGAATGCCCTTGATTGGGCCCTAAGCCTTGATAAACCATCTGTTATTATCACAAGATGGCCATGTGTACTAAAGAAATTATCTTCGCGGGATAAAGAAGAGTTTGAGGAAATGTTTCAAAGCAAATACAGTATTGACAAAGATAAATGTATCGGATGTAAGGCTTGCATCAGAACCGGCTGTCCTGCTATATCATTTGATAGAGCGACAAATAAATCAGTCATAGATTTGGAACAATGCGTTGGCTGCAGCGTATGTTTTCAGGTTTGTCCTGTAAAAGCCATAGGAAAGGTGGAAGCATAATATGGTAAAAAGTATTCTTTTGGTAGGGGTAGGGGGACAGGGAACAATTCTTGCAAGCAAATTGTTGACAACAGGTCTTATGGAAGCCGGATATGATGTGAAAATGAGTGAAATTCATGGAATGTCCCAGAGAGGTGGATCTGTGTCATCCCAAGTCAGATATGGTGAAAAAGTAGAATCTGCTGTTGTTGAAATAGGAGGAGCAGATATATTAGTAGCGTTTGAAAAAATGGAAGCATTGAGATGGCTTGAATATTTAAAGTTAGATGGAAAGGTTGTAATCAATAATTATGAAATAAAACCCGTACCCACTCTTTCCGGTAAAATTGATTATCCGCAGGGAATAATTGAAGAGATTTCAGAAAAAACAAATACTGTAATTATAGATGCGGCTAAACATGCTAGGGATATAGGAAATCCCAGAGTTATGAATGTTATTTTATTAGGTGCCACTATAAAATCTATGGGACTAGATTATATAAACTGGGAAAAAATTATAAAAGAGAATGTAAAAGAACAGTTTGTAGATATCAACATAAAAGCTTTTAAACGGGGTATAAGTTTGATAGAATAAAGGCAAATGTAGGGGGGACCTTTAGTCTCCCGATTAAAATCGAGATATTGTAGAGAATTTTTAATTTATAATATTGGGCGAGCAGAGCTTGCCCCTACTTAGTATACAAATTCAGCATATGTAAATTGGGACAGGTCATTATGGAGTGATTTTATGAGTAATACAGAAAGAAGAAAGGTTATACTGGAAAAACTTATGAATAGCAAGGCGCCTATTAAGGGGACTGATTTGGCACAGATGTTTAATATATCCAGACAGGTTATAGTACAGGATATAGCTCTTTTAAGGGCACAAGGAGAGGATATTATTGCAACCCCGCAGGGGTATATGATTCCTTTTAAAAAAGATAATAGAATAAGAAAGAGAATTGTCTGTAAACATAAGGGATATGATGCTATGGAAGAGGAATTACAAATTATGATAGATCATGGAGCAACTATAATAGATGTGATAGTCGAACATCCACTGTATGGGGAAATAAGCGGAATGCTCAATATAAATCATAAAAAGGACTTAGATGACTTTATTGAAAAAATTACTAAAAAAAAGGCAGAGCCACTCTCTATACTGACAGAAGGTGTTCATATTCATACTATAGAGATAGATGATGACGAAAATTTTAAAGAAATGGAAAGTGCATTAAACAGAAAAGGATATTTGATTGATAATTAGCAGTTAATGGGGCAGGCCTGAACTATTTATAAACAAACAAATAATTTAAGCTGACCCCATAAAAAAGCACCTTTTTATTTAAATGCCTGTTTTGAATTTGAATTTCTTTAGTTGTTCTAGTGACATATTATCTAAATGATATGATTTTCCGGAAAATTCTTGGTGTGTAATAACACCTTTTTCTGCTAAAAGTTCTATCAAAGTAGCGATAGCCAATGTATTCCTATAGTCAATTTCTTTTAGGTCTCCTAATTGACTTACAAAATCAATAGTTTTCATTAAAAACACCTCCTTGTGGTAGTCCAATGATATATTTAGATTATTGACTGATAATATTAAAATATACAAAAGTTTTATACAATAGAACTTAAAGGTGTATAATAATTAGGCAGTTTCATATACTATGTATATTCAATTTCAAAATTTATAGTTTGAAAACTTTATGTTATTATGTTAAATTTAATTTAATAGCACTTATTGTGCTAATTGATTTTAATATTTAATAAAACGATGAAGAGAAATAGTAGACATGTAGTTTTTTAAGAGAGTCGATGGTTGGTGAAAATCGGTGAAGCGAATTGTTGAATCCGTCTCTGAGTGATTTGCTGAATATATTAAAGTAGGCAGAAACGGGCAGCATCCGTTAAGATGCTTTTAAAGAGGATTAATATAATTAATCAATTAGGGTGGCAACGCGGAAATAAAGCCTTTCGTCCCTTTTATTAGAGGGATGAGGGGCTTTTCTTATGACTTTTTTGACCTTTATGACCTTTATGACCTAACCCGATTTGCAAGGCAAATCGATGGTAGG
>CAYLIZ010000033.1:4984-14025 GCA_964383985.1 uncultured Alkaliphilus sp. | reverse complement strand
CTAAAGTAATTCTAAGAGACATTGTGCTATTTCTTCATCTTAAGTTTACAGAGCCTTAATATATCTAATATATCATATTTATTAAATTTCCGGCGAAGGATTTTTGATTTTTTATGGAGGTAAAAACGTGATAAGAAGAAGAGGCAACCGGTAAAGTGCCTTTTATTCAAAGCAGGGCAACTACTCCTGTATTGCTCCTTACCGGAGCTGTGATGATAATCGGTGTACTTATACCATTTTCGGCATTTGGTGCAGCAGTTGGATTACAGCCGTTGCCACTATCATATTTCCCTTGGCTCATAGGTATACTTTGGGCCTATTCTTGGTCAATCTAAGTAGCCAAGAATGCGTATATTAAAAAATTTAATACCTGGCTGTAATTCGTGCTGCAATTCGTTTAACATAGAAAAAACTTTACTTTATATCTTTTAAAGTGTAAAATAAAGGTAGGAAAGAAATGAAAATATGCTAAAACATGTTAGTACATTACATAGAAAAGTTAAAAAATTGAACGCAGAGAAAAACAATTAAAAGGGGAAAATTAAGAATGACAAATGAAAAGTTATTTAAAATGATGGAAAAAATGTATAACGAGATGCAAGAAGGATTTAAGGAAATAAGCAATGAAATAGAAGACTTCAGAGGGGAAACAGATGCAAGATTTGAGGAAACAAGTGCGAGATTTGATACATTAGAATCAAGAATAGAAGACTTCAAAGAGGAAACAAATGCAAGATTTGAGGAAACAAATGCAAGATTTAATACATTAGAGTCCAAGATAGATAATATTAGTAATAAGATAGATGATGTTGAAACAAACAATGCAAATAGACATCTTGCATTTATAGAACAAATTAATGAATAATCTGGCTATAAGCCATTGCCCAATTCCGTACCGGCAATGTCCACTTTTCCGAGATTTCTTTTACCGATAGGAAAACAACCTTTCTTATAGAATCGTCAGTGGGGAAGATTGCCTTTGCTTTTGTAAATTTGCGTACCATTCTATGATATGCTTCCACCGCATTTGTTGTATAAATCAGATGCCGGATTTCTTGTGGATAGTTAAAAAATGTTGTAAGGTCTGCCCAGTTTGTATCCCAAGATCGCATAATTGATGGATACTTCTTATCCCATTTTTCCCTAAACTCTTCTTTTGCATACTCAGCATCATCAAGATTTACAGCACCGTAAATTTTTTTTAGATTCGCACAAATTTCCTTTCTATCTTTATAATACACAAACTTAGTGGAATTGCGGATTTGGTGCACTATACATAATTGCTGCTTAGTCTTTGGAAATACCGCATTTATGGCATCTCCAAGGCCTTTTAGGTCTTTATGTTTATCTTTAAATCCTATAGGTATTCCTATTGCTACTCCACCAACTTTACTTCCATAAGGAATAGGTTATTGTGGCAAACAATAAAGATATCTGAAACGCCACGGTTTTTAATGTCAGAGCAAATACTTACGTAAAAGGAAGCTCCTTCGTTTTCGCTTATCCAAATCCCTAAGATATCCTTTTGGCCGTTCATATCAATGCCCAAAATTGTATAGACACACTTATTCCAAACCAACATTTCTTGTCAGAATTGAGCAATTTAAATTTTTCTAAAGCACAAAATTAATTACAGACTCCTTTTTTCATAGAATGACAATATACTTTGGTTAATTTATTTGATTTCTTTTATATCTGGTCCTGAATCTATCTTTATTTCCCTTATATCTGGTCCTGAATCTACTTTTATTTCCCTTATATCTGGTCCTTTATCCCCTTTTGCTTCCCTTATATCCGGTTCTGTTCTATTATTTATATCAATAACTTTTAACCTAGTAAATGGTGAAATGGTTCCTTCTTTAACATTATGCTTTTCTATAATTTCATCGCTTATTTCATATCTTTCTATTACACCTAACCTTAGATTGCTCATTCTTGCCACCCCTCTATTTTTTAATTTCTATGTATCTATATTTCATAGGTACCTCAATTTTTTTATCCCAGGTCAAATCACGAATATGTAATTCTAATCTTTCATTGTTTTCATCTATAGTAAAATATAGCTTAAATTCCGAATTATTTATTTCTGCACTTAAAGGTATGTGTGCATCTGCTATAATTTCATCATTTTCACAAATAGTAACTTTGAATGTATTATCATTTTTTGCTTTTGGAACTAACTCAAATTTTTTATAATTGTTCCCGCTGTTAATATCCCTTATTTTTTGGCCTTTTTGCAATACTACCTTAATAACTCCCTTGCCCCCTTCATTCATCTCTACCCCATAATTATGTTCTAATATATCATTATATTTATTTACATTGGGATCATAACCCCTTAATGCTAGTCCCATAGATATAGATGTCATAGCATCACCATTTACTTTTATTTTATGATTTCCAAATATATCACTAAGAAGGTTATTTACTGCTGGAGTCAAAGAACTCCCGCCTGAAAGTACAACAATTTCTATATCATTTAAACCTAACCCTGCTTCTGAAAGACACTCTTGTATTAAATTTTTTATATCAATAATATATGGGTTTATTGCTAATTCATATTCTTCTCTTGTTATTCTTAAATTCATTTCTAGATTTCCTTTTTTAAATGCAATTTTACTCTCTTCATATCTTGATAGTTCTTCTTTTGTCTCCCTTATTTGATTCATTAACTCTATTCCTTCTTGAACCTTTAAAATATCTTCAAACCTATTTATACCTAAACTCTTTTTTAAATTCTTAATACCGTATTTTTCCATAACTATATTTTCCAATATGACCTTGTCGAAATTATCGCCACCAAGATTCAGATTTCCTTTTTTAGCAATTACATCATGAACAGAAATTTCATTCTGTTTTCTTACATTCTTCATATCCATTACTACCAAATCTAATGTGCCTCCTCCAAAATCGAAAACCATTATTCTTTTATCCTCTTTTAAAGTGACATTGTAATTTAGAACTGCTGCAATAGGCTCCGATACAAATATGGTGTTTTTAGAAGCGTTTTCATAATCTGCGTATATTCCTGCCTTTACCATAGATTTTAAATATAGGTCTTTATGTTTATCTTTAAATCCTATAGGTATTCCTATTGCTACTCCACCAACTTTACTTCCATAAGGAATTTGATTTTTGATTTTATTCATAATTTCTGAAAAAAAGTCAGATATAATATCTAATTCAGATTTATTTTTAATGATTTTATTTTTTAAAGTATCATTTACAACTTGTCTTTTTAAGGAGTCTACAAAACCATCCGGATATTCATAGGAATAATTTAAAGCATCGTCACCTATCCAAAAATGGTTTTCATCTTTATAAGTGATTAAGGATCTAATTGTACTTTTCCTATCTAAATCAAAACATTCCGGACTGAAATTTGACCATATATTGTTATATTTCATAAAAGCTACAGAAGTATTAGTTGTGCCAAAATCTATTCCGATTACAATGTTTTCCATACTCAATCCCCCTATACATTTTTTATTCTCTAACCTGTTCTTCGTATATTGTAAGATTATCTAATCAATGTCTAGTAGCGTACTAGGTATAATAATATTGTCTTTTATTCTAATTCCTAAAGAGTCTACAATGCCCTTTTGAATGTTTTTAAATTGATTATTCTCATGTTTAGTGTTATCAAATTCAACCGCATGTCCATAATTCTCCATGTCTTCTACTGTCCCAATTCCAATAGATTCTAAACCCCTTCTAAGTTTTTTTATATTTTCTATAATAGTATCATTTTCAATATCTATATTTTTATTTATTATTGTTTTTTCCAAAGTCCCTAGGGGATTACAAATTTCTTTTACCAAATCATTCAATAATTGATCTTGCTGCATTTCCATTTCTTTTTTGTTTTGCAAAATAGTTCTATTATCTTTGTTTAATAAAATCAATAAAGTTTCAAAAACATTAACATTTATTTCCTTAGTGGTATTTGTATTATCAATAATATCTAAAAACCATTCAATTCTCTCTCTAGATTTTTTTAAAAAGCCGAAGAATATGTCCATCTTTTCTTTGGCGTTTATATGTTTTCCATTATTAATATCAGATACGATATCTTCCCAATAAATTTCTAATAAATCATTAGAGTTAATATTTTCAATTAATTTTCTAATTATATAATCAACCGCTCTGTTATCTAATTCTTTTCGTATCAATCCATCCATTAAAAATCTATCTATTAAATCATAATCGCATAATTTGTCTATTAAATCATTTAAAATTATAGGTGCTTCTTCTGATTCAACATTAAGTTTTAATAATTCTAAAGTTATAAAAGTATATACCTTAATTTTAATTAGTAATAGTAAGTTATTGTCATTAATATTATACCTTTCTATCAAATTATCTATATATTTTATATCCTCTAAACAATTTATTTGATTTATTACTTTATCTTTTATGATATTTATAATGGTGCCTCTCCTATCTGATTCATACAATTGATTTAGTAAATAGTTCTTTTTTTCTTCATCATCTATAATCTTATATAGTTCTACAGGCTCCACTCCCACTTTGTCTGCAAATGTTATAATTCCCTCTGTTAAAACCGTTTCCTTTTTAGATAAAATAACGAATAATTTTTCTCTAAAACTTAATTTGTTTGCTATATCTAAATAAAGACTATCCCATAAATCTATTATATCTCCCAATCTATCTTCTTCTAATTGTTCGATTATTGATATTGAACAGGTCTTTTTTATTTCAATGTCTTCTGTCTCATTAAGTATTTTAACGATCTTTTTATTATCCTTTTCCTCTATAGCTAGCAATATTTTTTGAACATATTGTTTTTCTAATAATTTAGGATCCAAAGTTTTAATTAATATTTCCATACGTTCTATATTTTTATCATAATATTCATCGATATAATTTGATATTTTTTTATCTTTACATTTATAGTCTAATATTTTTATCAACTTAATATATCTTTCATCATCAATTTTGTTAAGTATAAATTCGACAAAATCTTTCATAATATTGTTATATATTTTTTTATTGTTTTCTTTCAAAATAACTAACAAATCGTATATTTCTTTTATTGTTTTTTTCCTTATAATAAGAGTCAATATTTTTGAATTTAATTGTTTTTTTGAATTTATATATTTATTAAAGTTTTTAACCTCATCAAACCATATATATTCATCTGTATTTTTTATATTTTTATCAATGTACTCCACTATATTGGGGTTTTTTATTATTTTTAATCCTTCTTTTTCGATAACTTTAACTACATTATAAAATCCTTTTGATGTGTCCAGCTTAATTAATATCCTGAATAAATCATTTCTTATAGTATTATTTTCAATAATGCGTAAACTAATTTCTTCAGCTAATTTATCAGAATAATTGTTTTTAATGCTTTCCCTTTTTATAGTTTCATTTAAAATTGCAATTGCAAAATTTTGCTTTATCGGATCTAATTTTAAAAGATTTAAAGATAGAAAGATTAACCAATTATCTGAATCTTCCTTTATGCCTTCTTTTATCACTTTATCACTGATTTTATTTCCCTGTTTTAAATCAAGATTATCGATTATCCATTTTAAAAATGCTAATTCTTTTTTACTTACATCAAATTCATGGGAGTCTAGTATTTTTAAATTTTTCGCTAACGTATAGAAAGTTTTAAAATCCTCCAGTTTTATTTTTTGATTAATTTCATTTATAAGGTCTTCCCTATAATGAGAATTATTTATAATTATTTCTAAAATTGATTTATCATAAGAAAACTGAATATCGTTTATTTCATCTATTAATTTTTCAACATCTAAACTTTCAGACAATTTCATATCAATATTATTTAATAATCCATATATATATCCTCTTTCCGGAATAACAGATATGGATTGTTGACACAATTTTTTCTTGAATTTATCTGGCTTTGCCCTTAAAATAATATTTAATGCATTTATATTATCGTTTATAAATATTACCGTATAAATTTCTATTTTAAGCTTTTCATCATCAATATTTATCATTAAATCTGATAAAAATTTAGAAATACCTTCCCTTTCATCTAATTCTCTAAATTTACTATATGCTTCAATAAATTCGCTAATTATATTTTCTTTGTCTTTGATATGTTTAATTAATTCTTTTTTATTTTCATCATTTAAATTTTTAAAACTATTAATTATAATGTCCTTTCTATTCCCTTTGTTGCCCATTTTGGTTTTTATCCCTTCATTTTCTATGGTCTTAGTATCACTGAGATACATTAGTACATTTCTAAGATTCTTTGTGCCGTCTTTATTTAATAATTTAAAAATCAATCATATCACCCCTCATAGGATATTTACATTTAATACAACTATTAAAATCCGAGTATGTATCTGCTTCACAATTAGAACATATTATCCAATCATACCCATCCTGTTTAAGTATGTTTTCTCTAAGATACTGAACTATTGGGATTTCCAAGGCTTGTATGCTAATAGACAAAAACATTTCAACAAACATTTCTACATCCCTATATATGTTATTAATTGCAATCGCATCATGGTCATCGTAGTTATCCATAGTTCTTAATTTTTCTATAAAATATTCAATATAACTTTCAATGATTATAGATCTGTAATTTTCTAAGTATTCATCTCTATTAGTAATTTTATCATCTCTAAATTTTTTAAATTTTGGATTATACATATTATTAATATGCTCATCTTTAATCTTATTCAATTGTTTTTTTTGTTCATCTAAAGTTTTAACAACAAAATCTGTACTTATTTTTTCGTACATTTTCTCAATTATATCTAGCCACATTTCTAGCTTATTTAATTCCTCTATTATCATTAGATACTCTTCTTTTAATGAAATAATTTTTCTGTCTTTGTCAGACTTTTCCTTTAATTCATCTAGTTTATCAAAGTGTCCTATTCCCTTGTTGTACATCCTTTGATTAAAAATTGAAATATTATCTTCTAAATATTTAGCAAATCCCAAGGCCCTCCCCCCTTTGGTAATAAATTAACATAATCTTCTGCTTATTAATATTGCTTACCCATCTTATTTCTATATATTCCACAATTCTCCTAAATATCCTTCATTTTCCTGCATTTTTTTGAGATTCATATCATTATAACCCATAATATAACAAGTCATTTCCCTCTGTTTTCGTAACCCTTTGTGAACAACATAAAAATAAAGTGTCCAATCTGAGATAATAGCTTTTTATCTTAGATTGGACACAGATTATTCTACACTGCTTATTTTGTGTTATTTTTTGAAATTCAGGCGCCTGCCTAGATAGGTGCGCCTATGCTGTTTTTTTGTATTCAAACCGGATTACATCATTGGCATTCCGCCACCCATTCCGCCACCCGGCATCATCGGCTCTTCTGTTTCAATATCAACCACAGCACCTTCTGTTGTTAGTAGCAATGCTGATATGGATGCTGCGTTCTGTAAAGCAGTTCTTGTAACCTTAGTTGGGTCAACAATGCCCGCTTTTATCATATTTACATATTCACCTTTTAGAACATCAAATCCTATTCCTTTGTCAGAATTCATGACTTTGTTTACAACAACTGAACCTTCAAGACCGGCATTTTCTGCAATCTGTCTCAGTGGCTCCTCAAGCGCTCTTCTGATAATCTTAATACCTGTATTTTCATCGCCATCAGTGGTTTCGAGCAGAGCTTCTACTGCCGGTATTACACTGATTAAGGAAGCGCCACCGCCGCCGATTATACCTTCTTCGACTGCTGCTCTGGTAGCGTTAAGGGCGTCTTCAATTCTCAATTTCATTTCTTTTAATTCTGTTTCTGTAGCTGCACCTACTTCGATAACTGCAACTCCACCTGAAAGCTTGGCTAGTCTCTCCTGTAGCTTTTCTTTATCGAAATCAGAAGTTGTATCCTCTATTTGCCTTCTGATTTGACCTATTCTGTCTTCTATTAATTTCGAATCTCCTGCACCTTCGATTATAGTTGTATCGTCTTTATCAACTCTGACAATCCTGGCAGAACCTAACATATCTACTGTAGCAGATTTCAATTCATATCCTAATTCTTCAGAAATAACTGTAGCCCCTGTTAATATAGCAATATCTTCAAGCATTGCCTTTCTTCTGTCTCCAAAGCCCGGTGCTTTAACAGCAACACATTCGAATGTTCCTCTTAGTTTGTTTAATACAAGAGTTGCAAGGGCTTCACCTTCTATGTCTTCGGCAATAATCAACAATTTTTTGCCCTGCTGTACTATTTGTTCAAGTATTGGTAACATATCTTGTACATTGTTTATTTTTTTATCGGTTAATAGAATATATGGATCGTCTAGTACAGCTTCCATCTTTTCAGTATCTGTTACCATATATGGTGATAGGTAACCCCTATCAAATTGCATACCCTCTACAACATCCAAGGTAGTACCCATGGATTTAGATTCCTCTACAGTAATAACTCCATCATTGCCTACCTTGTCCATAGCATCTGCAATCAAATTACCAATTTCCTCATCATTTGCCGAAACCGAACCGACCTGTGCTATAGCTTCTTTAGTTTCTATCTTTTCGGAAATCTTTTTTAGTTCCTCTACTGTTGCATTTACTGCTTTCCTAATTCCCTTTTTTAATATCATAGGATTAGCTCCGGCTGCTACATTTTTTAGCCCTTCTCTGATAATAGCTTGCGCTAACAATATAGCTGTAGTTGTACCGTCGCCCGCTACATCGTTAGTTTTTGTAGCAACCTCTTTAACTAGTTGAGCACCCATATTTTCATATGCTTCTTCTAATTCTATTTCTCTTGCAATTGTAACACCATCATTTGTAATTAATGGAGAACCGAACTTTTTATCTATTACAATATTTCTTCCTTTTGGACCTAATGTCACCTTTACAGTATCAGCTAATTTGTTGACACCAATTTCTAACGAACGGCGAGCATCCTCAGCAAATTTAATTTCCTTAGCCATAATCAAACCTCCCAGTTATTATTTTCGATTGTTTACATTTCGCGTATTCTATATGTATATACCTTTTTTCTTCCTGCTTTAACAATTTACTCTACAATAGCCAAAATATC
>CAYLIZ010000033.1:0-4884 GCA_964383985.1 uncultured Alkaliphilus sp. | reverse complement strand
TATATACCTTTTTTCTTCCTGCTTTAACAATTTACTCTACAATAGCCAAAATATCATTTTGTTTCAATATTGTATATTCTTCGCCATCAAATTTAACTTCTGTACCGGCATATTTAGAAAAAATCACCTTGTCTCCTACATCTACTTCCATAACGACTTCTTTACCTTCTACCATTCCACCCGGCCCAACTGCCATAACTTCTGCCAGCTGTGGTTGTTCTTGTGCACTACCCGGCAATATAATGCCACTTTTGGTAGTTTCCTCAGCTTCCAATCTTTTAATAACAACTCTGTCACCTAATGGCTTAATTTTCATAGAACAAACCTCCTTGGAAAATTTTATAACACATAATAGATTATGTTCATTTTAAGCTAAAATAAAACATAACTCTTACGATGTGTTTCAACAAAATTCTACTTTTAAATAGTAAAAGTAAAACTTTGTTATTTCTAAATATATTATTTTTACTTATTGTTAGCACTCGATATTACTGAGTGCTAATTATAACTATATGTTATCCAAAAATTATTTTGCTAGCAAATCCTAATATTAGCTATTATGCCGGTTTATAGGCAAATACATCTATTATTCTTTAATTATACCTGTATTTCATTAATTTACTAGTTTTTATGACCTAACCTATATTAGGGGGCCGGAAACCGGAGGTCAGAGTGCCGGAAATCCACAGAAACTAAATCCGGTACACTAGCACTCCGATTTCCGACTTCTAATTTGATAGGTTAAACGCTTTGATTTTTATCATCCATTTAAAACAATTTCAGTACATAAGGTTGCAAAATATAATAAAGTACAGGTATAAATATGGCCGGCAACATATTTCCCACTCTTATCTTTTTAACCTCCATTATATTAAACGAAATAGCCATAATTAAGAGTCCACCCACAGCTGACATTTCTCTTATTACACATTCTGCTAAAAAAGGCTTTATAAATGCCGCTGTAATTGTAATTAAACCTTGATAAACAAAAACAACTATGCTCGAAAATACTACCCCTATGCCTAAAGTAGAAGCAAATATTATTGAAGTTACGCCATCTAATAGGGATTTAGTAAATAATATTTCATGATTACCGGTTAGGCCGCTCTCTAAAGCACCCATAATTGCCATAGCCCCAATACAGTAAACTAGACTGGCTGTAACAAAGCCTTTTATAACTCCACCTTCCTTATTCCCAACTTTATTCTCAAGCCATTTTCCCAGGTTTTCAAGCCTATCTTCTATTTTAGCTGCCTCGCCTATTACAATGCCCATAACCACACTAAAAACCATAAGCAATATATTATCTGTTTCTAGCGCTCCCGATAAACCTATGATTGACACACTTAAACCTATCCCCTGCATTATTGATGTTTTATATTTTTCCGGAATCCCTTTTTTCAAAAAGGTTCCTATGGTTCCCCCTACTATAACCGCTATAGTATTTACAATAGTGCCTAACATATCATTCCATCTCCCCGTTTATGTATATCTCCCCGTTTATGTATAAAAATTCTATCCCCACACCCGATCGGATGCAGGGATTATCATTCTGATGTTATCATTGTTTAGTATTTTTTTCAATATGCCAGATCAAAAAAAAGTCAAACCGCCCCGGTTTCTGATTAGGCTAAATTATATCTTTTTCCCTATTTCGAGCTCCCTGGCATAATAAAATAAATATTGCTGTGCATAACCCGCATACCGTCCAAATTTTTGTCTAGCAAATTGTTCAATCTCTTTATTAGGCGTATCCCTGTGAAAATAAAAATGCTCCATAACCCTTTTTACCCATATATCTACAGGACAAAATTCTATCTTGCCCATAGCAAAAACCAGAATACAGCTGGCTACCTTAGGACCCACCCCGCTAAATTTAAGCATAGCATTATAACAGTCCTCACTGTTTAATTTTTTCAATTGTTCTAAAGAAATGTTTTCATCCACTATTTTTTTGGCGGTCTCCAAGATATATTTAGATCTATAGCCTACGCCGCAATACCTTATTTGTTCATCATTCAATTGGCTTATAACCCCGGCACCGGGGAAACCATAATAATCCTTTCCCCTGTATTGCCCTAAATATTGCCCAAAACTTTTGCTCAGCAATTCCACAGATTTTTTTATACGCGGTATAGCATTATTTGCAGAAATAATAAAAGAAATTAATGTTTCCCAAGGCTCCTGATGAAGTATTCTAATTCCGTATCCAAAATCTATTGCAGCCTTTATAACCTCATCCTTTTTTGCCAGTTCATGTTTAATTTTACTATAATCGTTATTTAAATCAAAATATTTAATCCATATATTCTTGAAATCTTCTATATTTGTATTATTAAAAATAACTATATCTTTATTTTTACTTACATTTAGCACTTTATTATATGCAACACCTGTATAGCTTTCATCATCTTCTAAATTCCATCTAAAACATTGCCCACATTCAAAAATATGTTTAGGTTCAAAATCTTTAATGTTTTTTATTATTACCCTATTACCTTTGTCTATAATTTTCAATACGTTCACTGCTCCTATTATTTATTATATCTAAAATTATAATCCCTAGAAACCATCAGTATCTAGGGATTATAATATTGATTATTCGATTATTCAAATAAATCATAAGATTATTAATGATAATCCTCTACCGTAACATAAGGTATAGGTTCATATATAGAATAAGATTCGTGCACTTGATTCCCTGTAACTACATCAAAATACAATTTTGTTGCATCCTTTTTTTCAGTAGATTTATAATTATAAGCAACAACCGGCCTATAATATGTGTAGAAAGATCTGACTACAGATAATCCATCGTACTCCATATTAACAAATTGCTCTTTGTGTTTTTCTTCTACATCCTCTAATGTTACTACCGGCTCTATATTAGGTATTTGGGTGTTACTAAAACTGCTGGAATATTTTAGAATATTACCCCCTTTAGAGGACACATTTATATTAATGCAGTCACTGACAATAGTAGTGTCTTCTAAAACAGGAACAAATTGAAATGCATAAATAGTATTTTTTAAATTTCTATCATTAATTGTCGATATGCTATCTATTATTTTATTATATGATTCTAATTGGTTCATAAAATTTTTAGCAATGTTTAGAGCCTCATCCCCAAGAACAACCCTATCATTATAATCCCCTGTATAATCCTCAAAAAGTCTGAGAGAACCATCAATTGCGTCCATCCATACTAGATAGCTTAATTCGTCCCCATAATAATAGCCTATTTCATAATAATGAACTCCATCCCGAATTTGAACAGATTCTTCTATCTCTTTAGAACCCTGAAAATCTCCAAGTATGGGGAATATCTCGTCAATTTTCGCTAATACAGTTTCTAGTTGTATGTATTCAGGATGCTCATTTGGAATTCTGCTATGACGATAAAGTTTAGATATTTCATCCATGTTCGCTGCCCATTGACATAATCCGCCATTACCTTTATCATCCGTATTTTTTATTTTATCTATGTGTTTTTCAATATTGCTATATATAACCAATAATCTATCCAGCTTTTCATAAACTCTATCCAAAAATACCATATCATGATAGGTTAATTGTTCACCATTATTGCTGTATTGATTTCCTAAATGATAAACAATGGTGTTTCTTAATGTTTCTAGTGCACTCAGCCCCTTCAGTGACCCATCCACCCCCCCCTTAGACTGATTTAAATCAATCCAATTATTAAAAATTAAGACTAGTTGTTGAACTGAAGATTGTAAGTTATTTATTGTTTCTTCGGTATCTGTCTCATTTAATTCCTTTATTAGATACATAGTATCCCTGATGGCACTTTCCAATTTTGTCGAAGTAGAAATATTTGTGCTAGCCATCTTTTGCTTTAAGGTTCTTAACTGAATAATCAAAAATAAGTTAGCACTTAAACTTACAGCTATAATTATAGCAATTAAATATTTATTGCACTTTCCATAATCAGACAATTTAATGCCTCCCTATTTAAGCA
Source organism: uncultured Alkaliphilus sp. (assembly GCA_964383985.1). GTDB lineage: Bacteria > Bacillota > Clostridia > Peptostreptococcales > Natronincolaceae > JAAZJW01. Next base: position 902 of record CAYLIZ010000033.1, on the reverse strand, counting down.
CGAATTATTCTTTTTTATATAATATCACAAAATTCGATTAATTGGTAAAAGCAATCAAATTAATTTTTACCATATATGCATCATTTATTCAATAAGTCCTTTAATTCTTCACAAATAATTCAAATTAGGTTATTATTAATAGCAGAAGATATTTATTAATGCTTTAAGGTTATAATCTATAATAATATATTAACAATTTTAGGAGGCCTTTTCATGGACCAACCCCAACCAATGATAACAAACATAGGAAAAAAGCTCGAAATAAGTGTGGAAAGCGAAAGATTTATGCGAATTCCAATCAAGACCCATTTGATTAAAAAAGATGACAATATTGTTGAAATCGCTTTAAAATATTTAAAGGATAAAATATGTGAGGGGGATATAGTTTTTATAACGGAAAAAATAGTAGCCGTTACACAGGGAAGGGCTATTCCCTTAAAAGAAATAAAACCGCGGCCTCTAGCTATATTTCTTGCAGAATATGTAACTAAAACCCCTGCGGGTATAGGTCTCGGCATGCCTGAAACCATGGAAATGGCTCTCAGAGAATGTGGAGTATTTAGAATTTTATTTGCTGCTATAATCGGGGCTATTACAAAAATAATATTTCGTCGAAAAGGGGATTTTTATAGGATTGCCGGTCCGAAGGCCAGAGCAATTGATGGGCCTACCTCCGGCACAATACCTCCATATAATACTCATGTTGTATTAAGCCCTGTAAAACCCGATAGAGTTGCTAAAGATGTTAGTGATGCCCTCGGTGGCGTTAGGGTAGTTATTTCTGATATTAATGATTTGGGTGGCAATATATTGGGCGGTTCTCACGATGATATTGATTTTGATGAAATTGTACAAATTCTTGAGGATAATCCTTTAGGGCAGGGCAGGGAGCAAACGCCTAT
>CAYLIZ010000032.1:8801-14046 GCA_964383985.1 uncultured Alkaliphilus sp. | reverse complement strand
TTATGACCTTTATGACCTAACCCGATTTGCAAGGCAAATCGATGGTAGGTCAAATACAACGAATACCAAATTTGTGTGACCAAAGGGAACAAACAAATTTGAGTTGTGAGACTGTGAACCCAATTTGCACGACCGGAGGGAGTAAACAAATTTGTGTTGCACCACAAGCACTCCTGATTATATTCCTACGGAGTAAATTAAGGTTGTGAGACTGCGTAATATATTTGCTTAAAGTAGTGCATATATTTTAAATGGATATTAAGTTGTTGTAAATTATGGTAAACCAACTGCAATGAGCACCAAATTTATGTGGTTTAAATGTGTGCTTTTATTTTATGTAATTGTGTAGTATAATATGGACAGAATTATCATAAATAGCTAAATATATTTAAAATGAACATAAATAACCAACAAAAGGGGATGAAAAATTTGAAAAGAAATTTTAAAACTCAAATATTATTTATGGCAGTTATAATACTTGTTTTAATTGCTATTGTTCAAATGGTTTATGCTTCTACTAAAGGTTTAGGTTCTGAGGAGGATCCCATAGTCACATTATCCTACCTGGAACTGAGAATTAGTCAGCTAAAAGATTATATTGATCAAAAAAGCTTTTCATCTGATAACTCGCAATCCGATAGACCTGAGGCGGGTGCGGCATACGAGGTTGTAGAGCTAAAGGAAGGACAATATCTAATAGCGGGAGCAGGAACGGAGGTAATCCTGAGAGCGGGCAGGGCTACCGCGATTGAAGGCGCGGATGGGGATGGCTTGTCAGATGTAACCGGAGCTGAAAATATAAAACAAGGCGAAAATATTCCCGAAAATCATTTGTTAATTATATCTAGAGATGATGGTAGAGGTATTCGTGTTTTATCGAAGTCTTATTTGTTAGTAAGGGGCGAATACACCATAAAATAAAGTTTTTATAGTAGCTTCGAATTCATTCGAAGGTTACAAGAAGATTACAAGGTTACAAGGTTACATTGAAATACAGACTTCCTATAGTTAAGAAGGGAAGTCCATTTTGTTTAATTATGTTTAATTATATTATGTTTAATTATATAATATATACATATTAAATTTATTTGTTGTGTTAGCTGATTTTTATTAAATATTCGGTTAGTTCGTTAATACAATAGATTAAACTTGTTAAGTTGCGGGAAAGAAGGTGCTTTTCATGAGAAAAAACAGCAAAATCTTTTTAGTTATTTTATTGAGTATAGTTGTGTTGGCCACAACAATATTTCGAAGAATTAATATAGAATCTAAAAATAAAGTAGTTGATATAGTATTAGATTACATTGAGATTAGTGAAATGGCCTTACAATCCGATAATGAATTAAAATGGTGGTTTAGTAATTTTAAAGATTTAGGCGTTAAATATGTAGGACTTCATGAAGAGAACCTTGAGTCTATGATTAGTGATAATAAAGATGTTGAGGTTGTTATGGCCCGGGAATTGCTACAGAATAGTAGGTTAAAGGAAATTTATTTACCTTATTTAGAGAAGAATCATGAAATTAACAAATATGATGTTGTAGTAAACACCAAATCAGAGGAAATTTTCAATTTTATATATAATGGTTTAAACAGTCGGTATGATAAAAAATTATTTGAAGTTTTATCTAACGAAGAGGATAAGTATATTATACTGCTCAAAGGAACTGTAAATGATACGGTTTACTTAAAAGGCCAATCTTTTACAGATGTATATAATAAAGGAGTATACTTAAGACAAGTGCCCTATACCTCAAAATTAATAAAATTAGGCTTAGGTTTTGATGATAAAAAAATAGAACTTATCAGATCAAGTGGGCTGGAAGTGCTACCGAGACCTTCAAATTATAATCCATGGACAACAGGTAAATATATCAGAGCTTTGTTTGACGATTTTGAAGATTTTGATATGGTTCCCTCTGTCTTTATATTTACCGGGGATGCAATTTTAGGATACCCTAATTATAATTATTTAGTATCAGAATACATGCAGAATAATGATATAAAGGTGGGGTTAATAGAAACAGCAGTACAGAGGCAACATATAGAGCAAGCGGCATTAGAGGATTTAGCCAGGGGACTTGAATATAATGCTGTTAGAATATTTTCTGTTTGGCCATATATACAGGAAAGATTTAGATTTTATAATTATGAAGGTGCAGAAGAGATTGAAAATACTCTATACAGAGCAGTGACGGAAAGAAATATAAGGCTTATATATTTTAAACCATTTAAAGAAAATAAGATATCTTTTGTAACAGATTTTGAAGAATATGAAAAAATGTTTAATAGATTTGAAAACAGAATAGCGGCACATGGTATAACAATTGGAAGGAGCAGTACTTTAGCACCGAATAGGGTTCGCATAGCTAAACAGACCTTGATAGGTTGGGGTGTTGTTGCTGCCGGTGTTTTACTTTTATATTATTTATTCAGAATGGCTGATAGAACGAAGGACATTTTGCTGGTGTCGGGTATGTTGGCGGTGCCGGCTGCATATGTAATAAAACCGCTTTTAATGGAGAAGATAATGGCTTTGGCGGCCTCGATTATATTTCCTTCATTAGCAATGGTATGGGTGTGTCATGAATGTAGAAAACATTTTAATACCGATGATAAAAAATATTCTTTATTAAATATTATTGTGATTGGCGCAAAGGATTTAGTAATAGCAACAGCTATTTCATTGCTTGGCGGGTTTTTTGTTGCCGGAATATTATCCAATACCGATTTTTTATTAGAAATAGATATATTCAGGGGTGTTAAGTTTAGTCAAATAGTTCCAATAATTTTGTATGGGTTAATTTATATAGCCTACTTTGGATATAAAAATAGAAAGAAAATTGGAGATAAATCTTCATTAAAATTAGAAGATATAAAAACTATTTTGTTGGAGGATGTAAAAGCTATCTATATTTTATTATCAGTAATACTGCTGATAATAGGATATATTTATATTGCCAGAACCGGGCATGAAACAAATGTCCAACCATCTACATTTGAAATGATGGCAAGAAACATATTAGAAGAAAGATTATTGGCAAGACCCAGAATAAAGGAATTTTTAATTGCATTTCCGGCATTAATGACAGCCGTATATTTTGCTAAAAATAAATATAATTCCCTTACATTTATTGCGGGCTTGGCAGCTGTTATGGGACAAGCCTCAATTGCTAATACATTCAGCCACTTAAGAACTCCGGTTTATTTATCAACTGTGCGTATAGTTTATTCTCTAGGGTTAGGCATAGCCTTAGGAGCCGTATATATTTTCATAATAGAAACTGCATTTAAAATCATTATAAAATTATCAAAGGCCGGGGTTGCGAAAGGGAGAAATCAATGAAAGAGATATTTATATTTGGATATTACGGGTTTCAAAATACGGGGGATGAAGCAATATTGCAGGTAATAGTTGAACAAATTAAAAAAAATATTCCTCATGCCGGGCTAACTGTTTTAAGCTATAAAGCGGCTGAAACTATGGATAAATATAATGTAAGGGCCATAAGCAGGAACAAATATATTGATTTAATAAGGGCTATAAAGGGGTCTGATATAATAATTAGCGGCGGAGGTTCAATTTTGCAGGATGCTACCAGTGTAAGATCCCTTCTTTATTATTTAGCTATCATATATTTAGCAAAAAGCTTGGGCAAAAAAACCATGTTTTATGGCAATGGATTTGGACCTATTACCAAATCCTTTAACAGGAAACTTGCAAAATATATTGTCAATAAAGTAGATATAATAACTGTGAGAGATTACCGGTCCAAGGAAGAGATAAGGTCGTTGGGAATAAAAAAAGATATTATAGTAACTGCCGATGTCACTTTTTCTATGGATTTACCTGCTGAGGAAGTTGTCGAGGCTATATATGAAAAGGAAAAAATAGATACTACAAAACAACTGATAGGCATTTCTGTAAGAAGATGGTATGGGGAGAATATATATAAAGAGATAATAGCAAAAACATGTGAAAATTTAATAGATAGAGGTTATGGGGTAATTTTTATTCCCATGCAGTATCCTGATGATATCACTATTTCTCAGGAAATTGCTTGTTTAATGAATAAAAAACCTAAAATAATAGAGGACAGGTATTCCCCAAAGGAAATAGTAGGCATAATTAGCAAATTGGATTTATTGATTGGAATGAGGTTACATTCATTAATTTTTGCTGCTATTGCCGCTGTTCCTATGGTGGGTCTGGAATATGACCCGAAGATATTAAGTTTTTTAAATTTAGCAGGCCAGGAAAGTGCCGGGAGGGTGCAAAATCTCGATATTGTTCAGCTTTGGGATATAATTGACAGAGTTATATATGAAAAGGAAGAATATAAATATAAATTGATAAAAATACGGGATGAATTGAGACAAAAAGCCGAGCTAAATATAAAAATATTAGAGCAGTTTATTAAAAAAGGTGAATAACGATGAGGGAACGACAAGATATATTAAATATTAAATTTGATGTGATTGATGAAAAAAAGGCACTGGACAGGTTGATTGGATTTTTAAATGAGAATTCTTCAGTGAAAGAAGTATATACACCAAATCCTGAAATTGTGATGTTAGCTCAAAAGGATAGAGAGCTATTTAAAATATTGAATAATGCAGATTTGGTTTTAGCAGATGGAATAGGTTTGATTATAGCTTCCAGGTTAAAAGGTCTGCGATTAAAACATAGGGTTACCGGTGTGGACACTATGGATAAATTATTACAATATTGCGAAAAGAACCAAAAATCATTTTTCATGTTTGGCGGAAAACCGGGAATTGCGGGATTGGCATGTAAAAATATAAAGGCGAAATATAAAAATATAGAGGTTGCAGGGTATTATCATGGATATTTTGATGCAAGGGATGAAATAGAAATAATAAATAAAATAAATAATGCAAAACCGGATATTCTATTTGTTTGTCTGGGTGCACCAAAGCAAGAAAAATGGATAAATAGAAATAAAGATAAATTAAACTGTAAATTAGCCATGGGTGTGGGCGGGAGTGTGGATGTATATGCAGGTGTTGCTAAAAGGGCCCCTGTAATCTTTCAAAAACTTGGTTTAGAATGGTTTTATAGGCTTCTAAAAGAACCCCGGAGATTTAAAAGAATGCTGGTTCTTCCGAAATTTTTGGTCAAGTTTGTTTTCACAAAAAACGATAGCCAAACGATAGTATAACAATGGTTCAATGATAGCTCAATAATGGTTAACGATTGTTCAACTATTGTTCAACTATTGTT
>CAYLIZ010000032.1:1259-8701 GCA_964383985.1 uncultured Alkaliphilus sp. | reverse complement strand
AGGGAATAGGATTTTATACCGGGGAACAAAAAAGTGTACTTTTATGTGTGGTAAATCGTGCCCAGGTAGCGAGATTAAAGGAGCTTGTATACGAAATAGATGATAGGGCCTTTATAATGGTTACAACAATACATGAGGTGCTTGGGGAAGGCTTTAAACAGATAGAAAATAATAAGTAGGAGGAATGTAATTTGAACGCACAGAAATTAAGTAAAATAGCTATTGATGTTAGAAAAGATATCATTACAATGATTGCACAAGCAGGTTCGGGCCATCCCGGAGGTTCTTTGTCAGCAGCTGATATTTTAACGGTATTATATTTTCATGAAATGAAGATAGACAGCAGTAATCCACAATGGGAGGACAGAGATCGATTTACATTATCTAAGGGGCATGCTGCACCTGCTTTATATTCGATTTTAGCAAGGAAGGGATTTTTTCCTGAAGGAGAGCTGTTAAAATTAAGAAAAATAGATTCTATGCTGCAAGGGCACCCTGATATGAGAGGAACACCGGGCGTGGATATGTCTACGGGTTCTTTAGGACAGGGATTTTCGGCGGCTTGTGGAATGGCAATAGCGGCAAAAATAGATAAAAAGGATTATAGGGTTTATACACTTCTGGGGGATGGGGAATTACAGGAGGGTATTGTTTGGGAAGCTGCAATGTTGGCAGCCCATTATAAATTGGATAATTTAACTGCAATTATAGACCATAACGGGTTGCAAATAGACGGAGCAAATGAGGAAGTTATTTCTGTTGATCCTATAGCAGATAAGTTTAAAGCTTTTGGTTGGAATGTTATTGAAATAGATGGACATTGTATTGAAGATATAATTGCATCTATTGACAAAGCTAAGCAGACAAAGGGTTCTCCGACAGTAATTGTAGCCAAAACAATAAAGGGTAAGGGTGTTTCCTTTATGGAGGATGAAGTAAATTGGCATGGTAACGCTCCTAAAGAGGATCAAAAACTGCAGGCTTTAAAGGAACTCGGGGGTGAAGTATAATGACTAAAATGAAGGCTACTCGTGATGCGTATGGTGAAGCCTTAGTAGAACTTGGTAAAGAAAATAAAAATATTGTTGTGCTTGATGCAGACCTTTCTAAGTCAACTAAAACATATGCTTTTGGACAAAAATTTCCTGATAGATTTATTAACGTTGGGATTGCGGAGCAAAATCTCATTGGTGTTGCTGCCGGGTTATCTACAACAGGGAAAATTGTTTTTGTAAGTACATTTGCAATATTTGCGACCGGGCGTGCTTTTGAAATCATTAGAAATTCTATAGCTTATCCTAAATTAAATGTAAAAATATGTGCAACTCATTCGGGAATTACAGTGGGTGAAGATGGTGCTTCACATCAGTCTATAGAAGATATTTCTTGTATGAGAACTATTCCTAATATGACAGTGATTGTACCTTCTGATGGTGTAGAAACAAAGGCTGCCATACATGCTATTTTAAAAATAGACGGGCCGGCATATGTCAGGCTGGGGAGACCTGCGGTACCCGTAATCAATGATGAAGCATTCTATGAATTTAAAATAGGAAAAGGTGTAACCTTAAATGAAGGCAGTGATGTAACTATAATAGCAACAGGGTTAATGGTCAGCGAAGCGCTAAAGGCTGCTCAAAAATTAGAAAATGAGAGAATAAAGGCGAGAGTAATTAATATCCATACTATTAAACCTATAGATAAAGAGATAATTATCAAAGCTGCCGAGGAAACCGGGGCCATAGTAACAGCGGAGGAGCATAATATTATTGGTGGATTAGGTTCGGCTGTTGCGGAAGTAATTGGTGAAAATTGCCCGGTACTATTAAAACGCATAGGTGTAAAGGATATTTTTAGTGAATCCGGAAAACCGCCAGAGCTTATGAAAAAATATGGATTAACCGGCGATGATATAGTAAACGCTGTAATTGATATAGTAAAAAGAAAATAATAGTTCAATATTTGTTTGTTCCTCTGAATATTTCTATCCTACCTTGAATACAAATAATTGTAAGCCAAATTTGTTTTTAGAAAATTAGCTTGTACATTAATGTGGTTAGGGGGGAAAAGAACATGGGGAGAATGCCGAAACTACCGGAGATAAATTGGAAATTATTTATTGCTATGATTTTAATTATTGTAATAACTGTTGGTCTTGTTAAATTTATTCCTAAATTAATATTTAAGAATGATAAAGAGGTGGGCTATATGGTTCTAGATAAGGAGCAGATTCCTGAAAAAATCCATGAGATACTGCCGAAATATAAAATGTTGGAGAGGGCCCTAGCTATTAAGGCGGAAGATCAAATTTATGTAATAGTTACTCGTGGACAAAAACTTACAGCGGGATATAATGTAGATATTGAGAAACTAGAGCTGGTAAAAGAGGAAGAAGAAACGAGATTAGTAGTTCATGCAATATTCAAAGATCCCAAGCCGGATGACATTGTCACCCAATCAATGACGCATCCATATGTGATTGTTAAAACAGAACTGAAAGAATTGCCTCAAAAAATTGATCTGGAAATAAAACAAAAGGAGTAAGGAAAATTTTCTTTACTCCTTTTTATATGCGAATATTACAGAAAATGTTGTGGTAATAATATGGGCTTTTAAGTATCCGAAATTTTTAGTAAAAGTCAAAATCCGGTTTGATACGGAGTGTTTTGGTAACGGCGTAGGGTTTTGTAATGTAAATGTAATATATTTGTATGCAGGTTAATATATAATGAAGGTATATGCAAGGCTGGAAACTATGCACGGAGGGGATTTGAATGGATAAATTTAGAAAAACGGTTATATCTATAGGATTATCTATAATAATGGTAACATCTTTAGCAATTACAGGCTTTGCTAACCAAGTAATATATGAAAAAACAGAGGACGAAATTATTTCTAGTGGTGTTACATATAAAAATGTTCTTCGTTTCGGAAGAAATGGATGGTTAAATTTAAATGCTGTCTATGTTGATTTAAAAGATAATAATATAGAATTAGATGTATTAACAAGTTCAGGAGGAATATCTACTAAAGAACCACTATCTACAATGGTAAAAAATACAGAAAATGTTGTGTCGGCTATTAATGGAGATTTTTTTTATATGTTAAGCCCGGATTCTCCTTTAGGTACAATAATTAAAGATGGTGAAATAATAAGTACCCCAATTACAGTTCATGATTATGCTACATTTTTTATTGATGACAATAAGGAGGCTTTTGTGGATTATTGGAGACATGAGTATTGGAAAAATGAATTATATGCAACAACTAGTAGTGGCATGAACATACCAATTTCAACAATCAATAAATATACGGATGGGTATCAATATATAATGTTGATAGATAGAAATTGGGGAACGCATTCACCGGGATTCAGTGATAGTCTGCAAGATATGGTAGAAGTAGTTGTGGTAGATGATGTTGTTGTAGAAATACGGCGGAAACAACCGGCTGTGGAAATACCGGAAAATGGATACATATTATTGGCTGCCAAGGGAGATTCACCCTGGGCACAATCGGATTTATTGCTTTCCGGCATCGAGGTGGGAGACCAAATAACTATAAATAAGAATATTCGGTCCGATTTAGAAAATATAAAATTAGCTCTTGGCGGAGGAACTATTCTGGTAAAAGGTGGGCAAGTTGCACCATTTACTCAAAATGTTTCAGGAGCCCATCCGAGAACAGCAATAGGCATCACGCAGGATCACAACAAACTTATTTTTGTAACAATAGATGGCCGCCATACATCTTATCAAGGGGTCGATGGCAGGCAGTTAGCTGAAATATTGATAGAATTAGGAAGTTATGAGGCAATTATGATGGATGGTGGAGGTTCAACCACTATGATTAAAAGGGGTCAGGGTGAATTTGAGCCTAAAGTTATAAATCACCCTTCCGGCGGTACGGAGAGAAGAATTGTTAATGGTGTAGCAGTAATATCCACATCGCCTGTTGGTAATCTAAAAGGAATAAAAGCAGAAATTGATGATGAAAAAGGTTTTGTGGGAGTTCCATGTAAAATAAACGTAAAGGCATTTGATAAAAATTATAATCCGTTAAAAGTCGATTATTCAAAAGTTAACCTTTCGTTAAAATTGGGGAAAGGAACTTTTGATGGTATGGATTTTACTCCTACTAAACCGGGAGAGGTTATAATAGGTGTTGAATATTTGGGTACTACTTCGGAAGTAACTTTAGATGTTTTATCATCAGATGATTCTAAAGATGACCTCAACAGACCATATGAAACTGAAGGCGAGAAAATTTTTGTACATAGCGGAATTCAGCCTAAGAATTATACATTATTAGATAAGATTGTGATGAACAGAATTAGCAGCCTGATAAATAATAACTATAATTTATCATTATTTACAGGAAATGTGGATTCAAGATTAAATGATAATATTACAAAGCAAAAGGTTCTTGCAAAATCCGGATATAGCCTTGTGGAACAAGGGGATAATCTGGTTATACAGCTGGATAATTCAAAGGATGGTATAAGACAGACCGATTTTGAACAATGGCCTTGGTTACAAAATTTAGTTAGAACTACAAATAAGAAAAATATATTTGTAATAATGTCTAAGCCTATATTCGGCAGTGATGGTTTTACAGATAAACTGGAAGCAGATTTGTTGATGGATACATTAGCAGATTTATCAAAAAGGGGGAAGCGAGCATTTGTCTTTTATGAAGGTCAAAACATTTCTGTAGACATTATCAATGGTGTGAGGTATATCTCAACAGGTGTTTATAACAGCGACACTTCAAAAGACCCTTGGAAAATTTTTAAATATATAGAATTTAATATTAATGATAAGGAAGTAACATATCAGATTAAATCTTTATTTGAATAGTTATATTTTCTTGGAAAAGTGTAGATTATTATTCAAAATGTAAAAATGAAACTACAATCTTTTAATATTTTTCATTATAATGTAGAAATCCCCCTTTTAATTGTTTAGAATAGAGGTATATACCTTGTATGGATAATTGGAGGGGGGATTTTATGCATAGCAAATATTGTCTGAAAGAAGAGCAGCTTACTAGTTCACTCAATATCGAAGATTTATCCTTTGAAACTACAGAAGATTTACAGTCATTAGAGGGAATTATTGGGCAAAAAAGAGGTGCAGATGCACTGACTTTTGGTCTTAAAATAAGGAAAAAAGGCTATAATATTTATGTGGCGGGTATAAGTGGCGTTGGTAAAAGCAGTTATACCGGTTCTATCACAGAAGAATTTGCCGGTGAATTACCTATCCCATATGATTGGATATATGTATATAATTTTAAAAACAGTGATTGTCCTAAGGCTTTATGTTTAGAGCCCGGTATGGGCAAACATTTCAAAAGTGATGTAGAAGGGATGATTGAAAAATTAAAGAAAGCTATTCCCGAGGCATTTGGACGATTAGAGTATGAGACTAGGAAAAATGAGATATTTAAGGTTTTTCATCAGGAAAGGCAGGAAATGGTGCAGCAATTAAATGAAAAATCGAAAACCTTAGGATTTATGTTTACTATTACTGATAAGGGAATTATGACTACACCACTTAAAGAAGGTAGGCCTATGAGTCAAAAAGAATACGAGTCTTTATCTAAAGAGGAAATAAATGAGATAATGGAAAAATCCGGTCAGTTGAACATGGAAACTCTGGATATGATGAAAAAGGTTAGAAAATTAGAGGAACAATATAGAGAAGATATTAAACAATTAGAGCGAAATGTTGTTTATGACATCGTCAATCATGATATAAATAAGCTTTATAAAAAATACGGGAACAGAAAATCTAACACAGAATATATTAATGATCTTGAAGAAGATATTTTGGAAAATATAGATCGCTTCAAATCTGAAGAAAAATCTCAAGTAGGTCCGGGCGAAAAGGCACAATCTATATTAGGTATGACAATGCATCAAAGTCAAGATTTTTTCAATAGATATAATGTAAATATATTTGTTGACAACAGTGAATTGCGGCAAGCACCTGTTATAAAGGAGTCTAATCCCACATTTAACAATATATTGGGCACCATAGAATACAAAAATTACTTTGGTATGCTTAAAACAGATTTTATGCAGATTAAGCCCGGGGCGTTACATTTAGCAAATGGCGGTTTTTTAATATTGCAAATGCAGGGTTTGCTGAGAAATCCGATTGCATGGGAAGTATTAAAAAGAGCATTGAGCACAGAAGAAATTAGTATTGAAAATTTAAGCAGACAGATGGGTTATTTAGTGCCATCAACTATAAAACCGGAGACAATCCCATTAAATGTTAAGGTCATATTGATTGGGGATTATTATACCTATAGTGTGCTTTACAATTACGATGAAGAATTCAGAAAACTTTTCAAGGTAATGGCAGATTTTGACACTGAAATGAGTAGAAGCCCTGAAAATGTTTATAAAATAGCGCAATTTATAGCCACTCATTGTAAAGAAGAAGGATTAAAGCATTTTGACAAATTTGCTGTCGCGGGTGTAGTAGAGTATAGCTCGAGATTAGCGGGAGACCAGCATAAGCTCAGTTCCAGGTTTAATAGAATGGTTGAAATATTATACGAAGCGGATTTATGGGCGGAAGAAGACGGATCTACTATCGTTGGAGAAAAACATATCCGGAAAGCTATTGAGGAAAAAATATATAGAAACAACAAATATGAAGAAAAACTAAAAGAAATGTTTTCGGATGGTAGTTTATTGGTTGATTTAGAAGGGGAAAAGGTTGGACAGATCAATGGTTTAGCTGTTATAAGTACAGGCGAATATAGATTTGGTAAACCAACCAGGATTACAGCCTCTACTTATAGTGGAGAATCAGGGATCATAAATATTGAAAGGGAAGCAGATCAGAGTGGCAGAATACATGATAAAGGCGTTCTTATTCTGAGTGGATATCTGGGAGAAAAGTATGCAAAGTTTCAACCTATGGGCTTAACAGTGAGCATTGGTTTTGAACAGAGTTATTCCTTTATAGATGGTGACAGTGCATCCGGTGCTGAACTATATGCTATTTTATCCGGCATATCCGGAGTGTCAATCAAACAGTATATTGCGGTAACAGGATCTGTTAACCAAAAAGGAGAAATACAGCCTATTGGTGGAGTTAATGAAAAAATTGAGGGATTTTTTGAAATATGTAAACTAAATGGTTTAACAGGAAAACAAGGAGTAATGATTCCAAAGCGGAACATTAAAAATCTGATGTTAAAAAGGGAAGTTATAGAAGCGGTTAATAATAATAAATTTCATATTTATGCTATTGCTCATGTCGATGAAGGTATAGAAATATTGACTGATATGAAGGCAGGTACTTTAGAAAAAGATGGAAAGTATCCGGATAATACGATAAATGGGCTAATAATGAAGAAACTTGAAGAAATGAATCGCATAAGTAAGAAGAAAAAATTAATTAAAAAAATGAGTAATATAA
>CAYLIZ010000032.1:0-1159 GCA_964383985.1 uncultured Alkaliphilus sp. | reverse complement strand
ATATAAAGGATAAGGAAGAATAAAAGGATAACCTTAAGCGTTATCCTTTATGCATTTAATAAATTGTTTTTCTGTAATGATATATTCTACAGCAATATCATGACGCTCGGTGGGCACTTTATCAATCAGTTGCATATCGAAGGCCAGGGATACAGTTGTAGTTTTCTTAGATAATCCGGGTAAAAATCTATCATAATAGCCTGCACCATGTCCTATACGATAACCTTTTTTGTCAAAAACAACGCCGGGTACAATAACTATATCAAGTATAGAAGGATCTACGGGTCTCGTGGTTTCTTTTTTAGGCTCCATAACTCCAAAGTTACCCACTTTTAGGTCTTTTTCAACATCCTTTAATTCCGACACAATCAGTTCCTTAGTTTTGTGTACTGTTAAAGGAATAAATATTCTTTTCCCTTTGTTTAAAAGGTCATCAATTATAGGCTCTGTAGGAACTTCATTTTCGTTTTCGAGGGTGATATAAACCATAATATTATTGGCATTTTTATAAAAATCTGTTTCTTTTAGTGTATCAAATATAGCAAGACTTTTTTCTTTTACTATGGCCTTGGAAAATTTTATTTTTTCTTGAAGTATAGTTTCTCTAATTTCTTTTTTCATAATTTGATCCTCCAATTTTTTAATTATATTATATCATTGTTATATACAAAATAAATATTTAATGAAAATACCGGGTGTTATAGATAGTGTCAAGCTATTATAGGAAAATAAATAAAATATACTTTCTTTTTTATTTTTCCTACAATTATTTTACACTATCGGCGTTATAGATAAGTAATCACGGTATTTAATGAGAGATATTGGATGTTATATTTTGGCAATGAATTCGATTGAAATAACCTAATAATTATTGTTATAATAAAATGTAGGGACGACCTGTGGTCGTCCGGGTGCTATGTGAATGGTTGGGTGGTTTTACAGTAATTGGGCGAGCAGGGCTCGCCCCTATATTATCTCTCCCTCCGGCGGTACAACCTTAATTTACTCCGTAGGAATATAAACAGGGGTGGTGGCGTAAATTGGGTTTGCGGTTTCGCAACACAAATTTGCTTATTCTCTTCGTTCGTGCAAATTTGGTGCTCGTCGCGTTTGACCTACCATCAATTTGCTTACTCCCTTTGGTCGTGCAAATTGGGTT
>CAYLIZ010000031.1:0-14326 GCA_964383985.1 uncultured Alkaliphilus sp. | reverse complement strand
GACGCATAATTCTACAACTATGTAACAAAACAAGCGAAATATCCCCATATCTTATTTTATCAATTCCAATTTTTTAACTCGCCCCATCTGCTTTATCTCATATTCCCTTTTCTGAGCAGCTGCCTTATCATCATATTCCTCAAAATATACAAGCTCCACCGGGAGTCTGCCCCTTGTATACTTTCCACCCTTTCCCGCATTGTGGGCCTCAATTCTTTTGTCCAGATTGTTGGTCCAGCCGGTATATAGACTATCATCAAAACACCGCAATATGTATACATAATTCATTTTCATCACCACTGTATTTATTCTTAAGATAAGGGAACATCTTACCATCCCATGAACAAGACAAGCGAAACGTTCCCCCATGTCCTACCATAAAAAAATAAAAACCACCTAATTACGGGGTGGCGTTTATATTTTAACTCACTTTGATACTTTTGTTTCCATCGCACACAGTGATTTCAACCGTTTCCGTAAGAATATCAGAATAACTGTATGATACTCTCCTGACATGGTCTTTAAATTGGCCGTCAATTCTTACGATGAAAATACTTGGGTATGTGTTTTCTAAAATTCCCTCTCTGACAATCGTTCTTTTTCTACCTTTGTTAGCTTTTAACACAACTCTTTGCCCAACGTATTCTTCAACATTCTTTCTTATTTCTTGTAACTGGTTTATTCCATTTGGTGGAGTTTTATTCGCCAAATAATCACCTCTTTCACAACATTGACAATTATATAATAACACATTTGATAACAATTGTCAAATAGTTGAAATATATATTATATAATATAACTGACCTATTTGTCAAATGGCATATACTGTTTTTTATAAAATATTTTTTATTTAAATTATTACCTCAGAATTGTAATTACGCATATTTATAAAAGTTTACAAAACCCTTTGCAATGGATTTGGCAGCTCTTTTTTTAAAATCCACATCCATCAACATTGTCTCTTCAGCAGGATTTGAGATATAAACTACCTCTATATGAATAGAACTGACAATTACCGACCTCAATAGAAAAAAGTCCGCCGACTTTATGCCCCTATCTAAGGTTTTGAGGTCATTCGTAAGTGCTTTCATTATTTCTCTTGCGAGTTCCTTAGCAACCGTATCCCCCTTGAAATAATAAATCTCTGTCCCCGATTTAGAAGGATGGCTAAAATAATTTTGGTGTATGCTAATAAAAAAATTAGGCATTATACGGTTAGCCATTTGTGCTCTATCATTTAAATGTACGGATTTATCTTCACGTCTAGTCAAATAAACCCTTGCTCCCAGATTTTGCAATTCTTTTTCCAAATATAATGAGATTGATAAATTAACATCCTTTTCCTTTAAACCCTGTTTTCCTGTATAACCTTCGCTATCCTCTCCGCCATGGGCAGGATCAATCATTATTAGTTTGCCTTTTAAAGGTTTATTTAAACATGGATCTTTTATTGTCTTAA
Source organism: uncultured Alkaliphilus sp. (assembly GCA_964383985.1). GTDB lineage: Bacteria > Bacillota > Clostridia > Peptostreptococcales > Natronincolaceae > JAAZJW01. The sequence continues at coordinate 12,867 of CAYLIZ010000031.1, read as the reverse complement.
TTTCAACACCTGTGTAATAGTATTTTAAAATTTGTTCCGCTAACATTCCATTTTCTGCCATGGCATTAGCACCGTACTGACACAGCCCCAGACCATCACCTTTTCCTATGCTAAAAAACCGTATTATTTGTGGCTGCCATCCAAACCGTGTTGAATCAATGTTTAAAAGTTCGATTATTTCTTTTCCCTTAAATTCTCTTCTGCCTATTCTAATTTTTACAACTCTGCCTTGCTCATCTCTCACAACATCATCTATCACATTGTAAATAGGAATATCCTTCAACACATCATTACTTGTTAACTTCACATCCAATCTTTCTTCTATTTTTTCAATGGGAATATCCTGATAATTTAAAGAATATGGACTTTCTTGGCAGTAATTACATAGTACCTTCCTTAAGTATTGAATAACATTTCCATCGACGTTTTCACTATTTTCTGTAGAACCCCCACATGCTAAGTGGAATCTGGCATCTATGGGTTTGTTATTATACAATAAAATGTCTCCTGCAGTTTCATTTACTGATTCCTCTAATTTTTTAATATATGATTCATAATTCTCCTGCCATACCTCTTTATACTCTTCTAATGGCACAACCTCCATAAAATCCTCTATTGTAATATCTACTTCTTTTGCCTTCCCCCTTCCATGCTCCTTATAATCCTTCAGCTGTCTAATTAATTTAGTCCTCATAATAATACTCTGGCATTTTAATGCCTCTATATGAAAATTTAGTGGCATGCTACATGCCACTAACTGCTTTACCATCTCTTCCGGCGATTTTACCAATATTTTATTAGTCAGACTATCATGCATATTTATATAAATATTTTTCTCATTATCAGACAAGTCCTTCCCCCCTAGCTCTTCAAATCTAATTTTGTTATATATGTTGCACATAACATATTGTTATAAAATTATTTTCTCAACTATTGGAAAATTAAACCTCAATATATAATATGAAAAAGTAGTTTTCATTGTGCATAACACCTATTCCCATAGTATATTTAGGAGGGAAATCGCCGATATTATTATTTTATTTTTCCATGGATTTTATCAGATGATATAGCGTTCTAACCCCCACCCCCGTGGCTCCCTTGGCTAAATAATCTTTTTCACCGGTAATCATGGATGTACCTGCAATATCCATATGTACCCAAGGGCTATCTCCGGCAAACTCTCCAAGAAACAATCCTGCAGTAATTGTACCTGCTTCTCTTCCGCCGGAATTCTTGAGATCAGCCAAATCACCTTTGATCAGTTCCTTATATTCCGGATATGTAGGCAGCTGCCACACCTTCTCTCCTGCGCTCTCTGCCGCAATTTTCACCTTTTCTACAAATTCATCATTGTTGGATATGAGTGCTGTTGTTGTATTTCCTAAGGCAATAACACAAGCACCCGTTAGAGTTGCTAAGTCAACCAATTTTGTAGCACCCTGCTTGAGGGCATAGATAATACAATCAACAAGTACCAGACGTCCTTCTGCATCAGTATTCAATACTTCTATGGTTTTACCGTTCATGGAAGTCAAAATATCTCCCGGCTTATATGCTTTACCGGAAGGCATGTTTTCACAAGCACCTATTACGGCTATAACATTTACCTTAGGTTTAAGAGTTCCGACAATATCCATAGCACCTAATATAGCTGCAGCACCGCCCATGTCCCCCTTCATTTCATCCATTCCCGAACTTGGCTTTATGGAAATACCGCCGGAGTCAAAAGTCAAGCCCTTACCTACTAACCCCAGTACCTCATCATCCTTGTCTCCACCAAAATATTTAATAGTTATCAATTTAGGTGGCTTATCGCTGCCCTGCGTTACGCCTAAAAAACTGCCCATTCCCAATTTTTGCATATCTTCTCTTTCTAGAATTTTAACTTCCAGCCCATGTTTATTTGCAATTTCCATAGCCTTATTTGCCATAGCCTCGGGCGTCAATATATTACTTGGTTCATTGACAAGGTCTCTTGCCATAATAGTTCCATCTGCAAGAATTTTCCCTAACTTTGCCCCCTTATCCATATCACCTGCTGTAGAATCATCAGCACCTACTATGTATATCTCTTTTAAATTATTTTTCTGTTCTTTATCGTCAGTTTTATATTTATTAAATTTATACGATGCCAACATCGCCCCTTCCACAATACACTGTCCAACTATTTCTGAAGACATGTTTTTATCTAAACCCATAGGAATAATTGCTGCCGTATTGGTTTTTGATTTTTCTAATTGTTTAACAGCTCTTCCAATCACTTTGCGTATAGTGTCTTCTTTAAAATCTTCTTCTTTTCCAAGTCCTAACAACAACACTTTTTTAGCCGGAATTTTTCCTAATGTATATATCAGTAAAGTCTCACCTTCTTTACCCTTAAAATCATCACTGCTTATCATACCGGAAATAATACCATCCAATTGCTGATCTATACCGGTTAAATCTGTACCAAGACTTTTTACACCTTCATAGACTCCTACAACAACCGCGTCTGCTATAATATCTTTAAGCTGATCCTTAATTACTGTTACCTTCATCACAATCACTCCCAATATTTAATATTATTTTAATAACAGATTATATCTTCATTTTTATATTTTATCACATCATGCACCGAATATTCGTAATTATCTGCATATATATAGTGGTGATCTTTTACGAAGAATGAATTTTCCGCTTTTTTATTTTATTATATTTAAAATTAATATAGTTAATTTGTTTAAACCGGTCTAATTTGTGGAATTATTATAGTAGGTACAATTTGCAAAATAATATAGTATAAATATAGATAAGATTATTTATGATTTTGAGATTAGTTTCTATGTTATTATATAATAAATGGGAGAGGAGGCACAAAAATGCTTTGTGAAAACTGTAATATCAGAGAAGCAACGGTGCATAAAACCAAGATTATAAATGGAATAAAAGAGGAAATACATCTATGTGATGAATGTGCGAAAAAGGATGAAATATTTAATTTTAAGGATAATTTTTCAATCCATAATTTTTTGTCCGGCTTATTAGAAGGAAGTATAGCACCAAATATAACCATTACCGATGGCCAAAGCAAAAAATGCCCACAATGCGGCGCCACATACAACGATTTTAAGCGAAGCGGGCGACTGGGCTGCAATGTATGCTATTCCACATTTAACAATATGCTTACTCCCCTGATTAAAAGAATTCAAGGTAATAATATTCATGCCGGAAAGATTCCTAAAAAATCCGGATATTCCATCAGACTGCGCAGAAGAATAAGAGACTTAAAAAACCAACTACAGCAATTAGTTGAAACAGAGGAATTTGAAGAAGCAGCAAGAGTTAGAGATGAGATAAAAAGACTTGAGAAGGAAGCCAATAATAAGTAGGGGGTGTCATTATGACCAAAAATTTAAGAGGAAAAGAACCGGAATCAGATATAGTTATCAGCAGTCGGGTCCGTATGGCTCGTAATATAGGATCAATCCCATTTCCTCACTATTTGAGCAAGGAAAAAGCTGAAGATGTTATAGATAAAGTATATAACACTATAACCGGGGGAAATTCATCCCTCAAAAATGAATTCAGATTGATAAAAATAAGTGAAATTGATTCAATCGAAAGATCAAATTATATTGAAAAACATCTAATCAGCCCGGCCCTAGCTAAAAATACTTTAGGCGGTGCTGTTTTAATAAATAATGAAGAAACAATCAGTATTATGATAAATGAAGAAGACCATATACGCATACAATGCCTTTACCCGGGTTTGCAGTTAGAAAAATGTTTCGATATGGCAAATAAAATAGATGATTTATTAGAGGAAGGTGTTGTATATGCCTTTGATGAACAGCTTGGATATTTAACATGCTGTCCTACCAATGTCGGTACCGGAATCAGGACTTCCGTCATGTTACATTTGCCTGCTCTCAGTTTAACAAAATATATTGACGGGGTGATTAATACAGCTAATAAAATAGGGCTTGCTGTTCGGGGGTTTTATGGTGAAGGGACAGAATATCTAGGCGATATTTACCAAATTTCTAACCAGGTAACCCTCGGCATGTCAGAAGAAGAATTAGTAACTAATCTTAAAAATGTTACACTACAAATCATTCAAAACGAAAGAATTGCATGGGAAAGATTATTGAACAGTAAAAACATTATTGAACTGGAAGATAAGATTTTCCGCTCTTATGGGATCCTTAAAAATGCCAGATTACTTTCTTCTAAGGAAGCAATGAAATTGATTTCTGATGTAAAACTAGGTGTTAATTTAAAATTAATAAATGAAATTTCTATAGAGCAATTAAATGAATTGATTACAATAATACAACCCGGATATTTGCAAAAACATTTTAAATCACAATTAACCGGTATCGAAAGGGATATTAAAAGGGCACAATTAACAAGAGAAAATTTATTATAATAATTTAGGAGGGATATATATGGCTATGTTTGGAAGATTTACTGAAAGAGCCCAAAGAGTTATAACTTTCGCCCAACAGATGGCACAGCAGTTAGGACATAACTATGTGGGGACAGAACATTTGTTATTAGGAATTATTAAAGAAGAAGAAAGTATAGCTGCTAAAGCGTTAAAAAATTTAGGTATAGAAATGGAAAAGGTACAGCAAATAATTGTACAATCCATAGGTGTAGGAAACAAACCAACAGATTTATTAGGTTATACTCCGCGCACCAAAAAAGTTTTTGAACTTAGCATTGGAGAGGCTAGAAACCTGAACCATAATTATGTAGGAACAGAACATTTGTTGCTGGGGATTATAAGAGCAGGAGATGGAATTGCAACTAAAATTTTGACAGAGTTGGGAGTCGACCTCCAAAATGTAAGGGCAGAAGTGCTGAAACTATTAAATAGTGGAGGAGCAAATGGAGGTCAAAAAGGTGTTTCGATAGATAGGAGTAGAAGCACACCTATTTTAAACCAATTCGGGCGAGATCTCAATGAACTTGCCAGAGAAGGTAAAATTGACCCTGTAATTGGCAGAAGTAGTGAAATAAATAGAATTATACAAGTATTAAGCCGCAGAACTAAAAATAACCCCTGCTTGATCGGTGAATCAGGAGTAGGAAAAACTGCTATAGCAGAAGGGTTAGCGCAAAAAATAGAAGAAGGTAATATCCCGGAAATATTAAAAGGCAAGAGAGTAGTTGCATTGGATTTAGCATCCATGATAGCCGGGACAAAATATCGCGGAGAATTTGAGGATCGTTTTAAAAAGGTGATGGAAGAATTGCGTACAGCAACCAATGTAATATTATTTATAGATGAAATTCATACAATAATAGGTGCGGGTGCAGCAGAAGGTGCAATAGATGCCGCTAGTATGTTAAAACCTGCATTAGCCAGAGGCGAAATACAGGTAGTCGGTGCTACAACTTTTGATGAATATAGAAAGCATATTGAAAAAGATGCTGCACTGGAGAGGAGATTTCAACCAATTACCGTTGAGGAGCCGACAACCGATGATGCCATCGAAATATTAAAGGGATTACGAGATAGATACGAGGCCCACCATGAGGTTAAAATCACCGATGAGGCCTTAGAAGCGGCGGTAGAACTCTCCGCAAGGTATATTACTGACAGATATTTACCGGATAAGGCTATAGATTTAATGGATGAAGCCGCATCTAAGGTTAGAATATCCACAGTTACTACACCACCGGACTTAAAAGATTTAGAAGAAAAGTTAGAACAGCTCTCTAAGGAAAAGGAAGAGGCAGTCAGCATACAGGATTTTGAAAGGGCTGCTAAAATAAGAAATGAAGAAAAGCAAATACAACAACAATTAGAAGAAAGAAAGAGTAGTTGGAGGGATAAAGATAAGGAAGCTATAGTTACTGATGAGGAAATAGCTAATGTTGTATCCCAATGGACCGGTGTACCTGTAACTAAACTTCGGGAAGAAGAATCTGAAAGGTTGCTCAATATGGAAAAAATCCTTCATAATAGAGTAATAGGCCAACAAGAGGCTGTAAAATCTGTATCCAGAGCAATCAGAAGAGCCAGAGTTGGTCTAAAGGATCCTAAAAGGCCAATTGGTTCCTTCATATTTTTAGGGCCTACAGGAGTCGGAAAAACAGAACTGTCAAAAGCATTAGCAGAAGCTATGTTTGGAGATGAAGATGCTATGATTCGCATTGATATGTCCGAATATATGGAAAAACATACAGTTTCGAGACTTGTGGGATCGCCGCCCGGATATGTAGGTTTTGACGAAGGTGGACAGCTTACAGAAGAGGTTAGAAAAAAACCATATTCTGTAATACTTTTTGACGAAATAGAAAAAGCTCATCCTGATATATTTAATATATTGTTACAAATATTAGATGATGGAAGACTGACCGATGCTCAGGGCAGAACAGTAAATTTTAAAAATGCCGTAATCATTATGACCTCTAACGTCGGTATGCAAACTATAAAAAAACAAAAAACCTTGGGATTTGCCGTTGATGAAGATGATTTAGCCCGAAGCGAATATGAAAAAATGAAAGAAAATATTATGAATGAACTCAGGAAAACCTTTAGGCCCGAGTTTTTAAACAGAATAGATGACATTATAGTGTTCCATAGTTTAGATAGGGAGCATATTAGCAAAATTGTAGACTTAATGTTAGTAGATCTTAAAGAGCGCCTGGAAGATTTAGATATTACCTTAGAGGTAAGTGATTCTGCCAAAGAATTCATCGCAAATAAAGGATTTGATGCCGAATTCGGAGCAAGACCTCTTAAGAGAGCAATTCAGAAGATGGTGGAAGACCAAATATCTGAGGAATTATTGAAGGGAACTGTTAAAGCAGGTACAGAAGTACTAGTGGATTTATCTGATGATAAACTTGTGATTAAACCAAAAGTAGGCTTGAAGTAATCTAAAATAATTATAAAACCCTTAACAATCAACTAAAAAATCATCTATGGATTTGATTTTATACTATGTCAGAGCAAAAAAAGACCTTGAATTTAAATTAAATTCAAGGTCTTTTTTATTTTAGGTTTTGTTTTTAAACATCCCCACATGTTGAAGTTTAATATTTTTTATCCACCCACCGATTAAGGCTGCAGTATTTTAACCCATCAATGCCTTCTTTGCTCAACTTTTCCTTAAGCATTGTAGACAGGTTATTTTTATCAATTATTAGTTTTTCTAATGATACCAACATTTCTTTTTCTTCCTCATCTAAAAACTTTTTGGCTAAATCAAAGAGTATTCGAATATGTTCATATGCGGTTTTGGGGCCAAAATATGCACTAAAGCCTCTTTCATATATATATCTTTTAACCTTATTAACTTGTTCTTCTTCCCTTCTTTGGGAAAAATTGTATAAATATTCCAGAGCAATATCATTGTAAAATATTCCTTTAATTAGAGCAATATACGCTAAACTATAAGGATATGGCAGTGAATCCCCCACACGTATTTCTATATGGTTTTTTACCCTGACATCCGGAAACACCGTAGTCATGATATACTTTATTTCCTTTTCTGTAAAAACATATTTGTCCATAAGTTCTTCTACTGTTTTATTATCTGTACTAATAAAATCACCATTTTTCATAATTAAAACAGGGGGAACATTTAATATATATTCAGCATAATCTTTATACCCAAAATCCTTTCTAAAAGAACCCGGTACAATACCGCTTCTTTCTCCATCCACATTTGCCCATATTAAGCTTCTGAGGCTAAATCTATCATAAATCCTGCCCTCAAACACAGGCGAATTATCGGATATTAAATAAAGTAAGGGACTGATAAAATTAGCTACGCGAAATTTTCTGATAAAATCATATTCATCTTTATAATCAATAGATACCCGCAGGGCAGCTATACCCTTCATCATATTATAAGCATATTTACCTTTTTCTTTAAGATAATCAGATATATATTTATATCTCTTACCGGGTACAAATGGTATATCTTCGACAGACGATTTTGGATGATATCCTATACTCATCAGTAATAAATTGTGTTTTTCCAATATAGGTATTATATCATTTAAAAAGCTAAAATAAATGGATTCAATTTCCTTTACGGTTTTACAAGGTTTTATATCAATTTCTATTTGACCGCCTGATTCCAGTATAATTTCTTTGTCCTCCGCTGATAATCCTACTAAATAATCCCCTTCATATTTGCCTTTATATCCTTTTAAAAGCAGCTTCTGTAAAATACCTTCAATACCTCCTGTTTCATAATATGTAACAGATTCCATGGTGTCCCTATTGACAATAATATGTTCAATCTCTACGCCAATTTTAAAATCTTTTGCATTTTTTTCCCCATTTCTAATCAGTGAAATAATGGATGCTAAATTTTTTTCATATTTCATATAAGTTTACTCCTTATCCAAAAATAAAATTACATCTCCACATCTCCATATTTAATACCCATAAGTATATATGTTTACACATTTTTTTATAATTTTTTTAATAAATAATATAAGTCCCTAATAAAAGACAATCCCTAGAATTTTCTAGAGATTGTCTTTTATGAATCATAATTTGTTTTATAGATTATAAATTGTTTTGTGATTTACAAGCCCTTACAACATGTCTTGCTAAGATAGAAGTAGTTACAGAGCCTACTCCGCCCGGTACCGGTGTTATCATTCCGGCCACCTTTTCAGCTTCTTCAAAGTCAACGTCTCCAACTAGTTTTCCTTCTTCATCTACATTGATACCTACGTCAATAACCGCTCCGCCTTCTTTTACAAAATCCTTGGTAGCAAATTTAGCTCTTCCTATAGCTGCTACTAAAATGTCGCCATCCTTGGCAACCCCTGCAATATCTTGTGTTCTGGAATGACATATAGTAGCTGTTGCATTTTCTCTAAGTAGTAATAGTGCCGCCGGTTTGCCTATAACCATGGATCTGCCCAGAACTACCGCATTTTTACCCTCCATAGGGACTTCATAATGTTTCAATATTTCGATAACTGATACAGCAGTACATGGAGCAAATCCGGTTTCATCATCTTCTACCAGTTTTGCAGCATTAATAGGGCTAAAGCAGTCGATGTCTTTTTCCGGTGCAATTACATATTTAATAACTTCTTCATCTAGCTGCTTTGGAAATGGTCTGAATACTAATATTCCATTTACAGCCGGATCATCATTTACGGCCTTCAGCTCTTTTATAAAGTCATCTTGGGTTATGTCTTCGGGTAATTCTTTAACTTCCGTGTCTATACCTATTTTTTTGGACCTATTAAGTGCTCCTCTTTCATAAGCCAAGTCATCCGGGCTTGCACCAACTCTAACAATAGCAAGCTTTGGAGTTATTCCTTTTGCCTTTAGTTCTTCTACTTCTTTTATCAACCCTTCGCTAATTTTATCAGCTACAGGTTTTCCTTTTAGTATCGTTGCCAATTGCATACCCCTCTCTTTAAATAATATTTATCAACTAAATTCAGATAATACCTATCTGAATTAAGTTTTCGCTTGTATATAAAACGTACCTATAATTTGATATTATGTACAATATACTATGAAAAGATCAGTGCTGTATCTACTTTCTTTAATTATACTACAAAATTGCCATCATTTCCATTAATTAATAGCCTAATTTAGTACCCCTCATCCTGCCTTTGATGATTAACCTTGTTTTTCTCTAAATAAGCGAGATATATTTCCTCATCTGTAAAGCCCAATTTGCTGCCTAATAACAGAAAATGATTAAACAGCTTTTCATAATTATTTAATGTAAGTTCATGTTGAAATGTAATAATCTGTGCAAATATATTTTGAAATTGGCCTATTAAATTATCAGTATTGTTAATTCTGACCAAATTGATATCCGTCAGTCCACTTTCCAGCCCTATGCTTAAAATAAAATGAAGACAGTCCACATATTCTTCTAAAATAGCTTCTTTGGAAGAAGGCCCCTTGCGGCTCCAAAATTTAAAACAACGGGTTTCATTTGCTAACTCTCCAAGCTCTACTTGCAATGCTAATATCTTAGCTAAAATAAGGTTTCTATCTTTTAATCCGTGCTTTATACGTATGCGATTATCTAATTTTTCTTGTATTTCATATAACTTATGTATATTCATCAAATTCCCCATTTTTATATGTATTCCCCATTTTTCGGATAAACTCCGGCCTTTATTATATTATATTGTATTGTATTTATCCTTTCAAGGATATTTAACATAATAAGACAGACAAGATAAAATAGACATGATTTTTTGAAGAACTTGTGTTATAATAAAAGAAAAATATTTATCGCTGGGGGCGCCGAGTGCTGAGAGGATTATTCCAACCCTTCGAACCTGTAGGTTAAAACCTGCGTAGGAAAGCGAATTCTGCAAATACAGCGTGAAAGAGCTTTCTTTTCACGTTTTTTTATTTAACCGGTGATAAATATAAAGAAAGGATGCTATATTATGTTTATGTTTAAAAAATTACTGGAGTTAAAACCCATAACAATCATTATTTTAGCCTCTTTATTATTAATTTCCATAGCTTTTGCTTTTAGAGAAAAGAAAAGGGAAAGTGGGTCCGGGTATGTAAAAATGATAATATACGGAAGTTTATGTATTGCCATTTCCTTTGTTCTTTCCTACATACGATTATATCGTTTTCCACAGGGCGGTAGTATAACACCCGCTAGTATGTTGCCGATGTGTGTTTTTGCAGTAATGTTTGGTCCTACAGCCGGTATATTGGCCGGGTTTGCCTTTGGTATGTTAAGATTAATCCAAGATCCTTACATTATTCACTGGGCACAATTTTTCTTAGATTATCCTTTATCTTTTGGGGCTTTAGGCTTAGCCGGCCTATATCGTAAAAATATAGCAATATCCTGCCTTATCGGGGGCTTTGCCAGATTTTTCATAAACTTTTTATCCGGAATTATCTTCTTTGGGTCTTATGCTCCGGAAGGAATGAATGTAATAATCTATTCCCTTGTGGTAAATGGATTGGTTATCGGAACGGACACATTGATTTGTGCTGCAATTAGCCTTATTCCACAAATACGAAATGCCATAAAACATGTAGAAAAAATATCTGCATAAAAAATATTAGACCGTTTATATATTATCAGACTCTGTATTACGGGGACTAGCTCTGCCGGTCCCTTTATTATATTTTATTTTAAAAATATAATTGTTATAAAAACAAAATAACGGTTATATATAAATAATCTTATATAGTTAAAACAAATTAAGGAAAATAAAATAATAATATACAGGGAAGGATGATAATAACAACGGGCGACCGCAGGTCGTCCCTACATTGGGGGTCTTCCGGCCTCTAATCTCCAATTTATAACACCGGCGAAAAAATTCTGGCTATGGATTCTTTAACCTTATGTATAATCGGCCTATTTCTATATTCGTTTAAAACCACTTCCCTACTAACCCGTAAATCCTCTGAAAAATCCCGCGTTACGCTATAGTTTACTTCTTTATCATAAATAAAAGCATTTACTTCAAAATTTAATCTAAAACTGCGTATATCCAAGTTAGCAGTACCTATGGAAACAAAATTGTTGTCCACAATAAATACTTTACCATGTACAAATCCTTTTTCATATTGATATATCCTTACTCCCGCTTCTAAAAGCCCTTCAAAATGCGACTTGGATGCCCAAAATACGGTTTTATGGTCCGGCTTTATCGGTAATAAAAGTTTTACATCTACCCCCCTTAATGCTGCTGTTTTTAATGCAAGCAAAATACCATCATCGGGAACTAGATAAGGTGTAGTAATATATATTCTCTCTCTTGCACTGTTAATTGCAGAAAAATACGCCTGGTGAATTGAGGCCCAATAGGAATCCGGTCCACTGGATGCAATTTGTATGATTTTTTCTCCACAATAACCTTGTGACGGAAAGTATCTAAAACCATCTATAGTTTCACCTGATACAAAGTGCCAATCCGCCAGAAATATCCCTTGAAGCACATATACAGCTTCCCCTTCAATCTTTAAATGGGTATCCCTCCAAAATCCCATTTTTTTATTTTTTCCCAAATATTCATCGCCTATATTTATTCCACCGGTAAAACCTACTTTACCATCTATTACTAATATCTTTCTATGATTTCGATAATTCAGCCTGCTCCCAAAGAAAGGAAGCGTGACCGGCAAAAAACATTTAATCTGTATACCCGCATCCATTAGCGGTTTAATAAAACTCTTTTTAAGTCTAATACTGCCAACGGCATCGTATATAAGCCTTATTTCTAATCCTTCTTCTGCCTTTTTTATTAGTGCCTGTTGAAACTTTCTGCCTATATGACTATCTTTTATAATAAAATATTCTATATGAATATGATCTTTTGCTTTGTTGATATCATTTAACATCTCTGTAAATGTTATCTCTCCATTTTGTAGTATCTTAACTTTATTATTTACTGTAATTGGGGATCTCGTGTTATTTAATAATAATGGAATTATTTTGCCCTTGATATCATTAAAATCTTTTTTAAATATCTTCCCATAATTTATAAAAGAAAATTGTTCCCTCAACAAGTTATTTAGAATAATATAGTCTTCATTTCTTTTTTTGATAAATGTTTTCTTTTTGCGATGGTTTCTTCCTATGTATAAATATAAAAATATTCCAATAACCGGCAAAATGAATAGAACCATAAGCCATGCTACTGTGCTGGAGGGATCGCGATTATCTAGTAATATATCTATGCTAATTATTATGCTTATTACAGTATAAATTATGGTAAATACTTGAAATAAGTTCATTTTATCTTATCCCCTCCAAAGGAAATATAAATTATGGATTATTATACCCATTATATATTATAGATAACTATTTCTTATTCCCCAAAATTATGTGTCGTACAAGTTTAATTATGCGTCATTTATATTTATTTAAAATATTTAATGAAAAAATACAT
>CAYLIZ010000030.1:0-14483 GCA_964383985.1 uncultured Alkaliphilus sp. | reverse complement strand
TCGCATCTTGTGCGACTTTTGTAATCTAATTTGTGCATATTATAATCGAATTATAATCAAGGAGGTTTTTTATGAGTAGAATAGGAATAATAGGAGCCATGGATGAGGAAGTAGATATTTTAAAAAATGAAATGGAAATTAAGGGAATAAAAACAATTGCTAATATGAACTTTTATATAGGTGCTATTGAAAATAGAGAAATAATCTTAGTTAGATGCGGTATAGGTAAAGTAAATGCTGCTATATGTACTCAAATTTTAATTAGTGTATTTACTGTAGAAGCTGTTATAAATATTGGGGTAGCCGGCGCAGTAAAAGATGACTTAGATGTATTGGACATAGTTATTTCTACAGATGTACAACAACATGATTTTGATGTAACCGGATTTGGGTATAAACTAGGAGAGATTCCTAGAATGGAAAAATCTATTTTTCAGGCAGATAAAGGCCTGATTAAAAAGGCCTTGTACGCTTCCAAAAAGATATTAGACAACAATAAAGCAATTGAAGGAAGAATTGTTTCCGGAGATATATTTGTTAGTGATATTGTATTAAAACAGAATTTATTAAAAAATTTTGATGCTTATTGTACAGAAATGGAAGGTGCAGCCGTAGGCCATACTTGTTATGTTAACAATATACCATTTGTTATTATTAGAGTTATGTCCGATAAGGCAGATGGGTCAGCACATGATAACTTTAATGAATTTGTTTATCAGGCGGCAAACTATTCTAAAAATATTGTAAAGATAATTTTAAAAAAATATAAAGTTAATCAGGAATAAAAACAAAGCCCTCAGTATATATGTAGGATAGAAACCAATTTAAAGAGCAAAATAACATTGGGGTGATAATTATGCCTAAAAATAAGTATAATCTACGCGACGGTAAAATATCTGACAAAATAGCCAATACAAATCAAATAGAAAAACTATCAAGGAAAATGGATAATATAAGGGTAGCAGAATACATTGAAATGATATCCAATCCTAAAAGGGTCATTTTTCTGAACTTTATAGCCGGGTTAACCAGAGGACTAGGGATGGGTATCGGTTTTACTGTTTTAGCTGGAATTGTATTATATTTAATGCGAAGCTGGGTTAATCTCCCCGTTGTTGGCAAGCTCATTGCTGAATTACTTGATATTATTGATACTTATAGGTAGGAGGGGTTTTTTGGATAAAAACAAAATAGAACACTTTAAAAACAGACTTTTGAAAGAGAAAAAAAATGTAATGAATATCCTCAAAACGATGGAAGAGCACCATCCAACCGGTTTATCTTTAAAAGAATATACAGGAGAACTTTCTTTTTATGATAACCATCCTGCAGATTATGGTTCGGAATTATTTATAACGACAATGCAAACTAACTTGGGAGATCATCAACGTTATAGAATTGCAGAAATAGATAAAGCTCTTGAGAAAATAGAAGACGGAACTTATGGTAGCTGCCAACTTTGTGGAGCTAATATACCGGAAGAAAGATTAAAATTGATGCCGGAAGTTAGTATCTGCATAAAATGTGCAGAGGACAGGCTATAGGCATACAAATTAGGCACAGGCAGGCCGGTAGGAAAGGACCGATAAAAAAGATACATTTTGTATCTTTTTTGTTTCGGCAATGGTATAATCAATTATTGAAGGGAAGGGGGAGAGTACGCATGAATTATATTATTGTAACTACAGTGCTTGTACTAGATCAACTAAGTAAGATATTAGCCTTAAAATATTTAAAGCCGGTTGGTAGTTTCCCCATTATTAATAACATATTTCGTTTGACCTATGTTGAAAATCGTGGGGCTGCTTTTGGAATTTTGCAAAATCAGAAACTATTTTTTATTATTTTTGCTTTGTTGGTATTAGGTTTTATATGGTTTTACACACATAATAATAGATTGAATAAGATTATGATTTATGGATTAAGTTTAGCGACAGGTGGTATTATTGGAAATTTAATAGATCGTGTTAGATTGGGATTTGTTGTTGACTACCTTCATATTGCAAATTTTCCGGTATTTAATATAGCTGATTCTGCTGTTACTATTGGTATAGCCCTGATTAGTATTTTTATATTTAAATATGATAAGGTAGTTTAATTTAAAGGGAGAGGTTTTTTTTGGACAGAGGAAATCTAACAGTAACAGAAGAAGAGAGCGGTAATCGGCTAGATGTTTATTTAGTAAAACAATATGAAAAATTGAGTCGCAATTATATACAAAAACTTATAAAAGGGAATTATGTTAAGGTCAATAAGAGATTAGAAAAGTCAAATTATATTGTTAAATCAGGAGATAGGATAGAAGTTAGTTTACCAAAGATAAAGGATTTACCAATAAAACCGGAAAATATTAAAATTGATATTGTATATGAAGATAATGATATAATTGTTGTCAATAAGCAACAGGGTATAGTGGTACATCCAACCCCTGATAATCTTTCCGGTACTTTAGTCAATGGATTATTATATCGTTATGGTTCTAATCTATCCGATATTAATGGCATAATGCGACCGGGAATTGTTCATCGCATAGATAAAAATACATCAGGATTATTGGTGATAGCTAAAAACAACAATTCTCATAATGTATTGGCTAAACAATTTAAGCAACATACTGTTAATAGAAAATATCACGCAATTGTTTCAGGCATCATAAAAGAAACAAATGCAATTATAGATGCGCCTATTGGAAGAGATCCTATAAATAGGCTCAAAAGAACAGTTGTAGGCGGTGGGAAACACGCCATTACTCATTTTAAAGTGCTAAACAGATTTAAAGATTATACATATATCGAGGCTACATTGGAAACAGGGAGGACCCATCAGATTAGAGTACATTTTTCTTATATTGGAAAACCTATTTTAGGAGACCCTATGTACGGATATAAAAATTTAAAATTTAAATTAAAAGGTCAGGTCCTTCATGCTAAAACTTTAGGCTTTATTCATCCTACAAAAGGAAAATATATGGAGTTTACATCAAATTTACCTGAACATTTTAATAAATTATTAAAGGTGCTAAAAAACAGCTATTTTAAAGAACAATAACTTGTGGAGGGTTTTGAAATGAAAAGGCAAGTTCAACTTTTAGATGAAAAAGCGATTAACCGCGCTATTACTCGGATTGCCCATGAAATTATTGAAAAGAATAAGGGAGCGAAGGATATTATTTTAGTGGGGATAAAAAGCCGAGGAGTTCCTTTAGCTAATCGTTTAGCTGAAAAAATTAAGGTTATAGAGGGTAGACAAATTCCTGTAGGTACATTAGATATTACACTATACAGAGATGATTTAACAAAGGAACAAATGGAACCTATTGTGCATGATTCTAATATTGAATCAAATATTGATGGAAAAATCGTTATTTTGGTTGATGATGTATTATATACCGGAAGAACAACAAGGGCCGCATTGGATGCACTGATGGATATAGGCAGGCCTAAAGTGATTCAGCTAGCTGTGCTTATAGATAGAGGTCATAGGGAACTACCAATCAGAGCGGATTATGTGGGTAAAAATGTCCCAACTTCAAAAAGTGAAATTATAAAGGTATATTTGGGGGAAATAGATGGATGCAATGGCGCAATTATTGAAAAAAGGTGATTATTATAAGGAACGATCTTATGACTGTTTCCTAATGTTTTTGAATGCTGATTTTTCATCGCTATCGACCAGTATAGTAGAGTAATTGTCATATATTACCATGCCGGGTTTGGCTCCGCGTTGTCTTTTTACATTTTTTCTTCTTGTATAATCTACAGCTACTTTCGTGGAGTTTTTAGCTTTGCTATGGTAAGCAGCCAATGTTGCTGCTTCTGATATAGACAAGTCGCTAGGTGTTTTATTTTTTAATTTTAATATTACATGAGAACCCGGCATATCTTTAACGTGAAACCAGAGATCTTCTTTGGAAGATATTTTGAAAGTAATGTCGTCATTTTGTTTGTTATTTTTGCCAACAAGTATTTCAAATCCATCTGAAGATATATACCTAAGATAATTAGATTTTTTGCTAGGGCTAACACCTTTTTTAGTAACTTTACGTTTCAAAATCCCAATTTCTTCAAGTTCTGCACGTATTTCTTCAATATCAGACATATGGGTGGACTGTTCAATATTTATAATAATTTGTTCTAGATAATCTATTTCTCTTTTGGTCTTCTTTATTTGATTGTTAACCTCGTAAATTGTGGTTTTAGCTTTATTATACATTTTAAAATATTTCTGCGCATTCTGGGAAGGAGTTAATTTTTTATCTAATGGAATGGTAATTACATCATAGTTTTCATTGTAGTAGTTGATAAGCTCAACCTTATCTTGATTTTTTTCCATTTGATATATATTGGCAGTAATTAAATTGCCATAAAGTTTGTATTTTTCAGCATTGTAACCCTTTTTCAAATCTTCATTTAAATTGCTTAGTTTATTATACGCTTTATCTAGTTTTGCATGTATATTTTTATGCAGGTCATTGGTTCTTTGTTTCATTCGTTCTTTAGAATCTCTTTTAAAATAAAAGCTTTCTACCATATCACTCGTAGACTCGAATAGTTGTTTTTCGTAATAATTAAGGTAGCTAATATCAATAGAACTGAAATCTATATATTTTTCAGTTGCATTGTCATAATAAATAACTGGGGCAAAATCATTTGCTTTTATTTTGTTGATTATATTCATAAAATTTCTGTAGATGCTATTTATCATTTGTTTATCTAAATTAGATAATATTATGTTTTCATCTATAGAGGATCTATAGCAAATTTCTCTTGAGAGTAGGGGGGATATACCGGTAAAACTTGTATATATTGCCTTATATATAGAAGTGCGCTTATCTTTGTCTTGAATAACAGAAATAAAATTATCTTTAGTATTAATTTCTAAGGGATTAACTTTATTTTGCGAGGGGGGCATAGCATATTCAATCCCTGGTAAGACTTGCCTGTACCTGCTTATATAGGAGGGGATGCGCTTTATGCTGTCTATTATTTTATTATTTTCACAATCTACTAAAATTATATTGCTATGTCTACCCATCATTTCTATTATGAGTTCCTTAGTTCTTAATATATTAAGTTCGTCAAAAGATTCTATGACTAATTTAATCATTCTTTCAAATTTGGGCTGTATAATATCTATAATTCTACCCCCTAGTAGATGTTTTCTAAGGACCATACAAAAATTAGGGGGGTCCATTGGATTTTTTTTATCAGATTTAGTAAAATGAATTCTGGGGCAATTACTGCTTGCAGAAAGTAGGATTTTATAATTTTTTCTATTATTTCTTATAGTAAAAATTATTTCATCGATTTCAGGCTGATAAATTTTATCTATTCTTCCAGTATGTAATTGAGATTTTAATTCATGGGTTAATGCAACTATCACACATCCATCTAAGGCCATCAGAATTTTACCTCCTGTTTATTTTGTAACCATAATAGCATAGTTTGATAAAGTATGCAAAATAGAGATTATATAAATAACATTGAAAATATAGTAATGAGGAGGACGCAAAATTTTAGACCAAATGATATCAGCTGGAGATGTGAAAACTACTTGTAATTATAGATGCACAAATATAAAATAATAGTAGGGAACATAAATGGAAGGATGAAAGCTATGATAAAAAGTATGACCGGCTTTGGCAAGGGCGATTCTCAAATTGGGAATATACATTTTCAGGTGGAGCTAAAATCTGTTAATCACAGATATATGGACATTAGTATAAGACTACCAAAAATGTTTACCTATTTGGAGGAAAATATACGAGGTCTTATAAAATCATATTTGAAAAGGGGACGTATAGAGGTTTATATTGCTTATAAAAATGTTGGTGGTAGTGACGTTAAAGTGGTAGTAGATATGCCCTTAGCAAAGGAGTACCTAAATTCATTATTAGAAATAGAGAGAGATTTATCAGTGCAAAGTGATATTACCACATCCTTAATAGTTAGTTTTCCGGATGTAATAAAGATAGAGGAGAAAGAGGAGAATGAGGATGAGGTTTGGCAATGTTTACATAATGCACTTAATGATGCTCTTATAAAACTAGTAAGGATGCGAAAAGAAGAAGGAAACAAATTAAAGGTAGATATGCTGAAACGTTTAAACATAATCGATGATTTTCTTGTACAAATAAAGGATAGAAGCCCTATAATTGTACAAGAATATAGACAAAAATTAACGGATAGGATTAAAGAAATATTAAATGAACAATTTGATTTAGATGATAATCGTATAGCGACAGAGGTGGCGTTGTTTGCTGATAAAAGCAATATAACAGAAGAAATAGTAAGGTTACATAGTCATATAGAACAATTTACTAAAATTTTAGAGGAGGATGATGCTGTTGGTAGAAAACTGGATTTTCTCCTCCAAGAGATGAATAGAGAAATTAATACGATTGGATCTAAGGCAAATGATTTGGTTATAGCTAATTTGGTTATTAATATAAAAAGTGAACTTGAAAAAATGAGAGAACAAGTTCAAAATATTGAATAAAGGAGAAATGCTAATGAATACAAAATTAATTAATATAGGCTTTGGTAATATAGTATCTGCAAATAGAATTGTAGCTATTGTAAGTCCGGAATCAGCTCCTATAAAAAGGGTTATTCAGGAGGCCAGGGACAGATTCATGCTTATAGATGCTACCTATGGCAGGAGGACAAGAGCAGTAATAGTAACTGATAGCGACCATATTATTCTTTCCGCTGTTCAGCCTGAAACTGTAGCATATAGGTTAGAATCTAAAAACAATGTAAAGGAAATAGAAAATACTGTTGAAAGTGAATAATGTAAGATAGGGAGGAGGAAAGCATGGTTAGCAAAGGTTTGCTAGTTATTGTGTCAGGGCCATCCGGGGCAGGGAAAGGGACGATTTGCAAAGAACTGATTAAAAATAACCCCCAAACAAAAGTTTCTATATCAGCCACTACTCGAAAACCTAGAACCGGAGAAAGGGATGGTGTTAATTATTTCTTTATTACTGAAAATAAATTCCGGCATATGATATATAAAAATGAATTTTTAGAATATGCCACCGTATATGGTAATTATTATGGTACGCCCAAACAATATGTTATGAATAACTTACAAAATGGTAATGATGTTTTATTAGAGATAGATATTGTTGGAGCCTTACAAATTAAAAAAAAGTTTGATGATGCAGTATTTATTTTTGTCTTACCTCCCTCATTGAATGAATTAAAAAATAGAATTGTAAATAGAGGAACAGAAAGCTCATCTGATATTGAAAAACGCTATGGAGCTGCTATTTCTGAAATCAAACAGGTAATAAAATATGATTATGCTATTATTAATGATAATGTATCTAGGGCTGTGCAAGACATTGAGGCTATTATAAGGGCAGAAAAATGCAAGGTTTTAAGAAACTATGAAGAAATATTGTTAAAATTTAAATAGGGGTTGATAAGATGTTGTATCCGTCAATTAACGAACTATTAGAAAAGGTAGATAGCAGGTATACCTTGGTTGTAGTTGTGGCAAAAAGGGCAAGACAGATAATAGACGAGGATAAATTAGAAGCTGAATCTTGTTCTAAAAAACCGGTATCAATTGCTACTCAAGAAATATTTGAAGAAAAAATAGTTTATAAAAGGGGAAAAGAATTAAGGTAAGAGGGTGACAATTTGTTGAAGAATATAAATGTTGTGCTCGGCGTAACAGGGGGTATTGCAATATATAAGGCTTGTGATATTGTTAGTAGTTTTAAGAAATTAAATGCGAATGTGGATGTTATTATGACTAAATCTGCAATTAAAATGATTAAGCCTAGTACATTTCAAGCTCTGAGCCAAAACCCGGTAATTGTGGATACTTTTAATACACCAAGACATTGGAATATCGAGCATATTTCTTTGGCTCAAAAAGCGCATGTTTTATTAATAGCGCCCGCAACTGCTAATATTATTGGCAAGGTTGCTAATGGTATTGCGGATGACATGCTTTCTACTACAATTATGGCTACTACTGCAAAGGTTGTTTTTGCTCCGGCCATGAATACAAAAATGTATAAAAACAAAATAGTACAACAAAATATAGAAAAATTAATTTCGCTGGGGTATCAATTTATAGAGCCGGCTTCCGGACGTTTAGCATGTGGAGATATTGGAATAGGTAAGTTGGCTGATATAAATAGAATTATAGAGTATGTAGTAAATATAGTTAAACCAAATAGAGATTTTAAAGGTATAAAAATCCTAATAACAGCCGGGCCAACCAGAGAGCCTATTGATTCGGTCCGTTTTATTAGTAATTATTCGACAGGTAAGATGGGGTATTCTATTGCAGAAGCTGCATTTTCGAGGGGGGCGGAGGTAATTCTTATAAGTGGCCCTACTAATATTTCTCCGCCTGATGGGGTTGCATTAATTAAGACAGAAACTGCCTTGGAAATGTATGATGCAGTAATGGATAATTTTAAAGACCAACATATTATTATTAAAACTGCTGCAGTTGCAGATTATAGATCGGCAACTATATCATCTTGTAAAATAAAGAAAAGCGAAAAAGATTTAAAATTAACCTTAGTTAGAAATCCTGATATTTTAAATGAACTTGGAAAAATAAAGGGAGATAAGATATTGATCGGGTTTGCCGCGGAGAGCAGTGATATTATCAAAAATGCAAAGGATAAGGTTTCCGAAAAAAATTTAGATTTTATCGTGGCAAATGATATTACAGAAGAAGGTGCCGGTTTTGGTGCTGACACAAATATTGTTACTATAATAGATAAGGATAGCAAGGTAGAAAAGATAGAAAAATCCGGTAAGATAGATATTGCGCATCGTATTTTAGATAAAGCAAAAAAATTAATTAAATAGTTTATATATTATGGATATACGGTTTTAAAATTTAATAAAAGATACATTTAATTGGGGTTACGAATACGAAAACTTGATAGCTCATTTCAATAAATGAATTGGAATGAGGTTTTATTTTCGCAGTTTCGCAATATAAATTTGTTTATTTTTCAACACTTTATTTGATCATAAGGAGGTGAAAAATTGACACATAAGGATAAAATAGTGCAAGTTGTAGTAAACAATAATAGTTATCAAACAGATAAACTATTTGATTACAAAGTTCCTGCTCATTTACATGATAAAATAACTTTAGGAATGCGTGTAATCGTTCCATTTGGTAGGGGAAATAGAAGATTGGAGGCATATGTATTTAATATAAGCAAATCATCAGATAAGAATGTAAAGTTAAAAAAGGTATTAGCTATTATAGATAAAAAACCTATTTTATCTGAAGATCAATTAAGGTTAATAATTTGGATGAAAAATCAATATTTATGTAAATATATAGAGGCTATACATTGTTTAATACCTAAAGGTATGATAAAAAAAGAAAGAAAGCTAATTATTTTATTAAACACTGATTGGGAAAAGTTAGTTCCGGTTAATCAACGAAAAACACGGGATGTACTTGCTGTATTAGAGAAATTGGGCGGAAAAGTATATCTGGATTTATTGGTTCAACATGTAGATTACAAGGAGATTAATGATGCTATTAAAATTCTTCTTGAAAAAAATATAATCGATATAGAGTACGAATTTAACAGCAGGGTAAATATAAAGACAGAGCGATATGTATATATGGTTGTAGAAGATAAAGACTGGGATAAGGTTATAGATTCATTAAGGAATGCAAGAAAGCAAAAACTTTGTTTGGAAACATTAAAACAACATGGTAGATGTAGTGTCAAAAAATTATTAGACATGGCTGATACCGGGAGATGGACTTTGAATAGTCTGCAAAAAAAAGGGTATATAGAATTCGTTGATGTAGAGGTTAAGAGAGATCCCCTCGCTGATAAAAGTTTTGCAATTTTTCCAAAACTCGTTCCCAACAAAGAGCAGCAAATTGCAATAGATGAAATAGGGAATTGTATAAAAAACAACATAAACAGTAGCTTTTTAGTACATGGAATTACAGGTAGCGGCAAAACTGAAGTCTATTTACAACTTATAGAAAAGGTAATAAAAAAAGGCAAACAGGGCATTATGTTAGTTCCTGAAATTTCCCTTACGCCCCAAATCGTCGCTAGATTTATGGGCAGATTTGAGGAACGGATAGCTGTGCTTCATAGCGGTTTGTCTGATGGAGAAAGATATGACGAATGGCGAAGAATTGAAAATGATGAGGTGGATATTGTAATAGGTGCTAGATCTGCTATTTTTGCACCACTTAAAAATCTTGGAATAATTATCATAGACGAAGAGCATGAATATACATATAAATCCGAACAATCACCACGGTATCATGTTATCGATATTGCTAATTATCGCAGGCAATTAGAAGGTGCTGTGTTGGTATTAGGTTCTGCTACACCATCTATAGAAAGTTACTATAAAGCCTTAAACGGCCAGTTAAAGTTAATCAATCTGACAAAACGAGCTGTAAATGCAAATTTGCCTAAGGTGGAAGTAATTAATATGTCAAAACAATTAGAGATGGGAAATAAGGGGGTATTTAGTTATGAATTGATAGATGCCATAGACAAAAATTTAAAAAGGGGAAAACAGACTATTTTGTTTTTAAACCGCAGAGGATATTCAAATTTTATATCATGCAAGAATTGTGGCTATGTTGAAAAATGCAATTATTGTGACATAACGATGACTTTTCATAAGGTTGGTACAATGCTTAAATGTCATTATTGTGGACAAATTAGAAAAGTGCCGACAATATGTCATAATTGTAACAGCAATAATATTGAACGTTTGGGAACCGGAACTCAAAAAATTGAGGATTTGATTAAATCTTATTTTCCAATGGCAAGGGTGAGACGGATGGATATGGATACAACTAGTCGAAAAGGTTCTCATGAAAGGATTCTTGAAAGTTTTAAGAAACAAAAGGTGGATATCCTTATAGGCACACAGATGATTTCCAAAGGTTTAGATTTTCCTAATGTTACTCTTGTTGGCATTATTTTAGCCGATTTAATTTTAAATTTACCGGATTTTAGGGCAGCAGAACGAACTTTTCAGTTAATTACCCAGGTAGCCGGCAGATCCGGGAGAGGTTCAGAAGAAGGCAGAGTAATTTTGCAAACTTATGAGCCGGAACATTATAGTATTATATTTTCGAAAAATCATGATTATAAAAGGTTTATTGAGGATGAATTAGCAATAAGGAAAGAATTTTATTATCCCCCTTTTTCGAACCTGATTTTAATAAATTTCGTGGGCAAAAATCAAAAATGTGTGGAAGATGTGGCCAACTTAGTAACAAATCATATAAAATATATTTTAGACTCGCAAGGATACAAAATATTTGATAATATTGTTTTAGGGCCTAATCCAAGCATAATAAGCAAGATAAAAGGAAATTATAGATACCAACTTTTATTAAAAGATGTTAATGTGCCCTTTAGGTTATTAAAAAAGGCTATAAAATATTTATTGATAGATAACAGAAATAAATATATCCCAAGGAATATATCATGTAGTATTGATATAAATCCATGTACTATTATTTAATTTAGGAGGAAACCAATTATGGCACTTAGAATTATTCGTAAAGAAGGTGATCCAATATTAAGAAAGGTTTCAAGAGTGGTTGATAAAATTGACGATAGAATTATTACTTTATTGGATGATATGAAAGAAACAATGTATGATGCAGATGGGGCGGGATTAGCAGCCCCACAAGTTGGGGTTTTAAGAAGGGTAATAATTATAGATATAGGTGAAGGTTTAATTGAATTAATAAACCCGGAAATAATACATGAAGAAGGTAGCCAATGTGAAGAGGAAGGGTGTCTCAGTCTACCTGGGGTTACAGGGAAGGTTATAAGGCCAAATGTGGTTAAAATAAAAGGTTTAAATCGCGAAAGCAAAGAGATTACTCTTGAAGGCAAGGAACTTTTGGCTAGGGCCTTTTGTCATGAGGTAGATCATCTAAATGGAATATTATTCATAGATAGAGTTGAAAAGGACTAGGCTATAAAGAACAAAGTTAAAAAGGATAAAATCAAAAAGGAATAGTGGTGATTTTGTGAAAATAGTTTATATGGGAACCCCACAATTTGCTGTCCCTTGTTTGAAAACTCTAATAGATAGCAGGCATGAAGTAATAGGTGTTTTTACTCAACCGGATAGACCAAGTGGCAGGGGACAAAAAATAAATGTAACCCCTATAAAAGAGAAAGCATTAAAATATAATATTTCTATATTCCAGCCGGGTACTTTAAAAGATATAGAAGTGATTAAAAATATAGAAAGGCTAAATCCTGATATTATTGCGGTTGTGGCCTATGGACAAATTTTGCCTGAGGAAATTTTACAAATTCCTAAATATGGCTGTGTTAATGTTCATGCCTCCTTGTTGCCAAAATATCGCGGAGCAGGACCTATTAATTGGGTAATTATTAATGGAGAAAAGAAGACAGGTATCACTACGATGTATATGGATGCCGGATTAGACACTGGAGATATACTATTGAAAGAGGAAATTAAAATAGGCGAAGATGAAACGGCCGGAGAGCTTCATGATCGTTTAATGAATCTTGGTGCTAAGATTTTAGATGAGACAATAGAATTGATAGAAGCCGGTAAAATACAACCGATTCCACAAAATCATAATGAGGCATCTTATGCACCAATGTTAACTAAAAAGTTGGGCAAAATAGATTGGAGCAAATCTGCTGAAGAAATCAAAAATTTAATTAGAGGAACAACTCCATGGCCTACATCTTACACTACATATGATGGGAAAACTATGAAAGTATGGAGAAGTAGTGTAGTTCATAGCAATAGGGGTTATAAGCCGGGAAAAATTTTAGAAGTAAAAAAGGATTGTATTTTAGTTGCTACAGGAAAAGATATACTGTCTATAGAGGAGTTACAGTTTAGCGGTAGGAAAAGAATGAGTGTAAAACAATATTTAATAGGGAATAATATTGAAATAAACAAAATACTGGGTGGATAATATGGAAATTGAAAATATACCAAAGACAAATGGTATTTATAAAAAATTTGTTTTTATTCTATTATTAATGTTTAACCTAATAGTAATTTCTATCATTTGTTTAATAATAATTGCAAATGGACAAAATGAATATTTTTTTAAATTGGTATTTATTATCATGATTATAGTTTTGTTTAGTGCAGGCCTTTTGTTGTTAAGAATTATTCCTATTGTTGTGCTTTTATGGCATGAACATCCGGTATCTAAAATTTCTAGAAAACTGTTGGGGTCGTCTTTCGCAATAATATATCTGGGAATGCTCTTTTTAGGTAAATTACTAAAATATGATAAGAATTTTATAAGGAAGGTTTTTATAGAACTAAACAATAAACTAGTGTCTATTGATAAATATAGCATGGAAGGCAATGATATATTAATTTTAATTCCACATTGTATTCAAAAATCATTTTGCCCACATAGGATTACTACAAATATTGAAAACTGCAGGCGTTGCGGCAAATGTAATGTAGATGATTTAATTAAGTTAAAAGAGGAATTTGGGGTCAATATAAAGGTAGTAACAGGGGGAACCCTGGCACGAAAAGTAGTCAAGGACCTAAAACCTAGAGCTATTGTAGCTATAGCCTGTGAGAGGGACCTAATTAGCGGGTTACATGATGTGAGGAATTTGCCGGTTATTGCTATAACAAACAAACGTCCTGAGGGTCCATGTGTAAATACATTAGTTAATATCAATGAAGTTAAAATGGCAATAAAATATTTTTTGTATAAGGAGTGATAATATGTTTCCATATGGGTTTGGGTATTTTGATCCAACTATGATTTTATTAATTCCGTCTATTATACTTGCTATGTATGCTCAAATGAAGGTCAGATCAACTTTTGCAAAATATTTAAGGGTAGGCAGTAAAAAAGGGTATACGGGTTATCAGGTTGCCAGATATATATTGGATAATAACGGGATGGGAGATGTTCCGGTTGATATGGCAAGGGGCCAGCTCAGTGATCATTATGACCCAAGAAAAAGGGTAGTTCGCCTATCAAATGATGTATATCATGGGCATTCTATAGCATCTATTAGCGTTGCCGCACATGAAACCGGTCATGCAATTCAGCATGCTAATGGATATATTCCACTCAGCCTAAGAAACGCTATTTTTCCAATAGCTAGTTTTGGTTCAAGTGCAGCTTGGATTTTTATTACTCTCGGTCTTATAATGTCAATACCATCTTTGTTAGATTTAGGCGTATTATTATTTGCTTCTGCTGTATTATTTCAGGTTGTTACACTTCCTGTAGAATTTAACGCGAGTAGCAGAGCAATAAGCCAGTTAGATGAAGGTGGATTTATTGTAGGCGATGAGTATAAACATTCTAAAAAAGTATTAAATGCAGCAGCACTTACTTACGTAGCAGCTATGGCTACAGCAATATCGCAACTGATTCGATTACTTTTAATAAGAGGCCAAAGAAGGGACTAAAGGCGTGAATCTTACGCCTTTTTATTTTCTTATAATTTA
>CAYLIZ010000029.1:0-15170 GCA_964383985.1 uncultured Alkaliphilus sp. | reverse complement strand
CCGGGAAGTTTTGCAAATTGCTCTATTAACTTAGCCATAGATGTTGAATAATAATTCATAATTTATATTCCTCATTCCTATAGGTTAACCGTCAATTTCTAAAAACAAAGATTTTTTATGCTTTTTAATAAATTTGTTTGCCCTAACAGACAATGTTTCATGCGTTGTTTAAAAAAGTCCCGGTATATTCACTTTTCCGGTTATTTTGCCCATTTCTGAAGCCACCATATCTTCTGCAGCACGAATGGCCTCATTAACAGCTGCCATAATCAGATCCTCTAACATCTCTATATCATCCGGGTCTACTGCCTCAGGTTCTATTTTAATCTCCACTATTTCCTTTTTTCCTGTAATCTTAACAGAAACAGCTCCCCCGCCTGCACTGGTTTCTAAAACCTTTTCTTCTAGCTCAGCCTGTTTTTGTTCCAACTGTTTTTGCATTTTTTGAACTTGTTTCATCATATTGCCCATGTTTGCTTTACCCATCCCCGGAAAACCACCTCTTCTAGCCATTAAAAAGTTCCTCCTTTACAATTAATATTAAATAAAATAGTAAAAAAAATCATTGTCTGTCCTTCATCTTTATATAATTCCTCAAAATTATCCTTGTTAAAAAGAACCGGCTTTTATTAATTGACCTTTGTTTCGTAAAGTTCTTTGTATCAATTACCTTTAAAAGGAATTCTAAACTCTATTTGAATTAGATTTTCTTTATTATACCATATTTGCCTCAAATATATCATTCATCTATTACTTCTACCTTATCAAATATTTCCCCGGGCAATATTTCTTTAAGCTTTTGTACGGGATCTTTTTGTTTGTTTGCATCTTTCGATATAACAGCCTCATCTTCCATTACAAAGGAAAGCCTTACATTTTGACCCGTAAATTTTGCAATTATGTCAGATATATATTCTTTCGTGTCCTTTTTATCTAATCTATTACGATGGATTTCAAATCCTTTTTTTAGTGAAATAGTTAATACGTCTTCCTTTAATTCTTCTAAAGTTCCTTCCTTTAATAAGGCCCCTATTTGCGCCTTTTCATCTCTTTTCATCTGATTTAAAACCCGTTCCCAAGCATTTTTGATTGCGCCGAAGTCCAAAACACCGTCTTTATCGTCCTGTTTTTCCTCTTCATGCTGTTTTTCCCCTTCATGCTGTTTTCCCTCTTTAATATCTTTTTTAATATCTTCAACACCCTCTCTTGGATGTTCTGCCTCAGTAGATTTTGTTTTTTCTTGTTTTTTACTGTCAGAAAGGGGTTTTATAGTCTTGATTTCATCCGGCTTATGATGTGTTACTTTTTCATAATCTTTACTGACCTTTATTTCCCCCGAAGCTATTATTTTTTCTAAATGCTTTACTCTTTCTATAATCCCTTCTAAGGAATCGTTTAATTCTTTATTGCATAAACTCACAACTGCAATTTCCATTAATATTTTAGGTTGTGATGAATATTTTAACTTTGATTCAATATCCGATAATGTATAAATAAAAGAACTTATTTGATTTACATTAAATAATCTGCTCTGTTCTTTAAATTGTTTTAATCTTTCTTCCGGCAAGGTTAAAAGCTCATCTGTTTTCACATCCATCTTAACAAGCAAAAGATTTCTAAAGTGGGATATTAAATCCCTTATCAATTGGCCGGCATCCTTACCCTCCATAAATATCTCATTAATAAGTGTGAGTACATCGGATGTGTTTTGTCCTGCTATGTTTTCGACTAAATTAAATATAAACTCGTAATTGACTGCTCCTAATATATTAATTACATCATCATGCTTTAATGTTTCATTATTAAAAGATACGCATCTATCTAAAATACTTAGGGCATCCCTCAATGCCCCCTCAGAATTAAGGGCTATTAAACGTAGTGCTTCGTCCTCATAGTTGATTGACATGTCTTTACAAACTAAGGATAACTGTTCTATTATATCTTTTGTTTTAACAGGTTTAAAGTCAAATCTCTGGCATCTTGATAATATAGTTGCCGGTACTTTATTTGGTTCTGTGGTAGCTAATATAAAAATAACATGTACCGGAGGCTCTTCTAATGTTTTTAAAAGTGCATTAAAAGCCGGATCAGTAAGCATGTGCACCTCATCTATTATATATATTTTATATTTTCCTTTGGATGGATTATATTTAGTATGTTCCCTCAATTCTCTTATATTGTCTATTCCTCTGTTAGAAGCCGCATCTATTTCTATAACGTCTATTATACTTTCTGCTAAAATACCTTTACATATTTCGCAATTGTTGCAGGGATTTGCGTTTTCAGGATTTATACAGTTCACTGCTCTAGCGAATATTCTTGCTGTGGACGTTTTTCCTGTTCCCCTTATTCCTGTAAAAAGATAAGCATGTGCTATATTAGAATATTTGATCTGATTTTTTAAAATAGTAACAGTTTCCTCTTGACCTATTATATCTTCAAAAACCTTAGGTCTCCATTTTCTATATAGTGCTTCATAAGGCATGATTTTTCACCTTCATTTCCCTTACATGAATTTTGCCCCATATTTAGGGATCCTAACATGAACTTTAAGAATAAAAATCGTTTATCCCCTTTTGAGAGATAAAAAACTGATCTTTTCCTTCGTTATAATTACCATATTGTCATCAGATAACATAAAACATTTTAAAATATCGCTATTATATGGATACTCCGTTCTTAAATTTCCATTTTTATCATATTTGAATATTGTTCTTAAGGAATATGCTACTATATTATTTTTATAACTATCTATATTAATAATCTCTTCTTCTTGCTTTATTTCACTCAATAATTTCCCATTATAGGATAATATTTTTATTGTATTTTCAGTAGGCGAATAAATTATGCTGTTTTTCTTGCTGCCCTTGCTATATACCGTTATAAAATTTTTATTTTTTGTATTTATAATTGCTATGGTGTCATTGAAATCAGTTTGCCAATTTATTAAATTATCCTCGTTTATACTAAATATGTTTTTTTCATCTATTGCAATTAAATCTCCTTTTTCGTTATAAAATATATTCAAAATAATATTATCTCCAAAATTCTTCGAACTGAGCAAATTTGCATTCAGGTCATATATTAATATATTGTTTTTCAGGCTATCCCCATTTATATCTACGGTACTTATAGCTATTCTATCATAACCCTCTGATATAGCCATATTTGTTATTTCTCCTTCGCTTAATACTATCTCAGATATCTTTTCACCTTTTTCATTCATTATAGTGATATGTTGGACCATATCTTCAGTATCATGGTGCAGCACAACATAATTATTATCACAAATACTAAAATTTTTATAGTTTTTGTCTAATGTTTTTTTATATATTTGTTCCCCTTTCTTGTTAATACGAAATATTTGATTTTTATTTTCATCTATTATGTAGATGCTGTCAGAGTTTGTTTTTATTACGGGCCTATTTATTGCTAAATTTACACTCCACAATTGTTCTCCGGTCATATTGTAATAGATTAAAATACCTTTCCAATATTTTATTAATCCATTATCAAGTTTTTTATAGATTATTTGGTTGCTGTGCGGTGTTTCTATCTCTTTTATTATAGAAATTTCCCCTTTTCCCAGGCTTGTTTTAGCCTTTAAATACTTTATTGTTCCGGGGCTTGCTATAAATAAAATTATAATTATAGCAATTAAAACCCATAAATTCTTTTTTGTATTTCCCATAACTTCAATCTCCTCATGTTTTCCTATGTAAAAATTGTTTCACATGAAACATTTAGTTTTCTATTGGTTTATATTCCCCATGAATTAATAAAATCCTTTATGTTTTCTTCTGTTTTTAAAAATCACGGTGCAAATAAATATCATTCCTATGTATCCGAACAATGGATAAAAGAATGTAACCAGTTTTTTAAACCCTAAGGTTGCTAACAGCATAGATATTATACAAACAACAACACTGATTATCCTCGTATCGATTTTTATTAAATTAGCTATGCCCAGTATGCATCCATACCCATTTGCAATCGCTGTAGTAAACATGGCAAGCAATAAAACAACACTATATATTTGTCTCCATATTACACCCAAATTGCCCGCTACTGCAATCATAGGAACTTCGATGCCTATTATATCAGTGTACAAAATTAATAAGCTGATTAAAATAACCATTGCCAGAACACCCAGCACTGCTCCGCCCAATATTCCTCCTAAAATAGCAGCTTTTCTATCCACAATCAAAGGTTTTAAGGAAGGCATAACAACCATAACCCCTATACTGTTAAAAGCGACATATAATAATGCAGACCATAACCAATTGTTTTTATTTATAAAGCGCACAATTAAAAATTCAAACGTGCCCATAGAATCCCTTAAATTGATATCTTGGAGGGGATAAGTATAAAAATTACTAAACAGTATTTTGTTTTTATATATAGTAGCTATACCCACCCATAAGATTATTAAGATAAGAAAAGGGACTACTATGTTATTAGCTTTTGCAATTCCTCTTATGCCGAATATAAAAACATAGAAAGTTATTACTGCCATTATAAAAATTCCATATATATAGGGAACTTGAAAATTCTCGTTTAGTGCCGCCCCGCTTCCGGAGAGCATGACGACATAGCTGATAAATAATAAAAATATCAATATTATATTTATAACAACAAAAAAAGCCTTGCCAAAATAAATTGTCACAAACTCTTCAAGGCTGTGTATTTTTTTTACATATACAGTATTTAAAATTAAAACTCCTAATAATGAAAACAGAATTGTTATTGCTATAACACCTAATATGCCCTTATATCCATACTTGCCAAAAAACTGAAGTGTTTCCTGCCCGGATGCAAAACCTGCCCCTATAACTGTTCCTATGTAAACGCTGGCTAGTGTAAAAATTGATTGTTTCCTTGTCATTACCCATCCCCCCTCAACACTATATTTTTATGATGGGATGGGAATATTAAGAACTGTGTTAGATTTCTAGTGTGTTTTTCGTATTAGAAAATTTGTTTAGGGGAAAACTAAAATTATAATCTCATCTGAGGAGGAATCTAATGTCTTTGTCTAATTTACAAAAATATAATTCTCTAAACATCAACTCGCCAATGGCTTCTATAAATTTTAGTATTATGTTATCTAAATATATTGATTTGTATTTTATGCCTCCTTATGAAGAATTAGTTTTGCTCTGCATCGGAACAGATCGCTCTACCGGGGATGCTTTAGGACCTATCATCGGACATAAACTGTCTCATTCTCTCTTAAAATATAATTATATTCATTTGTACGGTACTTTGGATGAACCGGTACATGCAAAAAATTTGAAGGAAAAAACAGAATATATATATGATTTTCTTAATAATCCCTTCATTATAGCTATAGATGCTTGTCTGGGGAATGTAGACAGAGTTGGTTATATTGCTATAAATAAAGGTCCCTTGAAGCCCGGGGCCGGAGTAAACAAAAATCTTCCGGCTGTAGGTGATATATCTATTACCGGCATTGTAAATTTAGGCGGATATATGGAATATCTCGTGCTGCAAAATACAAGATTAAGCCTAGTGATGAGGATGGCTGATACATTAGTGAAGTCTATCAAATATTCTATTTGGAAACTTCACCAGAAAAAACTGCTTATGACTTAACAATAACTACTAGAGGCCAAAAATCGGAAGCCGGAATACCGAAAAGATCCTTCGTAAACACCGTTTATTCTGCACGTCTCAGGATGACACCCGGTTAAGCCATTTCTATCCTCTAATCTCTGACTTCCAACCTCCAACTTCCAATATGCAAGACTGCATTATGTGAATAGGTTCCCATACCTTCTGGTTTCAATAATATATTCTATCTCATCAATTGTCCTATTGGTTGTATTGATTAATATTGCACCATAAATATTCCCGTCTGCTGAATTGTTAACATTCCCTATGCTGCTATCTATGCTTTTATATACTATGGCATCTATATGGCCCTTATCTTCATAGTCAACTACTTCATACCCTCTGTTTTTTAATTCCTCTCTTATTTCTTCTAATCCTTGCTGAACAGCTACCCTTTTCAAAAAAACACCTCCTACTAAAATTAGTATCTCTAAGAAGTGTTTTTTTAATTCGTTATGTAGATATCCAATTTCTATATTTAACAAAAAATACAATGCGGTACATTTACAGAACAATGTGCTTTTTTATTAAATATCCAGGTTGTTTATCTATACCTTTTATTAAGTTTTAATATCAAGCGTCTGTGATTACTTCTATTTTATTGTGTACTACTTCAAACTTAACCGGTCTATTATTTACTGTTTCCCCATCTGCATTTACATGTATATTTTCCTCGAAAAATATTTGTATGTTTTTCCCTCTATATATTTCTACCTCATCATATTTAATATGTTTTCCTTTAAATATTGTAGGAAAGAAAAATAATAGTTTTAACTTAGACATTTTTCTTACTACACAAATATCAAACTGTCCATCGGAAACTTTTGCCTGTGGTACTATATTCATACCCCCGCCATAATAGGCTCCATTACATACCGCAATTAACATAACCTCTTTATTATACCTTATATTATCTATTATTAATTCCACTTTCAGGCTTTTAAATTTTCCTAATGCCTTAATAACGCCAATAATATATGAATAGGTACTTGGAAAATATCTCTTTATTTTATTCGCTTCTTCCACGATTAATGCATCCAGGCCCACACTACAAAAGTTAACAAAATATGTATCGTTTAATCTGCCCAAATCCACCGAAATAACATTCTTATGCACTAAAATTTCTATTGCATCCCTTATGTTAAGGGGAATTTTGAGTGATCGGGCAAAATCATTTCCTGTACCGGCCGGCACAATCCCTAATTTTTGCATTCCCCCTATCATGCCATTAACAACTTCATGAAGCGTTCCGTCTCCACCGACGGAAACTATAGTAGTAAAATCTTTGGTTTTTGCTTCCTTTGCAATTAACTTTGCGTCGCCTATTTTTTGTGTTATTTTTATCTCATAATCATAATTGTTTTTCTCCATAACTCCCTTTATTATAGGAATTATTTTATCTGCTCTACCTTTACCCGCTACCGGATTGACTATAAATAAATAAGACAAAGCTATCCACCTACCCTGTTTGTCTGCTGCTCCTATTTGCTTCAACATCTACTCTATCTAAAGCATTAACCTTTGCCCTTTCTAAAGCCTGCAGTTCTTCAACAGAAAGGCTATAATTTGATACACCTTTTTTGACAGACTTTGCATAGGACACTGTTTCTGTTCTTCCATATATACCTGTTATAATAATTCCATCGTTGTTTTCATCTAATAAAGCAATTGAATAGCTTAAATCGCTTCCCGTATCATCAAAGGCATTATATCTAACTATGCCTACTTTTTGTATACAAAAGCTTAGACGATTATTAAATATATTTAGTTGGCTCTTCATCTCATCCAAACGTCTATGTACCTCTTCTACCTTATCAATATGTTCAAATAAAATTGCTTCTATTTGCTTTCCATCAGTCCCCCCGGTAAGCCTTCTGTACCTATCTTTTAGATTAGAGTTGGCATTTATGTTTACTATTAAAAGTATAATAACTAATACATTAAGCACCAGGCTTCCTATTAGCAATAGAATATTATACTGATCGAAGAAGCCTACCACCCATTCCATTTTCATCCCCCTTTCGTATGCTAATAATAATTATATTATAAACCAAATCTATCAAATAGTGTAGGTGTTTTTATAATATTAAAACAGTACCTTCCTTTATCTACGCTTTTATCTACGCAAAAAAAGCAGCTCAGCTGCCTTTTGTTATATGTATATGATTTTATCCTTTTATATGCTGCAATTAATAGCTTAATAAACTTATTATTCTTTCTAAATCATCCTCAGAATAATATTCTATCTCTATTTTTCCTTTTCTAGTACCTCTTGTAATATTTACTTCTGTCCCAAGCAAAGACCTCAAATTCTTTTCAATTTCAATTAAAAAAGTGTCTTTGGGTTCCTCTTTGGTTTGTTTTTTGTTTCTTTTAATAGGGCTTGTTAAGTTTTTTACCAATTGTTCCACCTGTCTCACACTTAAACCTTCACTGATTACTTTTTGTGCCAGTTTATATTGATTTTCACCGGATTCTATGCCAAGTATTGCTCTGCCGTGACCTCCGCTTATTTTTTCATCTATAATATAATCGATTACCCTCTCATCCAACCGCAGTAACCTTAATATATTAGCTATATAGGGCCTGCTTTTTCCTAAGGCCTCTGAAAGTTGCTCCTGTGTGACACCATACCGGTCTATTAAATATTTATATGCTTTTGCCTCCTCTATAACATTTAAATCTCGCCTTTGCAAATTTTCAATCAAAGAGACCTCCAAAAGCTGTTTTCCCGTATAATGTTTAACTATACAGGGAATTTCTTTTAAATCGATGTCTTTTGCGGCTCTCCATCTCCTTTCGCCTGCAATAATCATATAGCCCTCCGAATCTTCTACTACAATTATGGGCTGTATTATTCCATGTGTCTTAATAGAGTTCGATAACTCCTTTATGCTTTCTTCGTCAAAATTTTTCCTCGGTTGATCAGGATTAGGATAGATCTTATCAATATCTATTGTTTGAATTTTCTCATCATGAACATTTTCCTCTATTATACTTAAACTTGCCATATCAGGAATGAGTGCCTCTAATCCCCTGCCTAACCCCCTTTTTCTAGTTTTCGCCATCTATATCACTTCCTCTTCCAAATATAAAAATTCTTCCGCTAACTCCGTATAGGCTTCTGCTCCTCTAGACCTTACATCATAATAAATAATAGGTTTGCCATGGCTGGGGGCTTCCGCCAATCTAACATTTCTGGGTATTATCGTGGTATATACCTTGCCTTTAAAATGATTTTTTACCTCATCCACCACCTGAATAGATAAATTTGTTCTCCCATCAAACATACTGAGAACTACGCCTTGAATTTCTAAATTTGGGTTCAGGCTTTTTCTTACAAGCTGTATGGTGTTCATCAACTGGCTTACACCTTCTAAAGCATAATACTCACATTGTATCGGAATCAACACACTATCTGCAGCAGTTAAGGCGTTTATTGTTAACAATCCTAAAGAAGGAGGACAGTCAATAAAGATATAATCATAATCCTCCTTTATTATTCTGATGGCCTGTTTCAGCTTTTTTTCCCTGTTCCCCATATTGGTCAGTTCTATTTCCGCCCCCGCCAACTCTACACTGGAAGGAACTAAATGCAAATTATCAAATTCTGAATGAACTATAACATCTCTGATGTTAACATCTCCCAAAATAACATCGTAAGCAGTATATCCTAATATGTTTTTATCTATCCCAAAGCCACTAGTCGTGTTCCCCTGGGGATCTATATCAATAACACAAACCCTTTTACCGTTTTCAGCAACACACGCACTTAAATTTACATTAGTTGTTGTTTTGCCTACGCCTCCTTTCTGGTTAAAAACTGCAATTATTTTTCCCACTTCTATTCTCCCCCTTCAATTAAATTGCATGTTATTATGTTTCACATGAAACTTTTTGCTATTATCACATTATAAATTTTATGAAAATTCAAATGTTTTTAAAAGATTCTATATATAGAAATTCTACATGGATTCAAATTATCCTTTTATGTTTTTATGATTTGACCTAAACCAAGGGTTAAAAATCAAAGGCTAAAATGTCGAAAATCCACGGAAAATTGAACATGTTTTATTAAACTTTGAATTTAGATATCTATAATTATATTTTTATAGTATAATATATATTAATGAATATAATATTTAAAGTAGTTTAAAAGTTGATTTTTTAATAAGGGAGGACAATATTATGTTTAGTATTATAATAACCACTTTCTGGATGGTATTTATAGCAGAACTGGGGGATAAAACCCAATTACAAACAATGCTTTTAGCTACTCGGTCTGAAAGTATATGGCCCGTTTTTATAGGTTCTTCATTAGCGCTGGTTTTTAGCTCTTTTCTTGGTGTTTGTGCTTCAACTGTCCTAACTAAATATATCCCGCCCCATTATTTACAAACAGGTGCCGGTTTTGTATTTATTGTAATAGGGATTTTAACATTGCTGGGATATATATAAAATAAATATTTTTAAAAAAAGATTACTATTGTTTTTAGTAATCCCTCTTTAACTAGTTTTTTGGTATTTTTACTACTACCTCTATATATCCACCTTTGTCTATTTGTTCAAACTGTGCATTTCCCTGTTTTTCTTTAATGGCTTCATAAGCCTGTCTTAATGTATTAACATATATTCTATAATTCATAAAACTTTTTATTTTTTGGGCAGAATTTGTTCTTTTCTCTTTTCCGATATTCTCCACCATGGTTTTTACTAATTGTTCTGTTTTTTTAACATTTAAATCATCTTTAATTATTTTATCCAAGGCTTCTTCCCTTAATGTTTCATCCGGAAGCCTCAATAAGGCTCTAGCATGTCTTTCCGTTAGTCCGTTTTCTAACAGCCGTCTTTTTATATTTGCCTCTAATCTTAAAATTCTCAATTTATTAGCTATGGTGGATTGGCTTTTTCCTATTTTCTCGGCCAGGCTCTGTTGTGTAAATCCATGATCCTCTATCAAATTTGCATAACCCTCTGCCTCTTCCATAAAATTTAAATCTTCCCTTTGAAGATTTTCAATAATAGCCAAAATAGCAGAATCTGTATCAGTATAATTATTATTAACTATGGCCGGTATGGTTTTTAATTCCGCTAATCGTGCCGCTTTTAATCTTCTTTCCCCTGCTATTAGCTCATATCTGTCTTCCCCTATCTTACGAACGCTTATAGGCTGTAAAATACCATAAGCTTTGATAGATGCACTTAGCTCTTCTAATCCTGCTTGGGGGAATGATTTTCTAGGCTGATAAGGATTAGGTATAACTTTATCAACTAAGATTTCTTCTATCTTTTTTTCAACAATATTCATAAAACATAACCCCTCTTTTCATAACGAAATTAATTCCTATCAAAAATTATAATTATAATTTTTGACTTTCACCGTTTTATAATCTATTTCTATAAAAAATTTGTTAATCCTGCTATTATACATTTTTTTTGGTGAAATTCGTTTTACAAAATACGTTTTGTTTTTTCTATCTTATTGGGTTTTTGCTCGGTTTTCCTGCTTTTCTGGGATATTTAATCGGAGTTTGTTTTATTTTCTTTATAACTAATATATTATAATCTCTGTCACTAAACGGTAAATCTATTTTTATTTGATCTGCAATTTCTCCGCCTAATATTTTTATAGCTTTTTTGGCATCTTTCATTTCTTCTATCAGTTTAGGCCCTTTTTGGCAAATAAAATATCCCCCCGCTTTTATAAAAGGTATACAATATTCTACTAGAATATTTAATGCTGCTACAGCCCTTGATACAACATAATCATACCTTTCTCTATAGTCCTTGTTTTTTCCAAAATCCTCTGCTCTGCCGTGTATAAGCTCTACCTTACTTAGATTGAGTTCCGCACATAACTCCTCCAAAAAACCGATTCTTTTTTTTAAAGAATCCAGCAAAGTAAGTTCTATATTAGGCAGTACTATCTTTAAGGGTATACCCGGAAAACCCGCACCTGTGCCAACATCTATCATTTTGTCTTCGTCTTTTAAGTATTTAGTCTGTATACAGGATAAGGAATCTAAAAAATGTTCT
Organism: uncultured Alkaliphilus sp.; assembly: GCA_964383985.1. Lineage (GTDB taxonomy): Bacteria > Bacillota > Clostridia > Peptostreptococcales > Natronincolaceae > JAAZJW01. Next base: position 3,500 of record CAYLIZ010000029.1, on the reverse strand, counting down.
ATAATAATTTCCTTCTCCTCTGTAATAGCTGTTAAATTCATTTTTTGGTTCCATTCTAATAAAATATCTTTATATTTAATAAATTGATCTATTTTGTATTCTGATATTTCTATATTCATTTCTCTTAATCCATCTTTCAAAATTTTTCTTAGCTCCATTGTTGTTTCACTCTCTTTCTGCGTCTTCTCTGCTCTAAATATATTAACAATACAGAAATATCAGCCGGAGATACTCCGGAAATCCTTGAGGCTTGTCCCACAGATAATGGCTTGATGCTGTTTAGCTTTTGTCTTGCTTCTATTCGCAGGCTTTCAATCTCATTATAATCTATATCTTCGTCTAATTTCCTGTTCTCTAATTTTTTAAACTGATCTATTTGCCTAAGCTGTTTTTTAATGTAACCTTCGTATTTTATAATTATTTCACATTGAATCTTAGCATCTTTTAACAGATGTTCCGGTCTGTCTTTATCCATTTTCTTGATATTTTCATAGGTGAGTTCGGGACGTTTTAATAATTCATATAAAGAAGCTCCTCCTTTTAATGGAGTACTGCCTGCTTTTTTTAATATATCGTTGGCAACATCAGGAGAAACATAGGTGTTTTTTAAACGCTCCATTTCTTCTTCAATATGCTGTTTCTTTAGAAGGTATCTATTATATCTGTCTTCTTTAACCAAACCAAGTTTATATCCTTTTTCTGTCAATCTGATGTCTGCATTATCCTGTCTCAAAATAAGGCGATACTCCGCTCTGGAGGTCATCATTCTATATGGTTCATCTGTTCCTTTAGTCACCAAATCGTCTATCAGAACACCTATATAGGCTTCCGAACGATCCAGTATAAATGGTTCTTCTCCTTTTATTTTTAAAACGGCATTAATTCCCGCCATAAGGCCTTGTGCCGCGGCCTCTTCGTATCCGGATGATCCATTGAATTGACCTGCGCTGAACAAATTATTGATATGTTTTATTTCTAGGGATGATTTTAATTGTCTGGGGTCTATACAATCGTACTCTATGGCGTAGGCCAACCTCATGATTTTTGCATTTTCAAGCCCTGTAACAGATCTAAGAAGTTCCAACTGTATCTCCTCCGGCAAACTGGTGGATAAACCTTGTATATACATTTCCTTTGTTTCTACACCTTCCGGTTCTATGAAAATTTGATGTGATGGTTTTTCACTGAATCGTACAATTTTGTCCTCTATGGATGGGCAGTATCTTGGGCCTACACTCTCTATATCTCCTCTGTACATAGCAGACCTATGGAGGTTCTTCCTGATTATTTCATGTGTCTTTTCAGTAGTTTTGGTCAACCAACAAGGCTGCTGCTCTTTATATATCTTCTCATTCATAAATGAAAAAGGAATGATCTCTTCATCCCATTTTTGAATAGTCATTTTCGAAAAATCTATGGTATCTTTATGCACCCTGGCGGGGGTACCGGTTTTAAATCTTCGCATATTACAACCTAATTCTTTAAGCCTATCAGAAAGATACATAGCCGGAAATAGTCCATTAGGACCGGATTCATAATTGACTTCCCCCATAAATATTTTACTCTTTAAATATACGCCCGTCGCTAATATAACTGCTTTGCCATAATATATCGAACCCGTTCTGGTAACAACTCCCTTTACGGTATTATTTTCAATTATTAAATCCACTACTTCCCCTTCTTTTAAATCTAAGTTGGTTTCTTTTTCCAGTGTTTTCTTCATCTCTATATGATATCTTGTCTTATCCGCTTGGATTCTTAAAGAATGCACTGCCGGCCCCTTGCCTGTGTTTAACATTCTACTTTGAATGAAAGATTTATCTATGTTTAACGCCATTTCACCACCCAAAGCGTCTACTTCTCTTACTAAATGTCCTTTTCCCGTTCCGCCGATAGATGGATTGCAGGGTAATGCAGCTATCGAATCCAATGTCATGGTAAGCATTATTGCCTTATAACCCATTCTGGCGACAGCCAGTGCAGCTTCGCAACCTGCATGTCCGGCCCCTACTACCACGACATCATAATTTCCTGCACTGTATCTTTTCATTTGCTCACCTCCATTTTTTCACGTGAAACATTTTATTTCCCAATACAGAAGTTTTCGAAAATATGATCCAATAAATCTTCTTCCACTGTATCACCTGTTATTTCACCCAAGGCTTCCCAAGCATCCCTTATATCTACTTCAATAAAATCCAAAGGCAACTGCTCTTTTATAGCTTTTATACCATCTTTTATGCTTTTCAATGCTCTTTCTAATGCATTCTTATGCCTTACATTAGTAACTAACATGCTATCTTTCGCTTTTACTTCGCCCTGATAGACCATGTTTACTAAAGCATCCTCTATTTTTTCTATTCCTATGTTTTCTAATATAGATATTTCAATTATATCCTTATCTTTTATGATATCTTTTACTTCATCAACATTGAGTTTCTGGGGGAGATCTGTTTTATTGATTATAATTAAGGCCTTTTTGGAACCAATGAGGTCCATTATTTCCAAATCTTCTTTTGTCAAATCGCCGGATGCATCCAACACCACTATAATTAAATCGGCCAAATTAAAGAGTTCCTTTGACCTTTCTACACCAATTCTTTCTACAACATCCTCTGTTTCCCTTATTCCTGCAGTATCTATCAATCTTAAGGGGATGCCCTTTATGCTGAAATGTTCCTCTATTATATCTCTCGTTGTGCCGGGAACATCTGTCACTATGGCCCTCGATTCTCTAATCAGTGCATTGAGGAGGGAGGACTTTCCCACATTGGGTTTTCCTACAATTACCGTGCTCAAACCCTCCCTTATTATTTTTCCTGTATGTGAGGTGTCTAATAATTTTTGAATGTTCTTTTCTATCTCACTGCTGCTTTCCAGCAGGGTATTTAAGGTTATTTCATCTATGTCCTCTTCTGCAAAGTCTATGGAGACCTCTATATGTGCCAACATTTCCAGCAACCTTTTTCTAATTTCTGAAACTTCCTTTGATAAAAATCCTTCTAATTGGTTTAATGCCACATCAAATCCTTTTTCTGTTTTAGCACTGACGAGATCCATTATTGCCTCTGCCTGTGCTAAATCAATTCTTCCGTTCAAAAATGCTCTTTTAGTAAATTCCCCCGGATCAGCAATCCTGGCACCTGATTGCAATACCAATTCCAATATCTTTTTTACCGATATCATTCCGCCATGACAATTTATTTCCACTGTATCTTCTCTTGTGTATGTGCTTGGTGACTTCATATATGAAACCAGTACTTCATCTATTTTTTCTTTTTTATTTGGATCTATTATATAACCATAAGTTATCCTTCTGGGTTTATACCGGCTTAATCTTTTGTTTTCCTTGGATTTAAAAATTTTATCTGCTATTTCTATTGATTTTTCTCCGCTAATTCTGACTATTCCTATTCCGGCTTCTCCCGGGGCTGTGGCAATGGCTGCAATAGTATCGTCTAAAAACATAATTTTCACCCCCTAATAAACTGTCGTTGAAC
>CAYLIZ010000028.1:0-15514 GCA_964383985.1 uncultured Alkaliphilus sp. | reverse complement strand
CATGACATTTTATCAGAATAAATTCAATATGACATTATCATAGAATAACTACAATGCAGTTGGTATCGGTATTGATACTTATATAATAAAATGGTAAAATGGTGAAAACGTATTTTTATACCAATTTACTAAGGATTACAAATATATTCTATAAATATAATTATTTCTAATATTTTTTTGTTAAATGTCTGAATCGTTTGTTGTTAGTATAATAGGATATATTAGTAACATACTATGGTATTAAATTGAGGGAGATCACATGTTTATAGATAAAGCAAAAATACATTTAAAAGCCGGCAAGGGTGGTGATGGTGCGGTTGCCTTTAGAAGAGAAGCTCATGTTCCGGCAGGAGGGCCTGCCGGTGGAGATGGCGGCAAAGGCGGAGACATTATATTTCAGGTAGATGAAGGCATGAGGACATTAATGGATTTTAGGTATAGAAGGCATTATAATGCAGCTAATGGGGAAAATGGTAAGGGTAAAAATATGTATGGCAAAGATGGCGAGGATTTATTGTTGAAGGTTCCCCCGGGCACCATTATTAGAGAAGAAACAACAGGAAACATTATTGCAGATTTGATCAGTCATAATGATATGGTTGTAGCAGCAAGGGGAGGCAAAGGCGGGAAAGGGAATACATATTTTAAAACATCAACCAGACAAGCGCCGAGATTTGCAACAGCCGGAGAGCATGGACAAGAACTTACAGTAATATTGGAGTTAAAGCTGATTGCGGATGTAGGATTAATAGGATTTCCAAATGTGGGCAAATCCACATTATTGTCCGTAGTAACCAGTGCAAGGCCTAAAATAGCTGATTATCACTTTACGACGCTTACACCTAATTTAGGTGTAGTTCGAACTAAATACGGGGATAGTTTTGTTTTAGCGGATATTCCCGGGTTGATAGAAGGTGCGCATGAAGGCACCGGCTTAGGCCATGAGTTTTTAAGACATGTAGAGCGTACAAAACTTCTTATACATGTTGTTGATGTAGCAGGATTAGAGGGCAGAGATCCGTTAGAGGATTTTGAAAAAATAAATCAGGAATTGCATCTGTATAATGAACAACTTTTGGAAAAACCCCAGGTTGTAGCAGCAAATAAAATTGATATTCCGGGTTCAAATGATAATTTCAAAAAACTAAAATCAGCTCTTAAAGAACAAGGAATAGAGGTTTTCCCTATCTCAGCCGTTACTAACCAAGGATTAGATGAACTTTTAAATTATGTATCCAAAAGACTGAAGGAGCTGGAAACATTATATGGGGATACTGTTATAAAGGAGAAAAAGATATATAAATATGAAGAGCCGGAGGACAAACATCATTTTACAGTTCATGTAAAAGACGGTGTTTATATCGTGGAAGGCAGGTTTATCGAGAGATTAATAAATTCCATTAATTTTGATGATTTAGATTCTCTAAGCTATTTTCAAAAAGTATTAGAAGATAGAGGGGTTATCGATAAACTAAAAGAATTAGGTGTATCTGAAGGTGACTTAGTAAAAATATATGGTATTGAATTTGAATATTTTGAATAGAGGTTAAGGATATAAGGAGATTTTAATAAATTGGATAAAGGTATAAATGTAAATACACAAATCTTTAAAGATAATAGAATAGGCATAATTGGAGGAACTTTTGATCCAATTCATTATGGCCATCTATTTATTGCTCAGACGGCCTTGGATGAACTCAATTTAAACAAGGTTTTATTTATACCAACCGGAAAGCCTCCACACAAACGGGAAAAGCTGATAACTCAGGCTTATAAGCGAATAGATATGCTTAAATTAGCAATTAAGGGAAATTCAAAATTTGATATCTCTACTATAGAGATTACTAGAGAGAAAATTTCCTATACCATTGATACAATTAAAGAGTTACAACAATATTATAACAAAAAAACAGAATTCTACTTTATTGTAGGTTCGGATGCATTTATTGATATAGAGTCTTGGAAGGAATATAAAAATCTTTTAGTATCAGTCAAATTTATTGTTATGACCAGACAAATATTTAAAAATCAATTATTAGATGAAAAAATAAAATTGTTTACAAAGGAATACAATGCAGATATTACAAAGCTTAAAATACCAATTTTAGATATTTCATCAACAGATATTAGAAAAAGAATAAAAGAGGGAAGATCTATAAAATATTTGTTGCCTGAAGATGTAGAGGCGTATATATTTAGTAATAGATTATACATAGACTGAGGTGTGATGTATTGAAATCAGATTTAATTGAGAAAATACATTATGAACTAAAACGGAATGTATCATCCCATAGATATAGACATTCTTTAGGTGTAGCAGATGCAGCGGTTTATTTAGCAAATAAATATGGTGCCGATAAAGATGTTGCGTATATAGCAGCATTATTACATGATTATGCAAAGGATTTTTCAAAAGAGCAAGTGGAAGAATATATAAGCCAAAATAATTTAGTAATTGACGAAATTATGTCCAGTGTGTACCAATTGCTTCATGGTAAGATTGCTGCACATATAGCAAAAAAACAGTTTGACATCAATGATAAAGATATTCTAAATGCAATAGAATATCATACAACCGGAAGAAAAGAGATGAGTAAATTAGAAAAAATTATTTATTTAGCAGATTTCATAGAATTAGGGAGAAATTATGTAGGTGTGGAAGAATTAAGAATAGTTGCCGAACAAAATTTAGACGAGGCAGTCTTATTAGCTCTAAATAATACTATTAAGTATGTAATATCTACAGGAAAACTATTACATACAAATACTGTTGATGCCAGAAATGCACTGTTACTAGGGGAATAAATATGACTTTCTTTATATACAAAGAAAGTCATATACTTTTTGTGTAGTCAATATATTAATACAGAAAGCTTTTTTGAAAGGATTTTTATATATGGATTGTTAAGGGGGAACATTATAATGGGAATTACGATAGTCTTTTTAATATTTACAGTAAGTCTAGTAATGATAATCAAAGGTGGAGACTGGTTTGTGGATTCTTCTATAGCAGTGGCGCAAATAACCGGTATTCCAAATATATTAATTGGGGCAACTATAGTAAGTATTGCCACAACTCTTCCAGAGCTATTGGTTTCCTCTATAGCGACATATAACCAGTATTATGACATTGCTGTAGGGAATGTTATAGGCTCTGTTATATGTAATATAGGATTAGTATTAGGATTAGTAGCAATATTATCACCGGTCAAGGTTGAAAGAAAAAACTTTTTCATAAAAAGCGGGTTCATGCTGTTGAGTTGTATAGTATTATTTGTTTTATTACGGGATACAATTATTACGGGAAGGGAAGGCAATTTATTATTACTTTTATTTATTATATATATTTTTCTAAATATAACTGAATTAAAATTTAAATCTCAAGCAAGCTTTGTAGATTATAAATCCGAAAAATGTAGCAGAGGGGAAATTTTTAAGATAGCAGTTAAATTTATTGTAGGCGCTATATTGATTGTTGTAGGCGCAAAGCTGATGGTCGAAAGCGGGGTAAAAATTGCAAAATTCTTAAAAGTTCCGGATCAATTCGTAAGTTTAACCCTAATTGCACTTGGTACTTCTTTGCCGGAGCTTATTACAGCAATCAGTTCAATATTAAAAGGACAACAGGAACTTTCTGTTGGCAATATTTTGGGTGCTAATATCCTTGACATATTAATGGTTCTTGGGGTATCCTCTAAAATAGGGGAAAAAGGAATAGTTATAAGTTATCAAAATATTATGTTTGGTGCCGGAATTTATAATATACCGCAAACCTTATATTTAGATATGCCTATTGCTTTATTTTTAATGCTGGTGCTTGTAATTGGTGGAATGGTTTCCGAAAAAATAGGAAGAATTTTAGGCGTATTGCTTATGGTTATATATATAACATACTTAACAGCTTTATCAAAACTTTTCTTGTAAATATTTAAATGGAGGGATTTAATGGAACTTGAGCTAAACAATATTATTTACCATGTTCATAAAGCTATTAATAAAAGATCGGGGGACAATATAGTAGTTTTAGATATTAAAAAAGTTTCACCTATATGTGATTATTTTATCATTGCAAGTGGTACTTCTGCCAGACAGGTAAAATTAATAGTAGATGAAATTCAAAATGAATTATTAAAACAAGGTATAGATTTATTGCGCAGGGAAGGTTATGATAGTGGAAGATGGGTATTATTAGATTACGGAGATATTGTCATACATATTTTTCATGAGGAAGAAAGGAAATTTTATAACATAGAAGGAATATGGAAAGATGCCGGAAAGGTGAATATAGATATAAATTAAAGTTAAATGTCTGAGTTATTTATTAATTGTACATAAAAGATTTTTTATATGATAAATAAGATACGTAATTATTAAAATACAGTAGGAACGAGTGAACAATACAAGGGGGAATAATCAATGATTAAAGTAATAAATACTGATAAGTCACCTGCGGCAATAGGGCCTTATTCTCAGGCAATAAAGGCGGATAATCTGCTTTTTGTTTCCGGACAGTTGCCCATAGATCCGAATACGGGTGAAATAGTAAGCGGAACAATTAAAGATCAAACAGCAAGGGTAATTGAAAATTTAAAGGCAATTTTAGAAGAGACGGGACTAACCTTAGACAATGTAGTAAAAACAACTGTATTTATCAAGGACATGGAGGAATTCAGTAACATAAACGAGGTTTATGCAAGTTATTTTATAAATACTAAACCTGCAAGATCTTGCGTAGAGGTGGCAAGATTGCCTAAAGATGTGGGCATAGAAATGGAAGCAATTGCTGTAGTCAAATAATATACTACTTGAATTAATAGAAATAGTTTTAGAAAGTATGGCAAATATGCTAATTGTACATTAATTGAAAAAAGTAAAATAATAAATATTATAGGGAATTATAAAAATAAAAACACTTGGGCAGTATATATTAAAAATACCCTAGTGTTTTTTGTTTTATATATGTATGTTTATTTAAATAAGTTTTTATTAAAAGTATATGTTGTGCTTCTTTTTCCGTATATAAATTTTCGTCTGTATCTTTTTTTTATTCTTAAGTACGCAACAAATATTTGCCATAATAAAAATATACAAATAAATATAATTAAAGCTTTGGGAGGATTTAGCAATGGATGTAATAATTTAGATAATAGATTTTTTTCTTCAACGTTACTTTTAGCAATTAAATCGACCTCTCCTATAGGTTCGCTACCGGAAAAATAGGTAATTCTACCCAGTGTTTGTCCTCGGCTGATAGGTGCCTTAATATTTTCATCTATAGTAATATTTTCAGTGATATCGTTAACATCTCTGTTGATAGGTAACACCACAAACTTATTATTTTTAATAAGCAAATCTACATTTTCATTTTTTCCATTTACCACATCAACGGAGAGTTGAGGGGAATCTTTAGCAGATAATTGAACTAATTTAAAATTGTTGTGTCCATAATCGATTAAACTTCTAGAATCCTTATATAATATACCCTCATTTTCTGCACCTAATATCACAGAAATCACTCTGTAATTATTTTTAGCTCCTGTACTTATAAGACAATATTTAGCCTTGCCGGTATAACCCGTTTTAATTCCATCAATAATATCGTATTTAAAATCTGTATATTGTCCATTATAAACCATTGTATTTGCTCCGCCCTTGGCCCATAAGAACTTATTTGTATTTCTGTATATTCTATTTTCCGGGGTTTGTTTCGTAGCATCTAAATTTAACATGGTAGTTGAAACAATTTCTCTAAAAGTATCAAAAGTCATGGCATGTTTTGCTATCATAGCCAAATCATATGCTGTAGTTACATGATTAGGGTCCGCTAGTCCATGGGGGTTTACAAAATTAGTATTCAGCGCACCAAGTTCCTTAGCACGTTTATTCATCATTTCAACAAATTTTTCTACGGAACCGGTTATATGTATAGCTAAAGCCTCAGCACAATCGTTAGCAGATTTTATTAGTAAAGCCTTTAAAAGTTCTTCAACTGTGAAAGACTCTCCTTTTAAAAGAAACATACTGGAACCTTCAACATAAAGGTCGTAATCTATAGTTACTCTATCGTTTAGATTAGCGTTTTCTAATGTTAGAATGGCGGTCATAACCTTGGTAGTGCTAGCCGGGTAGGCTTGTTTATGGGCATTTTTGCTAAATAAAACATTTCCTGTTTCATAATCTATAAGCACTCCATGTGGAGCAGTAATAGTGGGAGTATTTTGAGCAAAAACAATATTTGGTATAAGTGTAGCAATAAGAGTTATTATAATTATAATGAGCAAATGTCTATAATGGTATTTCATAAATTTTGTCCACTCCTTTTAGAATTAAACTTTATTACACAATATAGTATATCAGAAAATATAAAGAAAATTAAGATTAAATTGCTATTAATAAAAGGAAAATTTTTAAATAGGTAGAAATATGATAGTTAAGGCTATATATTAAAATATCTTATTTATTAGGGAGAGGTTAGTATGAAGATAAAGAACAAACAAAACATAATATTAATAATTATAGTAGTAATTATAGTTTTAGTTTTTTCAATTTCGGATTATATAAAACAGCAGAAGGTATATGTATTAAGCAATGAAACAAAAGAAAACATAATTGAAGGCAATAATGAAAACAATACAATTAAACAACCTAATATAGGAAAAATAGTAGTACATATAGAGGGAGAGGTAGCAAATCCGGGGGTATATGAATTAGGTGGGGATTCAAGGGTTTTTGATGCCATTGACGCAGCAGGAGGATTATTAAAGGATGCTGATCGAAAAAGAATAAACTTGGCTAAAAAAATAGTAGATGAGGAATATGTATACATACCAAATAAAAACGAAGAAGATATAGAGCCTCGATATAGAGAAAATCTATTAACAACCACCGGTGCTATTGAGAATATAAATTTGATAAATATTAATAGGGCAAATATAATAGAATTGAAAGAATTGCCTGGAATAGGAGATGTATTGGCTAACAGAATAATAGAATATCGCAATGAAAAAGGGGAATTTAAATCCATAGAGGAATTAAAAAATGTGAGCGGAATAGGTGATAAAAAATTTAATGATATAAAGGATAAAATAACTATTAATTAAGGAGGGTAAATATGGCAGGAGTTCAAAGATTGACACAAATGACCAAAAGTGCCGGATGAGCTGCCAAAATCGGACCCGATGTCCTTGCACAGGTCCTGTGCAATTTACCAAAGATAGAAGATGAAAGGCTGATTGTAAGTTCAGATACTTCCGATGATGCGGCAGTTTATAAACTTAATGAAGAAATAGCACTTGTTCAGACCTTAGATTTTTTCACTCCGGTTGTGGATAATCCATATATATTTGGTCAAATAGCAGCAGCAAATTCTTTAAGTGATGTGTATGCGATGGGTGGACAACCACTTGTGGCTATGAATATTGTTTGTTTCCCGGATTGCTTAGAACCCGAAATACTTGAACAAATATTAAAGGGTGGTGCGGATAAAGTAATAGAGGCAGGGGCACTGCTAGTCGGCGGACATAGTGTAAAAGATAATGAGCCTAAATATGGCCTTTCTGTTACAGGGACTGTTCACCCTAAAAAAGTATTAACCAATAATACAGCCAGAGTTGGGGATTATTTAATACTCACAAAACCTCTGGGCCTAGGAATTTTAAATACAGCTATAAAGGCAGATATAGCTTCTAAAGAGCAATATGATATGGCAATAAAAACTATGGTTACATTAAATAAATATGCTTTTGAAGCATTAGATGGTCTTAATATTTCTTCATGTACAGATATTACAGGTTTTGGTTTTCTTGGACATGCTTACGAGATGGCGAAAGGTAGCGGAGTTTCTTTGGAGATTTATTCGGATAAGATACCTATAATAGAAGGAGCCAAAGAATTTGCTAGTGGGGGTATTATTCCTATGGGAATGTATTCTAATAAAAATCATATAGAAGATGACGTACATGTAGATGAAGATATAGAGGAAGTTATGCAGGACTTGCTATATGACCCCCAAACATCCGGTGGTTTATTAGTCGCAATAGAAAAAGACGATGTAGAGAAGGCGTTGGAAAGCTTATCTGCTAATACGGACAATGAATTTTCGGTAGTCGGCAAAGTTATTAGCAAAACGGATGAAACCATATATGTTAAGAAATAAATACTAGCTAAAAAAGAAGTATGTTTCATACTTCTTTTTTTTAGTTATATAGCCTAAAAATATGATATAATTCAGTTAAATTAGACTAATTAATAAATTAATTGATAAATAAATACATATGAGCAATTTAGATATAAACAAATTAGGATAAACTTTTATTTGTAAAAAGGTGGGTTTAGTTATGAACAAAGGCAAAATACTTAGCAAATTACCTTCAGTAGATGAACTATTGAATAATAAAAAAATTATAAATTTACTGGAAGAAATTCCTCGTGATGTAGTAGTAAATGAAATACGCAGTAATTTAGAAAAGTACCGTAAAAAAATTTTATCTATGGATGAAAAGGCCCTGGATAAATTTAAAATTGACATAGATGGAATCATATTTGACATAATTGATAGTATTTATGAATTTATGGGAATGAATTTAAGAGAAGTTATAAATGGTATGGGCACTGTATTACATACTAATTTAGGTAGGGCACTTTTAAGTGAAACTATTAAAGAACAAGTATGGAGCGTGGCTAGTGGGTATTCTACATTAGAAATTGATGTTTTAACGGGGAAAAGAGGAATTCGATATAGCCATGTTACTGAAATTATAAAATTTATAACTAAAGCGGAAGATGTTCTGGTCGTCAACAATAATGCAGCGGCAGTTATGCTTGTGCTCAGTACAATGGCTAAAGATAAGGAAGTAATTGTTTCGAGAGGGGAATTAGTAGAAATAGGAGGATCCTTCAGGGTACCGGATGTAATGGAGCAAAGTGGTACAAAACTTGTAGATGTAGGAACAACGAATAAAACACATTTATGGGATTATGAAAATGCCATAAGTGAAAATACAGCAGCCTTATTAAAGGTACATACCAGCAATTATAGAATACTGGGTTTTACGGACAGCGTAAGTCTCAAGGATTTAATGGAGTTAGGTAAGAAAAATAACATACCTGTAATTGAAGATATAGGCAGCGGTGTTTTAGTTGATTTACGAAAATATGGCCTAGGCTATGAGCCAACTGTACAAGAGAGTATTGCAGCCGGTATTGATGTGGTTACTTTTAGTGGAGATAAATTGTTAGGAGGGCCTCAGGCGGGAATTATTGTGGGTAAAAAATGTTATATTGATAAGATGAAAAGAAATCCATTGACTAGAGCGTTTAGAATTGATAAATTGACTATGGTGGCATTAGAAGCAACTTTGAGGCTTTATTTGGATGAAGAAAAAGCTATAAAAACCATACCTACCTTAAGAATGTTAACAGAACCACTAGATTCTGTTAATAAAAGAGCTAAAGTATTATATGATATGATTGTATCAAAAAAATTAGATTTAGAGGTTAGTATAAGTAAAGATTATTCAGAAGTTGGTGGCGGGGCACTGCCTTTGGAAAAATTGCCCACCTACACCGTAGCAATTAAAGCTAAAAATATTTCATCATCACAATTAGAAGATAGATTGAGGAAATACAGCACTCCTATATTTACTAGGGTAAATGATGATAGAGTAATAATTGATTTACGTACTATAAAAGAGGAACAATATGAAACAATAGTACAAGCATTGGCGGAAACAACAGGGGAACAATTGGCGAACGATTCTGTCCGCCTGATGAGTTAGGAGGATTTTGCTATATATGAAAAACATTATAATTGGAACAGCGGGGCATATAGATCATGGAAAAACTACATTAATAAGGGCATTGACAGGCCATGAGACAGATAGATTAAACGAAGAAAAAAAGAGGGGTATTTCTATACAATTGGGTTTTACGTATTTTGATTTACCTAGCGGGAGAAGAGCAGGTATTATAGATGTACCGGGGCATGAAAAATTTATTAGAAATATGCTCACAGGTGTCGGGGGAATGGATATCGTTATGTTGGTTGTTGCAGCTGATGAAGGCGTAATGCCTCAAACAAAAGAGCATCTCGACATTTTATCTTTGCTTAAAATTAAAAAAGGGATTATTGTAATTACAAAATCGGCTTTAGTTGATGAAGAATGGCTAGAATTGGTTAAGGAAGATATTAGAGAAAAAGTAGCAGGAACATTTCTTGAAAACAGTGAGATAGTAGCAGTGGATTCTGTTGAGGGTATGGGGATTAATGAACTAATTAATAAAATAGATATATTAACGGAAGAAACAGAGAGCAGGGATATCAATGCACCTGCTAGAATGCCTATAGATAGAATATTTACTATTGTCGGATTTGGAACAGTAGTGACCGGAACCTTGACAGAGGGTGAAATATCAGTTGAGAACACATTAGAAATTTTACCGGAGCAGGTAAAGGTACGCATAAGAAACATACAGGTTCATGGACAATCCGTAAATACAGCATATGCAGGACAGAGGGTAGCTATTAATCTTGCTAATGTGAAAACAGAAGATATTGAAAGAGGACAAATACTGGCGCAGGTAAACTCAATGGAACCTACAATGATGATAGACGCAAAATTAAATTTGTTAAAAGATATACCAAGAAATATCAAAAATCGTAGTAGAGTAAGAATATATCATGGAGCCACAGAGGTTCTTGCCAGGGTTACTTTGTTAGATAAAGATGAGGGAAAAGCAGGCGAAAGTATTTATGTTCAGTTTAGATTAGAGGAAACCACAGCTGTAAAAAAAGGCGACCATTTGGTTGTCAGATATTATTCGCCCATGGAAACCCTGGGGGGCGCAATAGTAATTGATGCAAATCCTAGAAAACATAGCAGGTTTGATGAAAATGTAATAAAAGATTTGGCTGTCAGAGAACGAGGGAGCCCTCAGGAGGTTATAGAAAAACAAATAGATATTCATAGTAGCAAATTTCCCGGTCTGTTCCTTATAGCAAAACTAACAGCACAACAATTAGATGATGTAAAGTCAATAGTATCCGAACTGGCAAACGAAAACAAAGTGCTAATATTGGGGGATGATAATGTTATTCACAAAAATTACTATGAAAACATTAAAAAACAATTGATAGATTTGCTAACAGTTTACCATGAATCAAATCCTCTTAAGCCCGGGATGATAAGAGAAGAGGTTAGGAGCAGATTATTTCCTAGAGATAGAGGCAAAAACATTGATGCTTTAATGGATATATTTGTAGAGAATGAAATTGTAAAAATTAAAGATAAATTTATATTCTTGTATGATTTTGAAGTTATATTTTCCCCGGCTCATAAAAAAATAAAGAGACAGTTAGAACATATATACTTGCAAAGTCAATACTCAACACCAAAATTTGAGGACATAATTGATGATATTGAATTTGAAAAAAATGATATAGAGCAAGTTTTTAATGCAATGTTAGGGGATACCTTGATTAGGCTAAATCAGGAAATTGTATTCCATATTGAATCATATAAAAGTGCTAAAACAAAGTTAATAGACTATATCAATAAAAATGGCAGTATTACATTGGCACAATTTAGAGATATATTAAACACTAGTAGGAAGTATGCCGTTGCACTGCTAGAATATTTCGATAATGAGAGGATTACAAAACGAATAGATGAAAAAAGGGTTTTATATTAATAGTAAACAGATAAAATAGTCGATTATAAAACAGAAGGATCACAATTTTGTGATCTTTTTTGTATATAACAACAATAATGATAATAGTGCCGTAAACTTTAATTCGAAATAGATTGACAGCACTATATATTTAGGTTATACTTTTTCTATATTTTATAATTTAAATTATTATTCGGTTAGCTTTTTATTAAACATTTAGCTATATGTCAGAATATTGGGTTAATTGATTTTAGAATAGTTTTTGAAAAGAGGTAAAACATGATCAAAAAAATAAATATAAAAGAAGTGACAAAGTCATCATTATGTATAGCATTGCTTTGCATATCATCCTATATTATAATTCCATTACCTTTTACTCCAATAATGATTACAGGCCAGACCATAGTGGTCAATCTAATAGCCCTAATTCTAAACCCAATACATAGTGCTATTTGTGTTACAATATTTATATTATTAGGTGCAAGCGGATTACCTGTATTTGCGGGTGGAAACAGCGGTTTGGGTACATTATTTGGGCCAACCGGCGGATTTATAGTAGGATTTTTGTTTGCAGCCGTAGCAATGAGCTATTTAAAGGGTACAAAAATAAGCTTACGCAAGTATTTATTAATTACTATTTTTGTGGGGATGCCTGTAACCTATTTATTAGGCGTAGCTTATATGAGCTATATACTAAATATAACATATACAAAGGCCTTACAGCTTGGTGTAATTCCATTTTTAGCGGGGGATTTAATTAAAGCTGTATTAGCCTCTATAATTGCAGTAAGGCTAAATAATTATTTAATATCCTTAAGATTGTATTAATAATAACTATCTGGTCAGGTATTATTCGCTGACAAAATAATTATTATTAATCTAAAAAGTCTACAGTATTATCTAGAGAAAATTTACAGGAGCCATATCATATATATTTGATATCTTTAGAATTGGATACTATTTACTTGCTAATAGTACTTTACATATTTAATGTTTTAGTGTATATTAGTGTATAGCCGTACAGGCAAAACTATGATACTTGTTTAAATTTAAGGCATGCTGATGTGGCTCAGAGGTAGAGCACTTCCTTGGTAAGGAAGGGGTCGACGGTTCGATTCCGTTCATCAGCTCCATTTAAAAATCCTAAAATGCCATCTCTAGGAACATCTAGGGGTGGTATTTTTTACGTAGATGCAAATAAAATAGAACTCATCATTATTCATATAATTTATCGCAGCTTTCTTTCAAGCTCTATTAAATCGTCGGGTAAAGACGCTTCTACTTGAACTATATTTTTATATCTTGGTTGTAAAAAAGATAAATATGATGCATGAAGGGCTTGTCTATTTATTAAATGATCATCATCTGTTCCATAAAGGCTATCTCCTATTAATGGATGTCCTAAATGGCTCATATGTACTCTAATTTGATGTGTTCTGCCTGTTACTAGATTTATTTCCAACATAGTTGCATTTTTGTATCTTTTTAATACCCTAAACTCAGTAAGGGACTGTTGGCCTTTTTGATCTATCACTCTTTTAATTGAATCATTAGAGGGTAAATATACAGGAGCTTCAATTTTTCCACTATCTTTTTCAATGATACCCCATACAAAGGCGCTATATTTTTTTTCTATCCTATTTTGTTGCATTTGTTTGGACAATATATGGTGAGAATATGGATTTTTAGCAATAATTAATAAACCTGAAGTATCCATATCTAGCCTATTAACAAACCTAATCTTACAATCAACGCCTTTGTTTGTTAAATACCATCTAGCAGCATTAGCAATTGTATTATCTGGATGGCTCTTCGTTGGATGGGTCACAATTCCGGGCTGTTTATTTATTAAGACTAAATCTACATCCTCATAAACAATTTCTAAATTGATGTTTTGGGGCACAAAACAGTCGGGTTCCTCTTTCATAACAACTTTAATTTGGTTTCCTTCTTTTATTATTTCATGATATTTTGAATACTGTTCATTAATAAAAACAGTTTTACTTTGTTTTAATTTGGATAATAAACGGCTAGAAAAATCCAGTTTTTCTTTTAAAACTTGTTTTAGCGTCTTCCCATCATCATCATATTCCGCATCATAAACAATTACGTTCTCTTTTTGTTCGCCTTCTGTTATCATTTTTATATTTTCCCCCATTAAATTAAATTATTTTTATTAAAGGTTTTTTCTATTTAATCTAGAATTATACTATTATTAAATATAGAAAAATAGATGCCTATAATCTATAATATAAACTGAATTTAAAATTATTTTGAAATATTTGTTGCTTTCTATATTAATTTTTATATGATAACTGTATAATAAGCAAGTAGCCACATTTTTAATAATAAAGGAGGCAGCTCATGAAATCCAGTAAAATTATCAATATTGTTCATAATAACAAAGAATTATCCGTAAATACGGCAAGGGTTTTAAAAGAAAAATTAAATTCATTAGGATATAAAGTAAGTGATACCTTAGAGCAACAATCTGAATTAATTGTGTCTATAGGTGGGGATGGTACATTTTTAAAAACTCTAAGAGAATATAACTTTCCTAATATTCCAATAGTAGGTATAAATACAGGTCATCTCGGTTTTTTTACAGAAGTGACACCTGAGGAACTAGATTATTTAATTGCAAAATACGTAACAAAGGATTATAGTATACAGGAAATTACCCCTATCAAATCAATTATCTGTGCAAGGAACAGCTGCATGGAAATAATAGGTATTAATGAAATAGTTATAAAAGGTAACAAGTCTCATGTAATCCATTTAGATATTTATGTTGATAATAATTTAGTTCAACATTTTAGCGGAGATGGGATTCTTATATCTACCTCTACCGGAAGTACTGCTTATAATTATTCAGCCGGTGGAAGTATAATAGATCCAAGCCTAAATGTTTTGCAAATTACACCTTTAGCTCCTATTAATACAAACGTTTATCGTTCCTTTACCTCGAGCATTATTTTACCCTGTAGTGCAGTAATTAAAGTTATTCCGGAATATCGTTTTGAAAATTCCCTAGTTATTGTAATTGATGGTGTAGAACATAGATATAACAATATTACAGAGATTGATACAAAACTAGCGGATCGTAAAATAAAGATGCTTAGATTAGCAGATTTTGAGTTCTGGGGCAGGGTTACCAGTAAATTTTTATAGGCAAAAATATTCTGTGGAAAAACATCAGAGGTGTATCTCCTTGTTCGGCTATACTGTTGGTTAATAATTTATTGATGAGGATAGAGGCCATACCTTTATTCTCTTTTTCGCTTTTAATAGTTTAAATTAATTTTTGGCGATTTATATTGTAATAGAAAAATTTAAAGCAGGGATAAAAGGTCCTGCTGTTTTTGTATTCATAAAATTCCCATGAACCTTCTAAAAAACATATATACAGCTGGCATGCAGCTGACAAAACCATCTCATTTAGAATATATTTATGCACATAAAAAACCTGTAACTATTGAAGTTACAAGGTTTTATTTTGGTGGAGACGAGGGGATTCGAACCCCTGACCTCTTGACTGCCAGTCAAACATTCTCCCAACTGAACTACGTCCCCTTATCATATAGTTATAATACTATGTTATAGACGCTATGTCAACAATAACTAAGGTATTTACGAAATGTTGTGGTTATTATGTCGGATTGTTTGGATAACATTTTTTAGTAAATGTTTCATTTTAAAAAAAGGATTTTTTTAATAAATATAGAAGTTATTATATAAATATTGAGTTAAATTTTATCTAATTATATAAGGTGTACATAAAATAAATATAAAAAAATAAATATAAAAATAATTGTTTATAAAACTATTTTTGTATTAAAACAAACAT
>CAYLIZ010000027.1:5087-16027 GCA_964383985.1 uncultured Alkaliphilus sp. | reverse complement strand
TTTGGTAAAATTTCAAGAGAAGACTTTGTAGAAATAAAAAATCAGTTACAAGAGTCTACTGAAGAAAGTAATAAACGTATAGAAGCTATTGATAAGGAGCTTAAAGAAAGTAGTAGTATAGAAAGTCTTACTGAAGATGTAGTAGGTAAATATATTAAAGCAATCTACATTTCAGGTAAAGGTATAGAAAGAATAGAATATGCATAGTACAATAGAAGGAGATCCTAGGGTCTCCTTTTTATATTAAGAGTTATAAGAATTTTGATGAAAATACTAAAAAGTAAATCTTGAAGATGAGGTGTTGAAAATGAATGAAGTATCAAAAGTTGTACTAGCTGTTCTAACAAGTGTTGGTGGTATTTCAGGTTTAATAATTCTAGCAATAAAAATATCAGTTAACACGATTGCAGAAAGATTAGAACAGAAATATTCATTAAAGCTTGATAAAGAATTAGAGAAATACAAATCAAATTTAGATAATAAAATTTATATTAGTAAAACTAAATTTGATACAGAATTTAATATATATAGAGAATTATCAAAGGTGTTTTTTGAAATGGTAAAATATATTGGAATTATGATTCCTAGTGGATATGCTAAGTATCCTAGTGATGAAAAAATAAAAAAAGAATATGAAGAAGAAAATTATTCTAAAGCATTAAAGACAACTGTTGCAGCACAGGATGTTTTGAATGGTAGTGCACCATTTATCCCAGAAGATTTTTACATGAAGTATAAAGAAATAATAAAATTGTGTCAGACACAATTACATGTGTTTGAAAGAAGATGGGATGTAGGAATATTAGCCACACAAAAAGAAAAAGAAACCTTTTCAATGGATGATTATAAGAGAACTTCCGAAATTAATGAGAAATTTGACGAGCTAAATAAAAGTATTAGGATATACCTATCTAGATTAGATGTTTTAGAGTAAAGACTATAAGATACTTCGAATTTCATTTATATATAATTGATAATTCTATATAAAATATTTGTATCATACACTTGACACGATAGGGTACAGGAAAAACCTATACATATATAAGAACCATGTATGAATTGTATAAGGCCTATGGTTGGAGTAAATATATAGTAGTAGTTCCTTCTATTGCTATTAGGGAAGGCGTATATAAGTCTTTTCAGATGACTGAGGATCATTTTATGGATATATATGGCACAAAAATCAGGTATTTTATATATAATTCTAAACAGCTTCATAAAGTGGATCAGTTTGCTTCTAACTCGGGTATAAATGTAATGATTATAAATTCACAAGCATTTAATGCAAGGAGTAGAGATGCACGAAGGATATATATGGAACTGGATGATTTCGCTTCAAGGCGGCCTATAGATGTAATAGCTCAAACAAATCCTATACTGATAATAGATGAACCCCAATCAGTGGAAGGCAAGAAAACAAAGGAATCATTAAAATTATTTAATCCCTTGTTTACATTGAGGTATTCTGCCACTCATAAGGAAGACTATAACAAAATTTATAGACTGGATGCTTTAGATGCCTATAATAAAAAATTAGTAAAGAAAATCAAGGTAAAGGGGATTTCAGTTAAGGGCACTACAGGTACCAATGAATATATATATTTTGAAGGAATAAATTTAAGCCAAAAGAACAAACCGATAGCTAGGCTGGAGTTTCAAATAAGACAAAAATCAGGAATAAAGAGAGTAACAAGAAATGCAGATGAGGATTTTAATCTTTATGAACATTCTAATTTTATGGAACAATATAAAGGTTACAGGGTGGCAGAAATAAATGGATATAAAAATACTATAACTTTTACAAACGGAGTTACATTACATGCGGGTGATGTTCAAGGATATGTGGGAGAGTTAAATTTTAGAAGAATACAAATTCGCGAAGCTATAAAATCTCATTTTGAAAGGGAAAAGGAACTATATAACAAAGGCATAAAAGTATTATCTTTATTTTTTATAGATGAAGTGGCTAAATATAGGCAATATGATGAGCAAGGTAACCAAATTAATGGAGTATATGGACAGATTTTTGAAGAAGAATATATAAATATTTTAAATGAATATATAACCTTATTTGACGATCCTTATGTAGAATATTTAAAGAACATAGAAGTTC
Source organism: uncultured Alkaliphilus sp. (assembly GCA_964383985.1). Classification (GTDB taxonomy): domain Bacteria; phylum Bacillota; class Clostridia; order Peptostreptococcales; family Natronincolaceae; genus JAAZJW01. Next base: position 13,914 of record CAYLIZ010000027.1, on the reverse strand, counting down.
AAGAAACTCATAATGGATATTTTTCTATAGACAGAGAAGGTAAGCTTATAGACCCTAAGGCAAAGGGAAGAGAAAAGTTGTCTGACGACGAATCAGCTTATGATTTGATAATGAGAGACAAAGAAAGACTATTAAGCTTTAGTGAACCTACTAGATTTATATTTTCTCATTCTGCCTTAAGGGAAGGTTGGGACAACCCTAATGTATTTCAAATATGTACCTTAAAACATAGCGATTCTATAATAAGAAAAAGACAAGAGGTTGGAAGGGGTTTAAGGCTTTGTGTGGATCAAAATGGGAACAGGATAGACAGCGAAACCCCGGGTATAAATGTCCATGATGTTAATATACTTTCGGTTATAGCAAGTGAATCCTATGAAACTTTTGCAAAAGGGTTGCAATCAGAAATTGCTGAAACATTATCAGATAGGCCACAAAAAGCTGATGTAGAATTCTTCTTAAATAATGTGGTTAAAAATGCTAGAGGAGAAGAGTTGTTTATAGACAAAGACTTAGCTAATATTCTCCATCGTTCTTTTATAAGAAGTTATTATGTAGATAATGATGATAATCTAACAGAAAAGTATTATAAGGAGCTGGAGGAAGGAAAACTGGAATTACCAAAGGATTTTAAGGATTTTAAAGAAGGGATAATTCAGCTGGTAGAAAAGATATATACTGAAGGGGTTACTCCTCTCGTAGAAGATGGAAGGGCAGAGAATATTAAAGAACTAGAGGTCAATGAAAATTTTAGAAAAAAAGAATTCCAAGAATTGTGGAAGAAGATTAATATAAGAACTGCTTACTATGTAGATTTTAATAGCAAAGAATTGGTAAAAAACTGTGTAGTTGCCCTGGACATGTATCTAAAAGTATCAGATTTAACTTATCATGTAAAAACGGGTGAAATGGAATCTATATCTTCAAAAGAAGAATTAGAGAAGGGCGAGGCCTTTATAGTAAAAGAATCAAAAATGGATAAGAATTATTCAAAAATAACAACTACATTAAAATACGATTTAGTTGGAAAATTAGTAGATGAAACAAAACTCACAAGAAAAACAATTGTAAATATTCTTAAAGGAATAAAACCTAATACATTTTATTTATTTAGAAAAAATCCGGAAGAGTTTATATTAAAAGCTTCCAGGATTATTAACGAACAGAAAGCCAGTATGATAATAGAACACATAACTTATAATCCAATAGAAGAAAAATTTGATTCTAATATATTTACCGAAAATACCCTAAAGGGTACTTTAGGTAAAGATGCCATAGAAGTTCAAAAACATATTTATGATTATCTAAAATATGATTCTGATACAGAGAAAAAATTTGCCGAAGCATTGGATACCAGTAAAGAAGTCTGTGTATATGCCAAATTACCAAGGGGTTTTTTCATTCCTACACCTGTAGGAAACTATAATCCTGATTGGGCTATAGTATTTGATGAGGGCAAAGTAAGGCATATATATTTTATTTCCGAAACTAAGGGCAAATTAGAATCGTTAGAATTTGATATTCGAGGAATAGAGAAGGCTAAAATTCATTGTGCAAAGGAACATTTTAGCAGGATAAGCAATGGTACCGTAAAATATGAGGCTGTAGATAGTTATGAGATGTTGATGAAGGAAGTAATGGGGAGGTAGTTAAGGTGGCAAATTTTAAATATGAAATTGTTGAAAGAATAGCTATTCTTTCAGAAAGAGGAAAATGGACAAAAGAGTTAAACAGAGTTAGCTGGAATGAGAGACCTGCAAAGTATGACCTTAGAGACTGGAATCATGAAGATGGGAAGATCGGAAAAGGAACAACTTTAACGGATGATGAAATAAATAATTTAAAACAGGTTTTGGATGCGATTATAAAGGGATAACTTTTTAAAGAATTAAAAGACGAACTAAATATATATGAAAACTATTTAAAGAAATTTAATGTTAGTATGAAACCTTGGCTGAACGAAGTGTCAAACAAAAGATTCTTAATATGACATTATCACAGAATAACTACAAAAAAAACACGAAAATATTGACATATAAATTGGAATATGATATATATAAAAATAGTTAGCACTCAACTCGGCTGAGTGCTAATAAATTTAAATACGAATTTTTTATTATGAAGGGAGAGATTTATTTGGCAGTAAAGGAATTTAAAGCAGAATCTAAAAGATTGTTAAACTTGATGATTAATTCAATTTACACCCACAAAGAAATATTCCTGAGGGAATTAATTTCAAATGCCAGTGATGCTATCGATAAAATATATTACAGAGCATTAACTGATGAAAATTTACAATTTAATAAGGATGATTATTATATAAAAATAATTGCGGACAAAGATAACAGAATATTAAAAATTATCGATACCGGCATAGGCATGACCAAAGAGGAATTAGAGGATAACCTGGGGATTATTGCACAAAGCGGAACCTCGGCATTTAAAGAGGAAATAGAGATAGAGGATGGTTATGACATAATAGGTCAATTTGGTGTTGGTTTTTATTCCGCATTTATGGTGGCGGATACAGTTACCGTAATAAGTAAATCCTTAGACAGCGAACAGGGATATAAATGGGAATCCAAGGGAATTGATGGATATACCATAAAGGAATGTGAAAAGGATACGGTCGGTACGGAAATTATTTTAAAAATCAAAGAGAGCACGGAAGATGAAAATTATGATGAATTTTTGATGGAACATAGATTGCAAAATATAATAAAGAAATATTCTGATTTTATCAGGTATCCAATAAAAATGGATGTTGTTAGTACGAGACTAAAAGAAGGCAGTGAAGACGAATATGAAGACTATATAGAGGAAAAAGTAATCAATAGCATGGTGCCAATCTGGAGAAAAAACAAGAATGAACTTACAGAGGAGGATTATACTAACTTTTATTTTGAAAAAAGATATGGTTTTGATAAACCAATCAAATATATTCACATAAGCGCTGACGGTGCTGTGAGATATAATTCAATTTTATTTATTCCGGAACAAATCCCTTTCGGTTATTACACAATAGAATATGAAAAGGGGTTAGAATTATATTCTAGCGGTGTACTTATTATGGATAAATGTGCAGATTTAATCCCGGATTACTTTAGTTTTGTAAAAGGAATGGTAGATTCAGAAGACTTATCTTTAAATATTTCTAGAGAAATGTTACAACATGACAGACAACTTAAATTAATTGCAAAAAATATTAAAAACAGAATTAAAAGCGAATTATTGAAATTATTAAAAACAGATAGGGAAAAATACGAAAAATTTTATAATTCCTTTGGCAGACAATTGAAGTATGGAGTATATAGCGATTTTGGAAACAATAAGGAATTTTTGCAGGACCTATTGATGTTTTATTCTTCAAAGGAAAAGAAACTAGTCACCCTAGATGAATATATCTTAAGGATGAAAGAAGACCAAAAATATATCTACTACGCTGCAGGCGAATCTAACGAAAGAATAGCTGTTCTACCGCAAACAGAACTATTATCAGAAAAAGGGTTTGAAATTCTTTATTTAACAGATGATGTTGATGAGTTTGCATTGAAAATGTTGGGTTCCTATAAAGAAAAAGAATTTAGATCTGTATCCGGCAGCGATTTAGGCATTGAAGATAAAAAAGAAGAAGAAGATAAAGAAGATGCCAAGGAAGATGCTAACAAAGAACTGTTTGAAAAGATGAAAACTATATTATCCGATGAAGTAAAAGATGTGAGGATATCTAAGAGATTAAAATCTCATCCCGTATGTTTAATAAACGAAGGTGAAATTTCAATCGAAATGGAAAAGGTATTAAATGCAATGCCAAATAATCAAAAAATTAAGGCGGAAAAGGTATTAGAGATAAATGAGGACCATGATGTGTTTAAGGCATTAAAGGATGCGTATAAAAATGATGAGGAGAAATTTACTTTATTCACTAAACTGCTTTATAACCAAGCCTTACTTATTGAAGGGTTATCAGTGGACAACCCGGTAGAATTCAGCAACGATATTTGTAAGTTAATGATTTGATTGTAATGATATAATTTTTACATAGGGGTGAAAAAATGTACGATTGTCACGTTCATACAAATTTTTCCACGGATGCTACAATGGACATAAAGGATGCTATTAGGGTTTCAGAAGAATTAGGACTCGGCCTTATAATAACTGACCATATGGACTATAAACATCATGTACCGGGCGAGTTTATATTTGATCCTGACGAATATTTTAATGAATATGAACCATATAGGAGCGACAGGCTTCTTCTCGGTGTTGAAATAGGATTTAGGGATGATTCTCTTAAGGAAATTAGGGAGCTTAAGGATAACTATCCCTTTGATTTTATTATAGGCGCTATTCATGTTGTTAACGGAATGGATATCTATTATAAAGATTATTATATAGGAAAGAGCAAGGAGCAGGCTTATGAAGAATATTTAGAGGCTATTCTCCTACTGGTTAAACATCACGATTTATATGACTCTTTAGCACATATGGACTATATAACAAGATATTCAATATACGAAGATAGGGGCTTTTATTATAAAGATTTTCCTGTTTTAATAGATGATATTCTCAAAGAACTTTCCAATGCTGATAAGGCAATAGAAATAAATACAAGGAGGATTCATGAAAAGGATACTGTAAACAATTTTATTAAAATCCTCAAAAGATTCAAGGAGCTTGGGGGCAGGCATGTTACTATAGGCTCAGATGCTCATAAGCCGGAAGATATAGGCATAAATTTCAAAAGGGCTGAGGAAATGGTGCGCACATGTAATTTGAAGTCTGTATACTACAGAGAAAGAAAACCCTATTATATAAGATGAAATTCAATTTAACAAAAAAGTTTATTTATTACTTGTAAATATGCATGTAACTGTGATATGATTAATGGAATAGTTGTATTTTATCTTAAATTTAAAAATATTATAATATAGTTAATATCGCTGAATTCTGTAAAGAAACGGGGGAACCGATTTTTGGGGGTGAATCCTATTTTAGGATGGGCTACCTTTAGCCCTAATCCGTCAGCTAACTTCGTAAGCGTAAAAGGGGAAAATGTTTATATCCGGACTATGGAGCCCCATAGTCTTTTTTAATCCTAATTTTAAAAGCAAAATATAATTATTATTTTAGGTGGTGATTTTTTAAAGATATTGAAATGATTATAAACAACAAAGGATAAAGCAAATGTTTTAATTATTTCACAATCTGAAACTTTTATAAAAAAACTTGCAGATTATACTTGAATTTCGGAAAGATACGTGTTAAAATATCAACTATAAAATAATCATATTATGATAAAATCTTCATAAAATCTCCATTAATAGGCTAAATTCTAAGGGACAAGGTGGATTTGAATAATGCAAGAACTGATTTGTGATATTTCATATTTTCAATGAAGACATATTTTAAAGGAGGTATTAAAATGAAATATAATGCTGTTGATGTTTCAAAACCAAATCTATATAAAGAAATTTTTCCTTATGATGAAATACCGAAGATAATATTTAATAATATACAAGTACCTATGGAATTACCGGAAGATATATGGATAACTGATACTACATTTAGAGATGGACAACAATCTATGGCAGCTATGACTACGGAGCAAATGGTAAAAATTTTTGATATGCTTCATGAACTTGACAATGGTTCCGGAATTATAAGGCAAACCGAATTTTTCTTATACGATGAAAAAGATAGAAAAGCTGTACATGAATGCATAGAAAGAGGTTATGATTTTCCGGAGGTAACTTCATGGATAAGAGCACATAAAAAAGATTTTGAATTAGTTAAGGAAATGGGAGTAAAAGAAACCGGAATATTAATGAGTTGTTCTGATTATCACATATTTAATAAACTTGGAAAAACAAGAAAAGAAGCCATGGAAATGTACTTAGATATAGCTGAAGCCGCATTAGAACATGGAATCACTCCAAGATGCCACTTCGAAGATATTACAAGGGCAGATTTCTTTGGGTTTGTTGTACCTTTAGCAAAAAATTTAATGGAATTAGCAAAACAAGGAAATGCAAAGGTCAAAATTAGGGCTTGTGACACTTTAGGTCTTGGAATATCTCATAATGGAGTAGAATTGCCTAGATCAGTTCCGGCACTTGTACATGGACTCAGAAATTATGCGGGAGTTCCATCTGAATGTATAGAGTGGCATGGACATAATGATTATTATGCTGTAGTGACCAACTCCGTAACTTCTTGGCTGTATGGAGGTTCTGCAGTCAATGCTACTTTATTTGGAGTAGGCGAGAGGGTAGGAAATTGTCCTTTAGAAGCCATGGCTATAGAATATGCACAACTAAAAGGCGATATAAAAACTATGAATTTAGAAGTAATTAACGATTTATCTAAGTTCTTCGAGGATGAATTAGATTATAAAATTTCACCTAAGACACCATTTGTGGGTACAGACTTTAATGTAACTAAAGCCGGAATACATGCAGATGGGTTGTTAAAAGATGAAGAAATATATAATAGTTTTGATACAGGCAAGATACTTGGAAGGCCACCTTTAGTAGCTATCAATAATTATTCAGGTACTGCCAGTATTGCATATTTTATAAATAGTCACTTTAATATGCAAGGAGACGATAAGTTAACAAAGGATGATGAAAGATTAGTCCCTATTAAAGAGTGGATAGATAAAGAATATGAAAATGGAAGAACTACTAATATTACAGTACAAGAAATGGTTGAAATTGCAAACATACATTTAAATGGAGATTATGAAGTTTGCGAGGAAAGTTCAATTTAGGAAGAGGTGCTTTTGTGGGAATGACTTTGACAGAAAAAATATTGAGAAACCATTTAGTTAGCGGCAAATACGGTATTGATGACGAAATAGGAATAAAGATAGATCAGACATTAACACAGGATTCAACAGGCACTATGGCATATTTACAACTTGAGGCTATGAACATAGACAAAGTAAAGACAAAATTATCCGTAGCCTATATAGATCATAATATGTTACAGTCAGGTCCCGAAAATGCAGATGACCATTTATATATCCAAACTGTTGCAAAAAAATATGGCATATATTTTTCAAAACCGGGCAACGGTATATGCCACCAGGTACATTTAGAAAGATTTGGGGTGCCGGGCGACACATTGCTTGGTTCTGACAGCCATACACCAACATGTGGCGGACTCGGCATGATTGCGATAGGAGCAGGAGGACTGGATGTAGCAGTAGCTATGGCAGGGGGGGCATATTTTATAAAAACCCCTAAAGTTGTCAAGGTGAATTTAAAAGGAAAACTGAGGGGTTATGCCGGTGCTAAAGATATAATTTTAGAAATATTAAGAAAATGTACAGTTGCAGGCGGAATAAATAAAGTATTTGAGTATGCAGGAGAGGGTGTTAAATGTCTTTCAGTGCCGGAAAGAGGTACAATAACCAACATGGGTGCGGAACTTGGAGCAACAACTTCAATTTTCCCATCAGATGAGAATACCTTGGCCTTTTTAAAAGCACAGGGTAGAGAAAAGGACTATATACCATTATCAGCAGATGAAGATGCTGTATATGATGAGATTGTAGATATAGACCTGGACAAATTAGAGCCAATGATTGCCTGTCCTCATTCTCCGGACGCAGTAGTCTCTGCAAAAGAGGTTAGAGGCACTAAACTTACCCAAGTAGCTATTGGTAGCTGTACAAATTCGTCATATATGGATTTAATGAAGGTTGCCAATATATTAGATGGAAAAACTGTAAATGAAAATGTTTCCTTAGTGGTATCCCCCGGTTCTAAACAGGTGCTTACTATGCTATCTAAGAATGGAGCATTAGCCAAAATGATAGATGCCGGTGCAAGAATACTGGAAAGCGGTTGTGGGCCCTGTATAGGTATGGGGCAGGCGCCAAGTACCGGCGGGGTTTCATTGAGAACATTTAACAGAAACTTTAAAGGACGCTGTGGTACAGAAACTGCAGATGTTTATTTAGCGAGTCCTGAAATAGCAGCCATGTCAGCGATAAAAGGTTATATTGCATCGGAAGAAGATTTTGATGAAGATGTAAATTTAAACATAGAATTTCCGGATACATTTTTAATAAATGATAATTTAATAATTGAACCGGTTGAAGAAGGCGAGGATGTAGAAATAATACGTGGGCCAAATATAAAACCATTCCCCAAGAACAAACCATTAGAAGATTTAATTACAGGGAAAATCTTAATAAAAGTCGGGGATGGAATCACTACGGACCATATCATGCCTTCAAATGCACAATTGCTGCCATATAGGTCAAATATACCTTATCTATCCGAATTTTGTTTTAGCCAGGTTGATAAGGATTTTGCAGCAAATGCCAAAAAAAATGGCGGTGGCATAATAGTTGGTGGATTAAATTATGGGCAAGGGTCTAGCCGTGAACATGCGGCCCTAGCGCCATTATACTTAGGCATAAAAGCTGTTATAGCTAAATCTTTTGCAAGAATTCACAAAAACAACCTTATAAATAATGGGATTATACCATTGACATTTAAGGATAACGATGATTACTTAACCATAGATGTTTTTGACGAATTAGAAATCCAAGACGTTCTTTCCGGTATAGATTCATGTGAAATGGTAGTTTTAAATAAAACGAAAAACCTACAATATATTACAAACATAGATATAACAGAAAGACATGCTGATATACTAAAAAGCGGAGGACTCTTAAACACAATGTAACGGCGATTTTTAATCGCCTGAAATCTTAAAATATAATGTAGGGGCGATTTTAATTGCCCGAAACTTAAAACATAATGTAGGGGCGATTTCTAATCGCCCGAAACGACTAGCGGGAGGCCAAAAG
>CAYLIZ010000027.1:0-4987 GCA_964383985.1 uncultured Alkaliphilus sp. | reverse complement strand
GCCCGAAACGACTAGCGGGAGGCCAAAAGCTTTCCCTACAATATTATTATAATAGAAACATGTAGGGGCAGACCCGCGTGTCTGCCCTATAAACAATAAGCAAAAATAATGAGGGCGACCTTTGGTCGCCCGTTTATATTGAACCATAGGAGGAAAATCATGAATAGAACAGTCACTTTAATTTATGGAGACGGAATAGGAAAAGATATCATAGATGCAACAATTAAAATAATAGAAGCAACAGACGTTAAAATCAACTGGGATAATCAAGAGGCAGGATTTTTAACATACGAAAAATATGGCAATCCATTGCCGGACGAAACAATAAAAAGCATAGAAAAAAATAAAATCGTTTTAAAGGGCCCACTTACAACACCGGTTGGTACAGGTTTCAGGAGTATAAATATTGCACTAAGGCAGCGCTTTAAATTATTTGCCAACATAAGGCCTGTAAAATCTTTTGATGGCATAGATTCTTTATATAAAGATTTGGATTTTGTTGTTATACGGGAAAATACACAAGGATTATATACAGGAATAGAATATATGGTTACTGATGATGTAGCAGAAAGTGTTAAAATAATAAGCAGGGATGCTAGTCTGAAAATATGTAATTTTGCATTTGAATTTGCAAAACGGGAAAAAAGAGACAAAGTAACTCTTGTACATAAGGCAAATATTATGAAACTTTCTGATGGATTATTCTTGAGGGTAGGTAAAGAAGTGGCCGATAACTATAAGGATATACAATTTGAGAATGTAATTGTAGACGCCATGGCAATGAAGATGGTCATGAATCCGAAAAACTTTTCTGTTATTGTGGCACCAAATCTATATGGAGATATTTTATCTGATTTGGGTGTAGGTTTGATAGGAGGACTAGGGTTTGCACCTAGTGTTAATATAGGGGATAATTTTGCTATGTTCGAACCTGTACATGGTTCGGCTCCTGATATTGCAGGCAAAAATATAGCAAATCCTACATCAGCCATACTTTCCGGTGCGATGATGTTAAAACATATAGGTGAAATCGAGGCAGCGTCTAAAATTGAAAAAGCTTTAGAAAATGTACTCAAAGATAAAGAAAGTTGTACAGTAGATGCTGGCGGCAAATTATCCACCACTGAATTTACAGATGCAGTTATAAAACAGATATAATATAGGGAATAAAAAGTGGGATGTCAGACTGTGTAACAATCGCCATTCTGAGTGAAGCGAGGGGGTCTCAAACAGATTAAAATACAGATTCTTCGCTGTACTCAGAATGACAAAAATGCATTTTCACACAGTTTGACGTCCTTTCGTTTTTTTGCAAAAAACAAAAAAGATGTTGCATAATTATTAATCTTGATGTATAATTATTAAAAATGTCATCCTGAACGTAGTGAAGAACTTTTGTAGAGGCAAACGACTCTGTTTGCCCAGGAGATAGTAGGAATAAATTTCGACTAGATATTATTTGGCGACACAGCAGGGATGGCGGATTGCGTAATAACTGTCCCTCTGTGTCAGTCCGTAGGGGCGACCTTTGGTCGCCTGCTTAAAAAAAGAAGGAGTGAAGACATGATTAAAGCAGGCATTATAGGAGCAACAGGATATGCAGGGGGGGAACTGGTAAGGTTAGTTTCCGGACATAGCAAATTAGATATAAGTTTTTTAGATTCTAGGAGTTATGCTTCTATGGAATATAGCAAGGTTTATCCTAATTTCAAAAACATAGTAGACGATAAATGTATTTCTGTAAATTTTGAAGAGGATTTAGATGAAGTATTAGGCGAAATAGATGTACTTTTTACTGCTTTACCACATGGATTAAGCCAGGGATTAGTAAAAAAAATGCTGGAAAAGAATAAAAAAGTTGTAGATCTTGCCGCTGATTTTAGGCTAAAAAATGCTGACACCTATGAGGAATGGTATGCTGCAAAACACGAAGCAAAAGAATTGTTAGCTAAGGCAGTATACGGGCTGAGTGAAATTTATAGTGATAAAATTAGCAAAACAGATCTAGTTGCAAATCCGGGTTGTTATCCTACCAGCGTTATTTTGCCAACATATCCATTATTAAAAGAAGGACTTATTGATAGTAATATTATAATAGCAGATTCAAAATCAGGAGTTTCAGGTGCAGGTAGGTCTATCAGGGATGCAAATCTATTTTCACAATGCAATGAGAACTTTAAAGCATATGGCATAGGCACGCATAGGCATACAGCAGAGATTGAGCAGGAATTATCTATAGCGGCCGGAAAAGAAGTCATGGTACAGTTTACGCCTCATCTTGCTCCTATGACACGAGGAATTTTAAGTACTATCTATATAGCGAACAATAAAATGGTAAAAACAAAAGAAATTAAAGATACACTTGAATATTATTATAATAACCAACAGTTTATAAGGATATTAGAAGAGGGAGAATATCCACAAACAAAGGCGGTTTATGGCTCTAATTATTGTGACATAGGTTTTAAAATAGATGAAAGAACTAATACTATTATTATGATAAGTGCCATAGATAATCTAGTTAAAGGGGCAGCGGGTCAGGCGGTACAAAATATGAATTTAATGTTTGGTTTTGATATTGGCGAGGGGTTGCAACAACTACCTATATGGCCTTAAACGGCTAAGGAAACAATCAGGAGAATCAAGGGAACCAGGAAAAGAAGATCAGTGGAAGACCAGTGGGGACGGTTCTCACTGGTCATTAATGACCAGGAGAACCGTCCCCCTGGTCTCACCCTGGTCTCAAAGGGGAAGGATAAATATGGGAAATTTTAAAATTTTTGATGGAGATGTTACTTCACCTAGAGGTTTTAAAGCAAGCGGCCTGCATGTAGGGCTAAAAAGAGATAAAAAGGACATGGCGCTAATTGTAAGCGATGTATTGGCAAAAGGAGCGGGAGTTTTTACTACAAATAAAGCATGTGCAGCTCCTATATTGTTGTGTAAAGGGAATATTACTGATGCTCAAATTCAAGCAATCATTATAAATAGTGGCAATGCTAACGCCTGTACCGGGCAAAAAGGTTATGAGGATGCTCTGGCAATGGCAGAAACAACAGCCAATGAATTAAATATATCTTCAGAGAATGTTTTAGTAGCTTCTACAGGTGTTATAGGTGTTCTCATGCCTATGGAAATTATATTAGATGGTATTAAAAAAGTAGCTGATGATTTAAGTTACGCAGGGGGGCGGGCAGCTGCCGAAGCAATTCTTACTACCGATACATGTATTAAAAATATAGCAGTATCAGTAGATATAGATGGAAAGGAAGTTACAATAGGAGGAATTGCCAAAGGTGCCGGTATGATTGAGCCAAATATGGCGACTATGTTGGCTTTTATTACGACTGATGTTAATATAGATGAGGTATTCTTACAAAAATTATTAAATAATGTAGTAGATAAAACCTATAATATGATTACTGTTGATGGAGATACAAGTACCAATGACATGGTTAGTGTAATGGCAAACGGTATGGCAGGAAATGTTATTATTGATGAAAAACATCCCGAAGTAGAAAAAATTGTAGAGGCCTTTTATTATGTAAATGAATATTTGGCTAAATCTATAGTACGTGATGGAGAGGGAGCTACTAAATTTATAGAAGTTGAAGTAATTAATGCTAAATCTTCTATGGATGCAAAAAAAGTTGTTAAAAGTATTTTAAATTCTAATTTAGTAAAAACTGCTTTTTTTGGTGAAGATGCCAATTGGGGAAGAATTATATGCAGTATCGGTTATTCGGAATCAGATTTTAATATAGATGAAATTGAGGTTTTTTTAGGTAAAGAAGGGGATATGATAAAAATTATAAAAGATGGTAAGGGAACGGGTTTTGATGAACAATATATAGAAAAATTTTTGAAAGAAAAAGATTTGAAAATAATCGTTGATCTGAAAAATGGCGATGAAAAAGCCAGGGGATGGGGTTGTGATTTATCGTATGATTATGTAAAAATTAATGGATCGTACAGATCTTAGTACATTGTCGAGCTATTATAAGAAGATATATTTTTCATGTCACTCTGAACAATTTTCATGTCTTTCTGAATAATTTCTATGTCATCTTAAGCAATTTTTATGTCATTTTGAATAATTTTTATGTCATCCTGAGCGAAGCGAAGAATCTGATTTTAGGAGGGGAAATATGAACTTATCACCATGTAAAAAGGCAGATGTACTAATAGAAAGTTTGCCCTATATCAAATCATTTCACAATGAAATAGTTGTAATAAAGTACGGTGGTAACGCTATGATAAATGAAGAATTAAAACACAGTGTTATCAAGGATATAGTGCTTATGAAATTTGTTGGAATGAATCCGGTAATAATACATGGGGGAGGTCCGGATATTACAAATTTAATGAAAAGATTAGGCAAGGAAGCTGAATTTATAGATGGTTTGCGGGTAACAGATGAAGAAACTATGGAAATTACAGAAATGGTTCTTTTTGGAAAAATCAATAGGGAAATTGTTTCGTGTATAAATACAAATGGTGTAAAATCCATAGGTATTAGCGGAAAAGATGGGGGTACCTTTAGAGCAAAACAAAAAGATGCCAAACTTGGTTTGGTAGGAGAAATAGAGAAAGTAGATATTGATTTAATCAATACTATTATAAATAAAGGATATATTCCTGTGATTTCTCCAATAGCCTACGGAAATAAAGGAGAGACATTTAATATCAATGCGGACGAGGTAGCGGGACGTTTAGCGGCAGAATTGGGCGCCAAAAAGTTAATTTTAATCACAGATGTAAAAGGAGTTATGAGAAATCAAAACGACAGCTCTACAGTTATTTCCCAAATTAAAACAGGGGAAATAAAAAAGTATATAGATGATGGTATTATAAGTGGCGGAATGATTCCCAAAGTAAAATGCTGTTTTGATGCAGTAAAAGGTGGGGTTGAGAGAGCACATATTATAGATGGTAGAAAGCCTCATTCTATACTCTTAGAAATATTCACAAACGAAGGTATAGGAAC
>CAYLIZ010000026.1:0-16336 GCA_964383985.1 uncultured Alkaliphilus sp. | reverse complement strand
CAACAGAAGGTGCTGTGGTTGATATTGAAACAGAAGAGCCGATGATGCCGGGTGGTGGCATGGGCGGCGGAATGCCAATGATGTAATCCGGTTTGAATACAAAAAAATAGCATAGGCACTTATCTAGGTAAGCGCCTGAATTTCAAAAAAAAACATAAAATAAGCAGTGTAAAATAATCTGTGTCCAATCTAAGATAAAAAGCTATTATCTCGGATTGGACACCTTATTTTTTGTAAATATTTTTTAAATTTAGAAATAGCTGTTTTTTTATTTTATAGATTTCAGCTTGGCAATATCTTTCCAATTATCAGCAGTATTGATTTCTATTCTTGTTATATCAGATTTCATATCATTAATTTGTTCTATAAATGTAAGATGTCTATTTGCATTGTTTGTTTCAACATCATCTATCTTATTACTAATATTATCTATCTTGGACTCTAATGTATCAAATCTTGCATCTGTTTTCTCAAATCTTGCATTTGTTTCCTCAAATCTTGCACTTGTTTCCTCTTTGAAGTCTTCTATTTCATTGCTTATTTCCTTAAATCCTTCTTGCATCTCGTTATACATTTTTTCCATCATTTTAAATAACTTTTCATTTGTCATTCTTAATTTTCCCCTTTTAATTGTTTTTCTCTGCGTTCAATTTTTTAACTTTTCTATGTAATGTACTAACATGTTTTAGCATATTTTCATTTCTTTCCTACCTTTATTTTACACTTTAAAAGATATAAAGTAAAGTTTTTTCTATGTTAAACGAATTGCAGCACGAATTACAGCCAGGTATTAAATTTTTTAATATACGCATTCTTGGCTACTTGGATTGACCAAGAATAGGCCAAAAGTATACCTATGAGCCAAGGGAAATATGATAGCGGCAACGGCTGCAATCCAACTGCTGCACCAAATGCCGAAAATGGTATAAGTACACCGATTATCATTACAGCTCCGGTAAGAAGAAATACGGGAGTAGTTGCTCTGCTTTGAATAAAAGGCACTTTACCGGTTGCTTCTTCTTATCACGTTTTTACCTCCATAAAAAATCAAAAATCCTCCGCCGGAAATTTAATAAATATGATATATTAGATATATTAACTATGGGAGGTGATTTTATGAAGATAGATTTTCATGTTCATGTGACACCGCCGGATATTATAAAGGATTGGAGAAAGATAGCAGAGAGGGAGCCATATTTTAGGCTTTTGAGCGAAAGTCCGGTAAATAAATTTGCTACCGCGGAGGATATTGTTGCAGAGCTGGAAAGGGCTGAAGTGGATAAGGCTGTTATATTCGGTTTTGCTTTCAGAGATATGGGATTATGTAAATATGCCAATGATTATGTTGCAGATGCTGTTAAAAAATTTCCGGATAAGCTCATTGGGTTTATGATACTGGTTCCTATATCTGATGAGGTACCGAAGGAAATAGATAGATGTGTGGACATGGGATTGACAGGAATTGGAGAGCTGATGCCATACGGACAAGGTTTTGATATATCTGACCTAAAGGAGATGTCAAATCTATCTAATGCATGCATAGAACGAGATTTACCTGTAATTATTCATACTAATGAGGCTGTTGGGCACCATTACTGTGGAAAAACCGACACTACTGCTGTAAAGGCTAGTGCATTTGCGCATAATTTTCCGGATTTGAAAGTGATATTTGCCCATTGGGGCGGGGGTCTGTTGTTTTATGAATTGATGCCGGAGATACGCAAACAAAATAAAAATGTATATTATGATACAGCGGCATCGCCTTTTTTATATGATAAAAAGATATATAAAGTGGCTAAGGATATAGGGGTTTTGGACAAGGTATTATTCGGGAGCGATTATCCTTTAATATCTATGAACAGATATATTAAAGAAATCGCTGATTCGGGCTTAAGTAAATCAGAGCAGGCTCTCGTAAACGGTGAAAATGCTAAAGCTTTATTGAAATTATAAGTATTCAATTTTATGAGATTTTTTTGCATCTTAAAATATTTGATATATTACAAAATGAATAGCTTTTGAAATTTTGTAATGGCTCTTAGCGATTTGAAAACAAAAAACCGTTTTATGACCTGTTTTTCACTTCGATTAAATAGGGCATGGGTTTATAAAAACTAATTCCAAAATTTTTTCTTTCCACGGTACCGTCTAAATGCTCTATTATTATATAGGAATCCACCTTTGCTCCATCCATGCCCTCGATGATTATTTTCTCTCCACCTTCTTCTAAATTAGGATTTATTTTGTATTCCTTAGGAGCCTTTTTTGTTTCTAAAATATTATGCTGCCATTCTACTTTAGGCGGCTTTTTTTTGCCGTAAAAAGCAATATATAGCTTATTTTCTATACCTTTTGCCCAAATGAGGATTGGAAAATTATTGTTATTTTTAAATTTAAAATCCTTAATGCCGTAGGCAACAGTAGCATCCTGGCCGTAAGGGACATAAGAAACCGGCATGCCGTGGTTATGTCTTTCAATAATTTCCATATTGCTGAGTACCGATACATTATATAATGTAGAAGCAATCTTGCATACACCCCCACCGGTGGTAGTTGTCACTCGGGAACCCACATAGGTGCGACCTTTTTTATATCCCTTAGATTCTACATATGGACCTATGCTATTGTTTTGGGAGAATATATATCCGGGCGACACAACTATTCCGGTAAGGGAATCAGCCGCCAGATGTACATTATATTCCTCCCCCGGTAAGGTTTTTTTAAAAACAGTAACATAAGCCGCCAATAGTACATCGGTATCATTTTTTTTCTGTGCCTCTATAAATTTTAAATCGCTTTCCCAAGGCAGGTTGGTAATGGGTCTAGATTCATCAGGGGAGTTAAGTTTAGCATTATTAATGCTATCCTTTATCCTGGAGGTATTTGTCTGAGTTCCGATGTTTTTTATATCTTTTTTCGGCACTTCCCCTATCTTTTTAAAATTACATGAAACCGAACAAAGCAATAATGCCGATATTATAGTTATTAATATACAATTTTTTACTTTCACTCTATCACTCCTGCCTAAATATAATTGTCAATAATCATACAACTATATTTTTAGGCTTATAGTGAAAAAATATGTATTATTAAAACAATTTATTTTTACTCTTAAAGTCTATACTAATCATAGTAATTGTACATAAAAATAAACATATACAATTTGACACAAAAATAAATCCGGCTGAACAAAATTGTAAAATACAATAGAAAATTATTAGCTTTAATATAATAATGTTCTATAGGGTGTTAGTGTTAACTTATTTTACGCAACCTCACAGTTAGGGATAGGAAATTTGTAAAAATGGATTATAGGAAATTTGGCTATCTCGATTTCGGGTTGGATTATAAAAACCGGATCAGGTTATAAAAAAATGTATTTTATTTGTTATGTACAGATTGTCCTTCTGCATATAATTTAATGTGGAGGGGATAGAATGTTCAAAAGGGGAATTTTATTATCAGTATCTATTTTATGTATTGTGATTATTTTGTTTGTTGGACAGAATATAGATTTACTAAAAGACAAATTACATAGCAGTGACGAGGAGGTTCTGGGATATAGTGAATACATGGAATATATTGCATGGGAAAATATGATGCTCATGGAAAATCCGGATTATAAAGATATAAAAATTTTAATAGATGTTTCCGAAAATCGACTTTATTTATTAAATGGCAATGAACTAATAAATAAATATCCGATTGCCAGTGGCAAGCTGAGCACACCATCACCGATAGGGACATGGAAGGTAGTTAACAAAGGAAAATGGGGCGGAGGATTTGGGACTAGATGGATGGGACTCAATGTAACTTGGGGTATGCTCTTATAAGGACACATAAAAAATAACTACCTGCTAAATAAGTATAAGCATGTCAAACAAACAAACATAATAAGATTTATAACAGGCCGGCTAAATTTAGTCTGTTTTTTATTTTTTAAAAAAGGGGGACTGGGTAATGGCCAAAATATTAGTTACAATTTATTTTGATACCGAAGAACATTTAGAACTTGGAAACAGGGATTATGACAGATTTATTGTTGAAGCTGAAGAACATAATTTCAGAGAAAGAGTCTTTGATGTTTTAGAGCAGAAAAGGTATGCTTGGGATGATTTTGAAAAGATAAGACAAGGCTATAAAGCGATTATGAGTACTGTAACAAGCGACTTATCAGAATTAGAAATATTTGATAACGAATATTTTACCAAAACAAGAGAATCAAAACAAACCGGCTTAGAATTAAGTCAGGAGCCGGATCCGGAATCAAGTCCGGAGCCTTCTGAATCAGAAGATGAATGGGCACCGGAACTATAGCAAAACGGTTCTGAAATATATTGGTTAGGAGGATTTTATAATGTCAAAAATAACAGCAATAATAAACCAAAAAGGCGGAGTAGGGAAAACAACAACTGCCCTAAATTTAGGGTATGCACTTTCAGAAAACGGACAGAGTGTATTATTAATAGATTTTGATCCACAATCAAGTTTATCAATTGCTTCAGGGATAAAAACAGATAATAAAGCAAATATACAGACTTTAATGCTGGACGAGATAGAAGAAAGGGAAACAAAAAAGGATTACATAATTAATGTTAAAAACAATTTAGATATAATACCATCTACTTTAGATTTAGCGGGAATAGAAATGACATTGGTAAATGTAATGAGCCGGGAAACAATATTGAAATCAATTATTGATAAAATAAAAGAAGATTATGATTTTATATTAATAGATTGTTCGCCATCTTTAGGGACCCTTACTATTAATGCTTTAGCTGCCTGCAATAGTGTTATAATCCCCGTCACTCCCGAATATCTTTCGGCTAAAGGGTTGGGACTTTTGGTAAAAAACATTAATTTAATTAAAAAGCGAATGAATCCGGATATAAAAATAGACGGTATATTAATTACAATGTTAAACAAAAGAACCAACCTGTCAAAAGAAATGGTTAAGGCAATAAACGAAAGCACAAAGTGTATTAAAGACCGGTACAACCTTAACATAAAAGTATTTGAAAGTATGATACCAATATCAGTAAAGGCGGGGGAATCAATTTTACATAAAAAATCTATAATCGAATATCAACCTAAAAATCAGGTATCAAAAGCATATAAAGATTTTGCCAAGGAATGGGGTGATATATAGATATGTCAAAACCAAACATATTAAAAACGGACACCATCAATTTAAACGATTTGTTCGGAATTGATGAAGATGAAAATAATGTAGATGAAACAAATGATAGGGAAACAATAGAATTAAATATTTCAGATTTAATTCCTTTTAAAAATCATCCTTTTAAATTATATGAAGGGCAGCGATTAGATGATATGGTAGAAAGCATTAAAGAGCATGGAATAATAGTTCCGCTTATAGTCAGAAAATTAAAGAATGATACATACGAAATACTTTCAGGACACAATAGAGTAAATGCAGGAAAATTAGCGGGTCTAAAAAAGGTGCCGGTGGTTATAAAAGAAAATTTAACAGATGAAGAAGCAATGCTGATAGTTACAGAAACAAATTTAATACAAAGGTCTTTTTCAGAATTAAGCCATTCAGAGAAAGCAAGAATACTTACAGAAAGGCATAATGCAATTAAAAACCAAGGTAGAAGGACGGATCTAATAAACGAAATTGAAATGCTGTCAAACACTGATGATTTACAGGAAAACTCTGATTTGGGCCAATTTGGCCCAAACAAAAATACCAGAGATGTAGTAGCCGATAAATACGATCTTTCCCCAAGAATGGTATCAAGGCTTTTAAGAATAGATAAATTAACAGGTGAATTAAAACAAAAAGTTGATGCAGACAAAATACCTTTCATGGCAGGGGTAAATCTGTCATTTCTAAACGAGGATGAACAAGAAACGGTGGAAAACATATTAGAAAGCCATGGATTCAAAGTAGACTTAAAAAAATCCGAGACACTGAAAACTATGTCACAAAACAGAAATTTTAACCAGGATAAGGTTCATGCGGTTTTATCAGGCAAGTTTTTCGACAGGGTGAAGAAAAGTAGAAAGCCAAAATTTTCAACAAGGTTTGTCAATAACATTTTTTAAAAGTACTTCAATGAGAATCAGAGCATAAACGAAATAGAGGAACTTATTGGCGAACTCCTTGAAAAGCATTTCTCGCAAGAGCACGAAAATGAAAATGCAGAAGAATTTGAAGTAGAATAATTTATTCAATATACTACATTTTTCTTTTTCAATATTATATAATAGGGGGTGAAATTATTGAATTGGGGTGGAGCTATAATGGATGCATTGTGGGGTCTTGTAGGAAGTGTAATAGGGGTTATAGGTGCAATAGGTTTTGGTGTGTGGTCGGATAAAAAAGGTTATAATGACATAGCCAAAAAAGTGGGAGTATTAGACAACACTACCCTTTCGGGGCAGCATAATGAAATAAAAAATATAGTTTCTGAAAAAATTGAATGTGTGGACAAAAACACAAAAGACTTATATTCTAAGGTGGACGGGATAGCTCAAGTTTTAAATAAAAACGAGGGAAGATATGAAAACTTAAGTTTGGATCAGAGGGAAGTCAGGAATAATGTAAATAAACTTGTCCACAGTTGGGAAAATTTAATTGACGACAACAGGAGATTAAAAGGGTTAGTCTTTAAACTAGAAAAGGAAAATGAGATTTTAAAACACAGAATAACAGAAAAATACAAGGATCATGAAGATGATTGGGAAATGGAGAGATAAGGGAGATTATATTATGTTTCTTAAAATTGAAAAATTAAAATCAAAACTAAATAAATACAGGCCATTAACAAACAGGGAAGTGCGCAGATTAAGGGAAGAATTTTTAATAAATTTCACCTATAATTCAAATGCTATAGAAGGCAATACCCTTACACTTCAAGAAACAGCTTTAATTTTAAAGGAAGGAATAACAATAGACCAAAAACCACTTAAGGATCATTTGGAGGCAGTGGGACACAAGGATGCATTTTATTATATTAAAGAACTAGTTAAAGACAAGATAGACATATCAGAGAAGATAATTAAAGATATTCACACATTAGTACTAATGGACAAACCACAACATAGAGGAATATATAGACGTATTCCGGTAACAATTTTAGGAGCAGTGCATGAGCCACCACAGCCTTATCTTGTTCCGGTTTTAATGGAGCAGTTGATAAACGAATATAATCAAGATATGAAGGGAAAACATGTAGTTGAAAAAGTATCCTTGTTTCATTTAAAATTTGAGGAAATACATCCCTTTATAGATGGTAATGGAAGAACGGGAAGATTGCTTCTAAACTTGGAATTAATGAAAGAAGGTTATCCTCCAATCAATATTAAATTTCAAGATAGAAAAAAATATTATGATTGTTTTTCTGATTATCATTTTAAAAATGGCAATCCAAGCATGTTAACAACTATGGTTACTAAATATATTGAAGAGGAACTTGAAAAATATATTTCAATATTAGAAACAGCAAATGAGTTAGATAATAATTGTGAACTGGAACAGTAAGTGTGCATAAAAATCAACTAAATAGAAACAATTCAGAGGATTCATTTAATTATACCGAAGCTGAACATTGGGAAGATGAGTGGGATCTGGAAGCATAATGATAGCCTACCACATGAACAACAGCTTACTACATAACAAGTAAAAAGATATATTTACTTGTTTGTTTTTTTTGATATAATAATCCTCCCTTTTTATTGAGCCAATAATTACAAGTCTTATATTGTTGGCTTTTTCCTCTTTTTTAATATTAATTTTGTTATAAGGGGGTAATATAATGGCGGTTAAAAGATTTACAGATGAAGAAATTACAAAAGCAAATAATGTCAGCATAATGGATTATGTAAACACTTTGGGTTTAAATACTAAAAAAGCCGGTAAAACAATAAAAGTAGAAGGACATGGAGGATTATGTATTGACCCTATTAAAAACAGATGGAATTGTTTTTCTGCAAATAGAGGTGGGGGACCAATACAATTGGTAATGTTTTTAGAAAACAAAACATGGGTAGATGCAATGAAAAGGTTGCTGGGCAGTAATTATGAGAGCCAAGATATTAGGTCATTTAAAATGGATATTGAAAAAGAAAAAAAGGAAATTAAGAAGGATTTTATATTGCCGAAGAAAAATAGCACATATAAACATATGATAGCATATTTAACTAAAACCAGGGGAATAGACATGGGTATAATACAAAATTTTATAGATAACAAAATGCTTTATGAGGATGAAAAAAGGAATTGTGTATTTGTTGGTTATGATGAGGACAAGGTGCCGAGATATGCAAACCTGAGGGGGACTAATACGTTTTTTAATTTTAAAGGAGAAACTAAAAATTCAAATAAGTCCTATTCCTTTAATTTAACTAATAAAGATAGCGACAGGGTATATGTGTTTGAATCACCAATAGAGATCATGAGCTATTTAACTCTTTATAAACTTGAATTTGGTAAGGACAAAGAATTTAAATATAATGCATTATCATTAGGCGGAACATCAGATATGGCACTAAAACAATTTTTGAAAGATAATAAAAACATTAAAGAGATACATCTATGCTTAAATAACGATAGAGCCGGTATATCAGCTGCGGAAGCTATAGAAAGGAAATATAAAGACAATTACAAAGTAAAAGTAAGATATCCTAAACTTGAAGATTATAATGATTTACTGCGCTGTATTAACAAGGAACTGGAAAAATCATTACAAAAACAAATGGAAAATTCAAAAGATAATGCAGAGGACAAAGAAAACAATGCAGATGAAGGTCAACTACCAACTACCCTTGCACAAGAAGGCTATCTTGAAGAAAGTAATGCTTTATATAATAAAAAAAACAAACTTAATGAAAAATTAGACTCAGAAGATGAAGATGAATGGAAATTGGAAATGTAAAACATTAATTTGGACACCTATTTTTTCAAGATATAATAATTAGAGAAAAAAAGGCGAATAAAACAAAGTGGATTCTATCTTTTTAGAGTCTTTTTTTATTTATTTTTTCAATAACCATTATCTTTTTTTAGGGTAAAATACTTTCCTTTTAAAAACGGATACCTTTCTTTTGGAGGCGGCAAGATTCCTACTTGTCGGACTTCGCCCTCCAAATAGATGAAATAGGGCTTGGACAGCCCTATTCCATTTATTAATATTCGGGAAGTATCCCGAACCCTCTAAAAAAGATATTGAAAAACAAAAAAGAAAGGAAGATAAAAATGATTATCAATACTCATGATACACCAGAAAACCGCGAAAAAATAGTATACGAATTTTGTAGGTACACAGACAGGCACGGTGAATATAAACAACTTTTGCAGAAATGCATTGAAGACAGTTTAAATTATGATGACAAAGATAAAGACTGCGATGCTTTCAAAAGCTTATATCGGTGTGGAATTGACGGCGATAGAGTAGGTTGCGAACGCTACGATAATGGAGAAAAGTGTAAATTTCAAGAAAAAGACGAAGATGAGTGGGAAATAGAAATGTAAGAAAGGAACAATTGACCATGAACCTAGAAAAATTATATGAAATGCAGGCAAAATTAGATAAACATATACTAGAAAAGCATAATTTAAATATAAATGAAAAAGAATTACTCAAACAAACCCAATTAGCGTTATTAGTAGAGATTGGCGAGTTGGCTAATGCCACAAGATGTTTTAAACACTGGAGCACAAAAGACTCAGAGCCGGATGAAAGATTATTAGACGAGCTGGCAGATATATGGCACTTTTATTTTAGCATTGGAAACCAAAGAAACATAAAATTAGAAAATATTGAAGAAGCAGATAATTACACTTTTAAAAACCTGACAGATATATTCAACTGTCTATATTATCTATCAAGATTTTCTAATACAAACTATTACAAAAAATTTGGTATAGTCTTAATAGTTTTAACCCAAAAACTGAATTTAACAAATAAAGACGTAAAATTAGCATATCTAAAGAAACATGAAGAAAACTACAAAAGACAAAGGGAAGGTTATTAGAACAATGGAACACAGAACAGAAAAAATAACATTCAGAGTTACACCTACTGAATTAAAATATATTGAAAACAAACTAATAGGTACTAATTATAAAATGAGCGAATTTGTTAGGGCGGCAGTATTAGATAAAGAAGTAGTAATAATAGAAGGTATTAAAGCTATGGCAATGGAATTAAGAGCAATAGGAAGAAATTTGAATCAATTAACAATATTATCTCATAAAGGTTTAATTGAAACAGTTAGTTTGGAAATTACAAAAAATAAATTAGACAATCTATGGAAGATAGCAAATTTGTTGATAAAAAAAGCAAGTAAAAAATAGAGGTGATACAGTTGGCATCTTTTATAGATACTGAAAAGAAAAAAGGAAGCAATTACAAAAAGCCTCAAAATATAAAAAGTTTAAGAGATGTAAATAATTATGTGTCAAGAGATGATAAGGTAGGAAGCGTAAAGATAGAAAAAGTAGATAATTTAACAAATAAACATGATGAAGAAGTGATAATTAAAAATTTAATTAACAAAAAAGATAGTGCCATATTTAAATATGTTACCCAAAATAAAAAAACAGAAGCAAAGCTTATTTCAGGTATTAATTGTAGTCCTTCATCAGTATTTGATGAAATGTTGCTTACAAAAAGAATGTTCAATAAAATGGGTGGCAGACAATTTAAGCATTTTGTACATTCTTATAGTAGTAATGAAACAGATTTGACACCGGAAATGGCTCATGAAATAACACTAAAATTACTGGAACATAAAAAATTCAAGGATTTTCAGATTTTAGTTACTACACATATTGATACAAAACACATTCATAGTCATGTGGTAGTAAACAGTGTAAACATGCAAACAGGCAAGAAGTGGCAACATTCTGAAAAAGATTTAAGAGAAATTAGAAAATACTCAAATAAACTTTGCGAAGAATATGGTTTAAAATATAGTTTTACAAATACTAAAACAGATAAATTTACAAGAAAAGAAAATCCTTCCACCGGTGAATATAGAACTAGAAAGAAAGGACAATCATGGAAATACGAGGCCTTTCTTGCAATTAAAAACTGTAAAGAGACAGCAATTTCAAAAGAAGATTTTATTAATAAATTAGAAACATTAGGGTATAAAGTAAGATGGGAAGATAGCCGAAAAAATATTACATTTACATTTCCAAACGGTAGAAAGTGTAATAACGATAAATTTCATCCGCCGGATATATTCACAAAAGAGGCCCTAGAAAAAAGATTTAATTTGAACAATCAATACCAAAATATGCGTAAAGAATTTGATTTAAGATTAAGATTTGAAGCTAAACAGGAATTGATATTACAAACTATAAAAATTCTGGAAGACAACCCCGATTTAGGGCATAAAGATTATCCCAGATCCTATCTTGAAAACCTTGAAAGCAGTCAAGATATTAAAGAAAAAATGATAGAAAAAGCTAAAGGTGAGGGGCTAAATTGGGGCAGGGAAAGATAGGAATATTTACTAAAAATTAAGCAAATGAAGAAGTTAATAAAACCTGAAATATAGGTTTTTTTATTTTTTAAAATCAAGAAAAGGGGGCGTTGTAAATAACATTACAAGAAAGGATAAATGATTTAAAAGAAAAACTTAATTTTGTAGTTAAGGCTACTAAATTTTCGATAAACGAAGAAATAATAAGCTTAAGTCAACAGTTAGATGAATTGATAGTTATGGAATGTAGGGAAAGGTTTAAAAAACAAAAATATTCATAAAAAAATTTACTTTCAAAGTATAAAAACAAACAAAAGTTGGTGATAAATTGAAAATATTATTTGCAATTAATGAAGATTTAGATGATAGCTTAGAAACAAGAATTTTAAATAAATATAAAGAACAAAATGGATATGATTTTGAATTTGATAAAGCAACTAATTTGAATGAGATTATAGAAGCATTAGAAAACAATGTTAGCTATGATTTATTAGTATTAAATGAAGAGTTAAGAATTAACAATCCTGTTACATTAGAACAAATAAAACAAATTAAAAACGTTTCTAAGGAAACAAGAATTATATTAATTTTTAACAGTGAAAACAAAGACGATAATTTTATAAAAACATTACACAATTTAGAAATACATGATTTTATTTCTTCTGAAGAAATAGCTATGGAAAAAATTATAGATTTAATTATGGGCAGAGATATATCAAAAACAGAAAAAAACAAAATTCATTCCAATAGATTAAAACTGTTTAACACTAGTACAGAAAAACCTTCTGCAAAGGTTATTACTAAGGAAATTATTAAACATGTTCCTGAAACACCACATGATTATAAAAAGGTTGTAGGTGTTTTAGGGTGTAAACAAAAAGGTAAAACAACAATTATAGATTTGTTGGCCACCCAACTATCGGGTGAAAAAGTTAAGGTTGCTGTACTGGATTTGACAAAAGAAAATTCTTTTTACAGATTAAAATGTTGGATTAATCAGGATGAAGGGGACAGGGGTATTAAAAGATTAGAACTATTGGAAAAAGGCGAAAGAAAACCTTTTGAAATAGATCATTATTATCATATATATGCTCAAAATCAATTTAATATAAATGGGTATGATATCTTTAAGGCAATTGAGACCTTAAAAACTGAATATACTATTATTTTTGTAGATGTATCTGAGGTCCGGGAATCCTTTAAATATATATTCACAGATATTTATTTTGTTCATGATCTTAATATTATAGATTTAAAAGAGCTTAAAGAATCAATTAAGGAAATCAAAAAAGGCGGAATCACTTCATATAAAATAAAGATTATTATTAATAAGGTTATAAATGCTAAAGTAAAACCGGGTGACATTATTGCCGGATTAAAACTTCCCCTTAATGAAATTGAAGAAGAAAAAGAAGAAAACTTTGTGGATATAAAAGATCATAAAGTTTTTTCAATTCCTTTTAGTATTAAGTTAATGGAGAATGCTTTAAATGCCGCTTACAAGGGTGATGAGCTTGTTTTTGTTCCGGATGAAATAAAAAACAGTATATTAGAAATATCTAAAGATATATATCCTACGAAAGCAAAACAAGGTGGATTATTAAAAGAAATTTTTAAATTGACTTAGAAAATTTATATAGATATAGGAAAAAAATAATCACTCCTGCTGCAACAGGGTGATTATAATAATAATTTAATTGTTTAAGGTAATCACACCTTCGTAAATCCGATTACCTTATCAACATTATACCACAACAAACAATAAAGTAAGCATATACTACAAAAATTAGAACTCTTTTATCCGGGATTCTTTTTTATTTGTGCCTGTCCGACAAATTATATTATAATAGAGGAGGTGAATATATGGACTGGGGGGAATATTTAATGGATATAGGTGTAGCAACTATTATAGCAGCAATAGGAATAAGTTTACTTGCGGATTTTAAAGGATGGAGAAAGGTACAGGAAAAGATAGGCAAAAATAAAACATCTTCCCTAGAGGAACAGCATGAAAATTTAGAAAAGACGGTGATTAACAAGACAGAAAATATAAAGGAATTACAAAATGTGGAGTTTAATAAGATTTATACTATAGTGGACAAGACAAACGATATAGTAGTTAAAAACGAAAATGAATACCAAAGTTTAAATGTGAATCAAAAAGAGATTAAAAACAACATAGACAAACTATTGCGTGAATGGCAAGCCTTGGTTACAGAAAATAAAGAACTTAAAAAAGAATTAGAAGTAATAAAACAACAGGGTAATAATTTAGCCCAACAAAATAATGATTTAATCCGGCAAAACAAAGATTTGCAAAAATCTAATGAAAAATTATCTGATAAGTGGCAGACATTAGTTATAGAGAATAAAGATTTACAAAGAGAGCTGGGGATAATAAAGGAACAAAACAACACCTTAATTCATCAAAGCGATGAAATTCTAAAAGAAAACGAGAAATTATCTAAACAGGTACAGTTGGCTAGGAGAACATTGAGGAACAGGAATAAGGAAGAAGAATATGACAGAATATTGGAAGATGAAGACGAGGATGAATGGGATTTGGAGTTGTAGACATATTACTGATACTTAGTTGTGACTACATATACCTTATGCTATTATATTAGTGTAAGGTAATCGGAAAAGCAGGTGTGGTTGCCACCTTACTTTCAGATGAAAGGAGGTGGTGCGATGAATACATATCAAGCAATATCTTTAATGATAATGTTTGGAATGTTGTTAATGTCGCTGATCTCCTTGATTGTAGATCTTATAGAGAGATACAAAAGAGGAAAGAAATAACCACTCTGCTAGCACCAGAGTGGTTTAATTAATTTAATCTACTTTGTGGCAATCACATTATGTGATGCCGATTACCTTACTTCTATTAATATTATACCACAACAAACAATAAAGTAAACATATACTACAAAAATTAGAACTCTTTTATCCGGGGATTCTTTTTTTGTGCTTGTCCGACAAATTATATTATAATAGAGGAGGTGAATATATGGACTGGGGGGAATATTTAATGGATATAGGTGTAGCAACTATTATAGCAGCAATAGGAATAAGTTTACTTGCGGATTTTAAAGGATGGAGAAAGGTACAGGAAAAGATAGGCAAAAATAAAACATCTTCCCTAGAGGAACAGCATGAAAATTTAGAAAAAATAGTAATCAATAAACATGAAAATTTGGAGAAGAATCTGGAAAGAACGGTGATTAACAAGACAGAAAATATGAAGGAATTGCAAAATGTGGAGTTTAATAAGATTTATACTATAGTGGATAAAACAAACGATATAATAGTTAAAAATGAAAATGAATATCAAAATTTAAACGTGAATCAAAAAGAGATTAAAAACAACATAGACAAACTATTGCGTGAATGGCAAACCTTGGTTACAGAAAATAAAGAACTTAAAAAAGAATTGGATATAATAAAAGAACAAAATAGAAAACTATCTAGGCAGATTGAAATGTTAAATGAGGATGGGTGGGATTTAGGAATGTAAAAAAATAAATATTACCGTGAACAAAATAAAAAAACCATATAAAATAAAGTAAACATACATGTTATGACTTATGATATAATATTAGTAGGATTTAGATAAAGGGAGTGGTAGTTTTGAAAGATATAGAGCAAATAATTAAAGAAGTAGACGGATCTATGGCTATAGAAGGAATGGCTTTAAATGAGGAAAAAAAAATAGAATTAAGGATTGCCTAACCGGAAAAATAGGTTTCCAAGAGATGAAAGAAAAGATTATTAAAAAGTATACTGTAAAGGCATAGATGTATTATAAATAGTAGGTGATTGTTATGACAATTAATGATGTTTTTAAAAATATTTACAATGGTAAAAATTTTTTTATTTGTTTTGGAAATTTTTTAGACGAATTTTATAGGAAAAATGATTGCGAAAGAACAAAAATGATAGAAATTGAACCTGAGCATGATATACTTATAGAACAAAAAGCATATTTAGCATCCACAGTTCATAAATTAGCTAACGATTTTCAGATAAATGTTCCCGAGTGGGTATTTAAAAAAGAATATTATTTAAAAGAGCCGTATTTTGACTGTAATGCTCGTGGAAAATTAAGATTACTTTTTATGTATAAGTCTCCGGCGGAATTTAAACATAGAAATGTTTTTGTGGATGAAAATGTTTTACAAAGGGTATAGGTGATTTTATATGTTATCAAAGGATATGATGATTAAAGCCCTTAAAAAATTAGGAGAAGAATTAAAAAAACAAGGGTTTCAGGGGGAAATAATTTTAACCGGTGGAGCTTCCATGTGTTTAGTACATTCGGCTAGGGATATGACAAAGGATGTGGATGCATTATATGAACCCAAGGCTGTTATAAATGAAATTAGTGAAAAAATAGCCAAGGAAAATAATTTACCTTTGGATTGGTTAAATGATGGCGTAAAAGGTTTTGTAAATGAAAAAATAGAGACTGTAGAATTTGCTCAGTTCGGAAATTTAAAAGTTACCACAGTTACATCGGAATATTTATTAGCCATGAAATTAATGTCAGCAAGGTTTATAGGACAAGACTATAATGACATAAAATATTTATTAAACAAACTAAATATTCAAACTGTACTGGAAGCGCAAAATATTATAGAAAAGTTTTACCCTGTCAAATTAATATTACCTAAAACTATGTATATAATAGAGCAAAGTCTAGAAGAAATAAAAGAAGAAAACAATAACACTCAAAAAGTTAATAACGAAGATGATTGGAATTTAAAATTATAGACTTAATAATAGATATTGAAAAGAAAAAACTAAACAGCTTTAGGGCTGTTTTTGTTTTATAAAGTTAATTTTATGATAAAATATTATTAGAAAAATAATTTTG
>CAYLIZ010000025.1:14648-16487 GCA_964383985.1 uncultured Alkaliphilus sp. | reverse complement strand
ATTTATATTATATGTAATAAGAGGAAACTATTTGTTAGTATGATATAATTATAATAGAAACAAATTCTACGTCTAGTACGTTTAGGAGGAATAATATGGCTAAATCCAATAATATAGGATTAATGGATAGGGATAAGTTGCTTAAGATTTTCGGTTATCTTAATGAACGATTGAAGGAAAATCAATTACAACTTGAGATAACAATTTACGGTGGCTCTATTATGACTATGGTTTATGATAATAGACCTGCTACCAAGGATATAGATTGTGTATTTAGTGAAACTAATTTAAAGTTATTGGATAATATATTAGACCTTACTAAATTTACTTTTAATCTTTCTGATGATTGGATAAATGAAGAAATTAAGAAGCCATTAAAATCTCTTTTAAAAGAAGATAAAGAAACTTATAAAGCATATTCAAATTTAAAAATATTAAAACCAAAGGCTGAACAATTGCTAGCTATGAAAGTATTAGCAGCTAGACCGGAGCCAGCTAAAGATTTCATAGACGCTTATATATTGTGCAAAGATTTAAATATTACTACTAAAACAGAGCTTTTAGATATGGTTTCAGACTATATACCCCTAACACTTTTAGGAGAAAGACAAATAAATTTTATTAAATATTTAGGGGAGGATTTAGGTTATGATTGGGAATAGATATTTAAGAGAATTATTTGAGTATCCAGATGAGAATACAAGCATAAATCAATTATTAGAATTATTAAAATCTAAAGATATAGAATTTATAAATAGTTTACATAAACCAATAGATATAGATAACTGCAATGATGAAGAAATAAAGTATTTGATTAAAGTATCAGCCTTAATAGATTACTATTTCCAATTACATGACATAGAGGTTCCTGATTGGTTAAGGGATGAAAGGTTAAGGTTTGAAAAACCCTATTTTCATTCTAAAAGAATAACTGATTTTGAGAAAGTAAAATTACAATATATTAATCCTTCTCCCTTTAAGGCAAGGAATGTTTATTTTGATTTGCATGGTATTGAAAGAATTTAAATATAATCTTAAAGCAGTAGATTATTTTTATAATAAATCTACTGCTTTAATTCTATGGTATTATATCTATTATCAACTAACTACATTAATTCTATGTTTCTTGTTAACTCAACTCCTTTTATTATATATTCGACGAAGATAGTATAAAATTCTTTTTGAATTTGTATTTCTTAAAATATTTTTTAATAATTGTTAGACAGACTCACGTATGGTGGTGCGGGCGGGCAATTGATTTTGCTCTACTCGATTTATAATAAGGCATTATTGTTGGTGTAGGGTTTGTAGATATAATGGGTATGTTTTTATAAATTAATTATTGTATCTAAAAATATTGGATTATGTATTTTTTAGATGGGCGGAGACAGGAAATTTTTTAATCGTTTTAATAAATGAGACTAAGTTTAAGTTATTTACAATAAGTGGAAACACGATTAAACAAAAATACCTCTTGACCTTCCATTACTAGAATGCTTTAGGCTAATATTGCACAAGGTAATAATCTCTCATATTTAATGGTTAAAAAGAATAAAAAGCTTGGAATCCCTCATAAATAGTGGGTTTCAAGCTTTTTATTATATCTACAAAATTGCGTAATATTTTTATTTTTTTGTTACCTTAAAAATATTTTTCATCTGTTTTTTAGAAACTATTTGGTAGTCGGTTCTAAAACTAAAAGCTTCATGTAAATCATCCGTTAAATCATCGCGAATATAGGTTGGAACATACCCTTCGTCTTTAACTTCATAAAAGTCCATCTCCTTTAGTTTTTCAAGTATTTCGTGACAAGTATATTTTTTTCCAAGTTTATTCTCA
>CAYLIZ010000025.1:1948-14548 GCA_964383985.1 uncultured Alkaliphilus sp. | reverse complement strand
TATTCTCATATAACTTGGCTTGAATAAAATCAGATTCCTTTGCAATAATTTCAAGTGCCCTATAAATATGCTGTAATTTAAAATTAGGTTGTTCAATAAATTTTTCAGCCAATTTGTTTGTTGCGAGCTTAGAAGCAGGGAACAGGATTTTACCATAAATTAAGCGTGAAAGAATAGAATTTAAATCAAAGGCAAATTTATAAGTTGTTTACAATAAGTGGAAATACCATTAAACAAAAATACCTCTTGACCTTCCATTACTAGAATGCTTTAGGCTAATATTGCACAAGGTAATAATCTGCATAAGTAGGAGAAATTTTAAATACTTTAGAACCTAAGGAAAGGATGTGAAGAAATAACAAAGTCATAATCAAGGTGTTTAAAGCTAATGAGTATTTAAGAAAAAGGAGGAAATAATCATGAAGAAAAAAGTCCAAACGGTTTATCCGTACATCCCAAATTCCGTTCCGGAAATTAAGGCGGAGATGTTAAAGGAAGTCAATGCAAAGGACGAGATGGATATCTTTGATGTCATCCCGGACGATCTAAAATTTAAAGGCAGGTTGAATCTGCCTGAGCCTTTATTAGATGAATATTCAATAAAAAGACACACATCCGAAATTCTTGACAAGAATGCTAATGCTATTGATTATTTGTGTTTTCTTGGTTCCGGTTGTGCATTTCATTTCATTCCGGCTCTTTGCGATGAAGTTATTTCTCGAGGTGAATTGCTTACATCATATGGCGGTAGTGGCACAATGGATGTAGCCAAAGGTCAATTGGTATTTGAATACTGCAGCATGATGGCAGAACTTGTGGATATGGATTGTATGAGTGTTGCTCAGGTATGCGGGATAGATTCTACTGCCCATGCCTTCCGTATAAGTTCACGTTTGACAGGTCGTAAAAAAATTCTCGTGCCTGAAACAGTCGGAAAAGATTTTTTAATTCATGTTAAAAACTATTGCGGGGGTATAGAAGCTACCGGTGGTGCTCTTGATATTATTCAAATTAAATGCAATAAACAAAATGGAATGTTGGATATTGACGATCTCAAGCGAAATTTAGATGACCAAGTTGCAGCCGTATATATCCAGAATCCTACCTATCTTGGCAATATAGAATTCCAAGCGAGAGAAATTGGGGAAATGGCTAAATCGGCAGGAGCCGAATATGTAGTATATGTAGATCCGATTTCCTTGGGAGTGATGGAAGCTCCGGGTACCTACGGTGCGACAATTGTTGTAGGTAATATACAAAGTTTAGGTATACACATGGGTGCCGGTAGTGGTGTTGCAGGCTTTATTGCTGTTAAAGATGAAGAAAAATATATAAATAGTTTAAAGGATATGATTTTTGGTTATACCCCTACTATAAAACCCGGTGAATTTAGTGTATCTTATTACACAGCTTGGGACAGAACTATGTATGGGAGAAGAGAACAGGGTATGGAATTTACCGGTACAAACGCAGCTCTGTGGGCAATCTGTGCAGGAGTCTATTTGGCATCA
Organism: uncultured Alkaliphilus sp.; assembly: GCA_964383985.1. GTDB lineage: Bacteria > Bacillota > Clostridia > Peptostreptococcales > Natronincolaceae > JAAZJW01. The sequence goes on along the minus strand of CAYLIZ010000025.1, from coordinate 13,037 downwards.
ATGGGGCCTAAAGGTATGGAAGAAGTAGGGACAACTATTATGCAACGTTCACAATATGCTGCAAAGAAGATTTCTGAAATTCCAGGTGTTGAAATCAATTTTAACTCTCCATTCTTCAAAGAATTTGTTGTTAATTTTGATATGACCGGAAAAACTGTTTCGGAAATTAACAAAAAGTTACTTGAATTTAAAATTTTTGGTGGTAAGGATCTTTCTATGGAATTTCCTGAATTGGGACAAAGCGCTCAATATTGCGTAACAGAAGCGCATACAAAAGAGGATATTGATAAACTGGTTTATGCATTGAAAGCTATTGTTAGTTGCTAATTAAATATTATGTAAGAAAGGTTGATAAAAATGACCAAAATAAAAGATATTAAAATTCGTGATTTTCATGCTTTGCGTTGGGATGAACCGGTAATAATGGAAATGAATGTTCCGGGTGAACGGGGTGTTTTGGTACCTAAAGCTGAAGAAGCTGTACAGCAATTGGTTGGAGATGGGGTATCGGTACTTGGATCCTTGAAAAGAAAGGTCGCTCCGGCCATACCGGAAGTTGCTCAATCTATTCTGGTTCGTCATTATAATAGGATTACCGCTCAGAATTTAGGCTCTGACAATTCCTTGAAAATTAGTGATGGAACCTGCACCACAAAATATAATCCAAAGGTACAAGAACATTTGGCAGTAAAACATCCGGGAATAACAGAGGTCCATCCTTTGCAGGATATTGATACGCTACAGGGTGCTTTAGAAATATGCTATAAAACTGAACAATATCTAAAGGAAATATCAGGTTTAGATAAATTCAGTTTTCAACCAGGTGGTGGCGCACATGCTGTTAATTCCAATGCTTCTGTGATACGTGCCTATCACAGATCCCGTGGTGATTTTAAACGTTCAGAGATCATCACTTCAATTCACACTCATCCGTCTAATGCGGCTACACCTGCTCTGAATGGGTTCAAAATAATCACACTTTTACCTAAAGAAGATGGATTGCCGAGTATAGATGAGTTTAAGGCCGCTCTATCAGAGCGTACTGCTGCTTTCTTCTTTACAAATCCAGAAGACACCGGTATATATAACACTAAAATTAAAGAGTATACGGAAGCTGCACATGCGGCGGGAGCCATTTGTTCTTATGATCAGGCTAATGGAAATGCTGTACTGGGTATAGCCAGGGCGAAAGAAGCAGGCTTTGACCTTTGTCACTTTAACTTACACAAAACTTTCTCCGCGCCTCATGGTGGTTTTGGCCCCGGTTGTGGAGCTCAGGGAGTCAGAGAATTTTTAGCTCCGTTCTTACCGGTGCCTACAGTGGAATTTGACGGGGGCAGATATTATTTAGACTATAACAGACCTCAAAGCATAGGGAAAGTACGCAGTTTCTATGGTAATATAGCGGCTGTATTAAGAACCTATATGTGGATTCGCACCCTTGGACCGGACGGAATAAAAGAGGCTTCGGTAATTGCTGTATTAAATAATCAATATTTAGTAAAGAAAATTCTTGAGGAAGTTCCCGGAGTAACTCTTCACTATGATTTTGGACAGAGAAGAATGGAACAAACACGCTTTAGCTTTGATAAACTCAAGGAAGAAACCGGCTGTGGTATTGAAGATGTGAATAATCGAATTGTGGACTATGGTATTCCGGAAATTTGGGAATCACATCATCCGATTACTGTTCCGGAACCTTTTACACCTGAACCCTGCGAGAGCTACAGCAAGGCTGATTTAGATTATTATGTGGCTGTACTTCGAAAAGTAGCTATGGAGTGCTATGAAGATCCTGAAATGGTCAAAGGAGCACCTTATAGGGCTTCTAAGCATCAGTCTACCAATGCATTTGCTGATGATTATAATGAAATTGCTTCCACATGGCGACAATATGTAAAAAAATATCGTGACAAAGAGTAGACTTAACTATTATAACTTAAAAACTTATCCTATTATCCGAAAGGACATGAGAATATATGTTAGTCAAGAAAAAGATTGGTTTTATTATTAATCCAATAGCGGGATTAGGCGGAAGAGTTGGCCTTAAAGGTAGTGATGGTGTTGATATTATAGAAAAGGCCTTAGCCCTAGGCGGCAAACCGGAATCATCGACTCGTGCAGGTTATGCTTTATCTGTTCTGGCAGAGATGAGGGAACGTCCCAAGATATACACATATGGCGATAGTATGGGAGAAAACCAATCTAAGGATTTTGGCTTTGAGACCATAGTATTGGGCTCTCCGAGCGGAGCCCGTACTACCTCTCAGGATACAATTGAAGCTGTTAAATTAATGCGAGAAGAAAAAGTGGATTTAGTTATGTTTGCCGGAGGGGATGGTACGGCTCGAAATATATGTGAAACCATTGGTTATGATATACCGGTAATTGGGATTCCTGCCGGTGTAAAAATACATTCCGCCGTTTATGCAATCAATCCTCGAAACGCCGGGTTAATTGCAAAAGACTATTTGGAAGGCAGAATTAACAGGCTAAAGGAATCCGAAGTTATGGATATTGATGAAGACTTGTTCCGTCAAGGTATAGTCAGTGCAAAACTATATGGCTACATGAACGTACCGGAGTCTGGCAGTAGGGTGCAAAACATGAAATCAGGCGGCGCTACTGAAGAAGGAGATTTATACGGTATGGCAGGCTATGTGGTTTGTAACATGGAAGAGGATACCATATATATTATCGGGCCGGGCAGTACAACTCGTTGTATAATGGAGGATCTTGGGCTTCCAAATACCCTGCTGGGAGTTGATGTAGTAAAAAACAAACAATTGATAGCATCCGATGTATCAGAAATGCAATTATGGGAACTAATTAAAGAACCGCGGGAAAAGGTGAAGATTGTCGTTACTATCATTGGAGGACAGGGAAATCTGTTTGGCCGCGGTAACCAGCAAATAAGCCCACGTATAATAAGAAGGGTTGGGAGGGAAAATATTATTGTTGTTGCTACCAGCAGTAAATTGATAGCTTTAGAAGACCAATTGCTATTAGTAGATACGGGGGATCCGGATCTTGACCAAGGGTTGTGTGGGTATATTGAGGTCATAATAGCATTCAATCAAAGCACGTATTTTAGGATCAGCAATTGAGTTTTTAGAATCAGTTCTCATATAAATAAATTTTAATGAAAGGAGATTAAAAAATGACTAAAGTAGATGGAAGAGTAGATGGGAAGGTAGCTATTGTAACAGGTGGCGGAAGAGGTATGGGGAACGGCTCTGCAAGGGTTTTAGCGAGGAATGGAGCGAAGGTTGCAATTGTTGGTCGTTCAGATAACGTATTTGAGGCCGCGGATGCTTTGTGCAAAGATGGGTATGAGGCAATAGCCTACAAAGCGGATATCAGTGATGCAAAAAGGATAAAAGAATGTTACGATGATGTGGCAAAAAAATATGGCAAAATAGATATCTTGGTGAATGCAGCTGCTTTAGGTGACCAAAAATTGTTTATTGAAGTAGATGATGAGTATCTTAATAAGTATATTAATGTTAATATAAAGGGCACATGGAATTCCTGTAAAGCAGCTTTACCGCATATGTTAAAAAACGGATATGGGAAAATAGTAAATTTTGCTTCTGTCACCGGTGTAATGGTTGCTGATCCGGGAATGACAGTTTATGGATTAACCAAAGGTGCGATTATGGCCTTTACAAAAGCCTTAGGAATGGAAATGGCAACAAAAAATATTACCGTAAATGCGATTCTACCGGGTGTTGTGGACACACCAATGATGCGTAATACTTGTATTGACACCTGTCCCGAAGATCCGGATAGTATTTTTAATGCAGTTGCCGAAGGAGTGCCTATGGGTCGTATGGGGACAATGGAAGAAGCAGGTAAGGTTGTTTTATTCTTGGCTTCAGATGACTCAAGTTATGTTACAGGGACATCAATTGTGTTTGACGGAGGAAGTACCCTCCCTGAAAGTCCCGGTACCGGTTGGACTCCGGAACAATAAACATTGTTATTTTTGTGTTAAGTTTTGTCAAGTTTAAAGAAAAAACATGGGATATAGCCTGACTAATTTAGTCAGGCTATGTCTGAGTTTTAAACAGATAATCCTACAAGTAAAAAGGTCGTGGTATAGTGGAATGCATTATCAGAAAAGCTGAAGAAAAAGATATAACAAGAATATTTGAATTACTCTTAGAGCTTATAGATTTAAATAATGACAAGGGATTTTTACTGGAGCAAATTAGATTACTAAGTTTTGATTCCAATTATTATGTTGCTGTTGCCGATATGAAGGGACATGTAGTCGGTATTGCTTTGGGAATTTTGTGTCAGAATATATGCAAACCATTATCTCCTTTTATGGTTATAGAAAATGTAATTGTGGCTCCTTCTTACCGCAAACAGGGAATTGGTCGAAAGATTATGTTTCATTTGGAGAGTTGGGCAATAAAAAACAAATGTGGTTACATTAGTCTGGTTTCTCAAAATAGAAGGAAGGAAGCACATAAATTTTATGAAGCATTAGGATATGAACATGATGATGGTTTTCAAAAATTTCTATAACTAACAAGCAAAAAACAAAAAACAAGGCTATTACACTTGAAATATTTATTATAATTAGAAACCAGGTGGTGAGTATGTGGAAAATTTCGGAGTGATACGTAAAGATATTTATCAGGCATTGGAAGAACTTCTGGCTGTGGCAAAACTGGAACCGGAACAAATTGTAGTCATAGGTTGCAGCACGAGTGAGATCTTAGGGGAAAGGATTGGAAAGGCATCCAGTCTTGAGGTTGCTAAGGCCCTTTTAGAGTCTATATTACCTTTGATTTCAAAGAACAAGCTTTTTCTTGCAGTTCAAGGATGTGAACATATCAATAGAGCTTTGGTAGTTGAAGCAAAATGTGTAGAAAAGTACAATCTAGAACAGGTAAATGTTGTTCCACACATTCATGCCGGAGGGGGATTTGCTGCAGCTGTTTATGCTTCTTTCAAGGATCCGGTTATGGTAGAAAACATAAGAGCTGATGCCGGTATGGACATTGGGGATACATTTATTGGTATGCATCTCAAGGAGGTTGCTGTACCGATTCGCAGCGAGATTAAAAATATTGGGAAAGCACATCTAACAATGGCAAGAACCAGAACAAGATATATCGGCGGGGAAAGAGCAAAATATTAAAAATGAAAAATATATGTTTTTTTGATGCAGAAACCGGACATTCTAATAGATGACATCAAACCAGAATAAAAATCCCTTATTTTGGATTGTATGCTAATATTGAATTTTGTAATAAAAATGATATATTTAAATTAACAAATAAAATATTATTGTTTTAGTATCTGGCAAGCCTAATCAAAAAAAGGTGGTGAATAAGGTGCAAAGTGAAAGGATTAAATATACAATTGGAGAAATATCTAAAATTACTAATTTGAACAAGAAAACCTTGCGTTTTTATGATGAAAAAGGGATTTTAAAGCCTTTAAAAAGAGATGAATATAATAATTATCGCTACTATTCTGAACAAGAAATTCTGAAGGCTTTAGTAATCAGAGAAATGAGACTCAGGGGGTTCACTTTGTCTGAATTGAGAAACTTATTTCCATCTCAGGATTTAGTATCTTTAAAAGGGCATTTAGAAAATAAGATTGATGATTTGGTAAAGGAACTAGAAATTGCACAAGAAAAGTTGCGTTATATACAGAATACCTATGATCATATTTCTGATGTTATTTCTATTTTAGATGGGAAAAATGAAAACAGAGAAACATTGGAAATTGGTATTATGCCCGAAAGAACTGTTCTTTTTACTCGATATGTCAGCAGGGTATATGCAAAAAAATTATTTTGGGATCGCTATTCGGAAATTTTAAATTTGCGGGATCAAGAAGGAATATTATCTATAGGTCCCTTTTGTGCAATTTTTCATGATCATTATCTAAATCAATTTTTTAGTGAAAAAGGAGATTTGGAAGTATTTTTGCCTGTTCCCGATGGTGATCTAGGAAAAAAGCACATTAAAAAATTTGGGGGTTTTTTAGTTGGCAGCATGATTTTCGTAGGAAAGTATTATGATTTATTTGAGACTTATATTGAGTTAGTTAAACAAATTAAAGAAAACGGCTATGAAATAATAGGACCGGCTATGGAAGAATACCTAGTAGAATTTTCATACGGTATTGATGATGACGAATGTATTACCAAGGTTAGTTTTCCGATTAAGAAATGTTGCTGATCCCTCATGTTATCAGTATGAAATTTTTTATAAAAAGTATAAGGTAACCCTTCTTTGTAAAATTATCAGTAGTTACAAAGAGGGGTATTTTTGTGTGGAGTATCTTTAATTGTTTTTTGGAGTTATTTTGAATTATAACAAAAAGGTACCAATAGAATTATATTAAAATAAGGCAGGAACCCTGTTGACATTCTACTACTGGAATGCTTTAAACTAGTGTTACATAAAATAATAATCATTCAAAATGCTTGCAATTTCAAAGGTATTAAAAGGTCAGTGGCAGTAAAAATCTAATAATGTTGGGTGTGAATATTAAAAATATATCAACAATTTTACACCAATTAAAAAAGGAGGATTTATCATGAAAAAATGGAGTTGTTATGCAGACACAGTAATCAAGCATCCTAAGATTTACACAGTAGCAATCACTTGTGAAGATGTCAAAAAGGGCAAACGCGATTTTCCCATTATTGATGATGGGGGTGTGGCCATAAAGGATGGAAAGATTATTTATGTCGGAAAAGCTGATGAAGTGACACCGTTTATCGGGGAAGACACCGAGATTATTGAAGCAGCCGGCAAGACCCTTGTACCTGGTTTTTGTGACAGTCATTTGCACATAACCTGGTTGGGCAATCAGCTTAATATGGCTAATTTTGGGGGCTGTAAGAAAAGGGAGGATATGCTGGACATAATAAAATCACGTGTTAAGGATCTTGCTCCCGGTGAATGGGATGAAGGACACAGTTGGAATGAGTTACGTTGGGAAGTTGAGGAGGTGCTTACTTGCGATGAATTGGATGCCGTAATTCCGGACAACCCTGCCATTTATACCAGAATATGTTTTCATATGGCAAGCGCTAATTCCGCCGCGCTAAAGGCAGCCGGGATAACCAAAGATACTCCTAATCCCGGTGGGGGTATTATAGGACGTTACCCCAACGGGGAGCCTAACGGTATATTATATGATGATGCGATAACTCTGGTTAAAAATGCTATACCTCCTATAACTATGGAGCAAATAGAAGATGGTATTGAGCAGGTCGGAAAACTGTTTAACTCTATGGGTATTACCAGTGTTATAGATGCGAACCACGCACATGATACACTTGCCTATCAAAATTGTTATAAAGCAGGACGTCTTACATTCCGTGCCGATATAATGTATTATCTTGATCGTGCTATGGGTGATGCTGACCACCAAATTAGCCGCCTGCAGCAGATGCCATGTATCACAGGTTTTGGTGATGATATGCTCAAAATGAGCGGAGCAAAAATTTGGTTGGATGGTGTAGCAAGTGCTTTTACTGCTTGTATGCGCGAACCGTATAAGGATAATCCTGCGACTTCCGGTAGCAGCTTATGGACTGAGGATGAACTTAGCAAATTAGTCTGTAAAGCGAATGAAATAGGATGGCAGATTGGTATTCATACAATTGGTGATCGTGCAGAAGATATGGCTTTAAAGGCGTTTAAAGATGCTGAAGCTATCAGTCCCGTACAAGACAAGCGTCATTATTTAATTCACTATGTATTCCCGCATCAAGACCAAGTTGCAGAAATGAAACGCATGAATATAAACGCAACTGTACAGCCAACGATAACCGGAACGATGGGTGAACGTTACGCGTTGACTGAAGAACAAGCGGACACATATATGTCGCCAAAGTTCGTATTCGACAATGGCATTATTTGCGGTGGCAGTTCTGATGCCCCTTGTACTATACCGGATGTTTTCGAAAGTATGCAATATGCCGTGACAAATGTAGACGTTAAAGGCAAATACTGGGGCCCAAACGGTCAAATTACACCTATCGAAGCTCTGATTATGTGGACCAAGAATTCTGCTTATTTCTCAAACACTGATGATAAGGTTGGCTCCATTGAGGTGGGCAATTTTGCAGACCTTGTTATCCTTGACAGAGACTTTATCACCGGACCTGCAGATGAGATCAAAGATACAAAAGTTGAAAAAACACTTCTTGGTGGAAAGGTCGTATTTGAGGTCTAATCCCCAAAATAATTTAAAGCTTAAACGAATGTTACTATCTAGTTATTAGCTTTATATGGACAGATACACTTTGGCTTTAAATACAGATTTATACCAATTTTATTGACAGTGTTTCTGTAGAATATTGTGATAAATGAGATAGAAAGGGAATGATTTTTTTGAAAAATAAAAATAAATGGCCTTCGTTTTTTGTAATTTATTTTGCAGCAATTACAGTTTCTATAAGTCAGTTAAAGATAGTACCAATAATGAATAACATCAGTAGCTCATTTAATATTTCAATGAGCCAGATTTCTTGGTTAATGTCTGTTTTTACTGTTGCAGGTGTAATCTTAGCCATACCTAGTGCAGCTATTCTAAACTATCTTGGTTCAAAAAAACTTTTACTCATTTTGATGGCGACATTATGTATCGGTAATATTATTGGTGCGTTTACTAATTCCTATTATGTGCTTTTGATTAGTCGTGCCATTGAAGGTATTTCATTTGCCATGATTATATTGGTTGGAGTTGTTTTGATAAGTGATTTGTTTGGTGATAAAGCAGGGTCTACTACCGGCATTTTCACTACTTTCGCAGCCGTAGGATCAGTTATTGCAATGAATTTAACTTTACCAGTAGTCAATAGCCTAGGACTAAATAGCATTTGGTTGGTGGTTGCGGCTTTATCGGCTTTAAGTTTTATACTTGTTGCTTTAATTATTAAGGAACCTGATGCCAAAGCTGAAAATGACGATGCTTCCTCTAAAAAAGCATCTTTAGCAGAAGCTATTTCAAATGGAAGTTTATGGTTAGTAGCGATTTGTCAATTTTGTGTTGCTTTTGTGCTGTTTACCTTTTTTACAATCTATCCATCTTTACTCACAGATCTGTATTCATTGGATGCTACTGTTGCTAATTTTTATGCGGGCTTACTCGGTTTATTTGCGATCCCCTTTGGTGTTATAGCCGGCGTAATAATTGACAAGTCCGGCAATGCGCCACTTGTTACTCTTATTTCCTTTATAGGGTTGGCAGTATCCTGTTTTATAATGACATCGTTGGGTCCTTCGACATATATATTGCATGTAGCATTACTTTCATTTTTCTGTGCCTTAATTATTCCGGCAGTACTTTATATTGCACCCGGAGTTGCGAAACAACCTGCATTGATTGGATATTCTGTCGCCCTTGTTAATATGCTTTATTATGTGGGTATCTTCTCCGGTTCACCTGTGATTTTGAGTACCATTGAAAAATCAGGTTGGAGTCATGCGTCAAATATTCTTATTGTAGTATCCGTAATAGGCATAGTTGCAATGGGCTTATTTATGACCGGTAAAAGGAAACAAGCATAAATCAAAACTTATATAAACGTAATTTTTCATAGTTAGCTGTATATAACCAATAATAACAATAATAACGCCTTATATTAAATCTTAATCAGAAAACAACTCCTGTAACATTAGTGAAACATATGTTATGGGAGTTGTTTGTTGAAAATGGGGTCAAGCTTAAAATATTTATCTATTTTGAATAAATAAATATTTTAAGCTTGACCCCTTAATATTGTTTAAAGTATTATTTTGAAACAAATATTATATATCTTTTAGACAGTTAGGAGCGGGAGACAGTTCAACTTTCTTGTTTGGGAGAAGTTTCTAGTAATGTTTTTTTGTTATAATATCTGTAACGTTTTCGTAAAAATTGTGACTAATTATTATGAAAAATAAAATGTTTCGCGAGTCTTGGGGATTTCAATAAAATTCTTTAAAAATTGCAATAATATAGAAATATAGTGTAATATGTATTTAAAATATAAAAAATTAAAAGTGTAAAAGGAGAGAAACAATGGATTATGCAGAGGTTTTAAATAATGCTAGAAAGCTGATATACGAAAAATGTAAGGTATGCGTTGACTGTAATGGTGTAGCATGTAAAGGTCAGGTGCCGGGTGCGGGAGGCAAAGGATCCGGAGCGGGGTTTATCAGAAACCGTGAAAAAATAAATGATATCAAGGTTAATTTAGATACGATTGTGCCGCAAAAAGAAATTTATACATCCATTGAGTTCTTTGGAATAGATTTTAAATATCCGGTATTTGCGGCACCGGTCAGTGCTGTAGGTTTAAATTACAGCGAGGCCTTGGATGATTTTGAATACAGCAAAGCGGTTATAAAAGGGTGTAAAGATGCGGGAGTAATCGGATTTACCGGTGACGGTGTAAAAGATGAGTTTTATGATCTGCCTCTCCAGGCGGTTAGTCATTACGGCGGATATGGTATCCCTACTATTAAACCTTGGAGAAACGAGGAGATAATAGAGAAAATTAAAAAAGCAGAAGAAAAGGGTGCCATAGGGGTTGCAATGGATATTGATGCCGCGGGATTAGTTACTTTAGCTTTGCTCGGAAAACCTGTGGGCACGAAATCAGTTGAAGAATTGAAAAAAATAATTTCATCGACAAAACTGCCGGTAATCTTAAAAGGAATTATGACAGTGGAGGGGGCCAAAAAGGCTTTGGAAACAGGAGCGTATGGTATTGTTGTATCTAATCATGGAGGCAGAGTTTTAGACCATACCTTAGCCACAATTGAGGTTTTGCCGGCCATTGCCGAGGCTGTTCAGGGAAGGATGAAAATCTTTATAGACGGTGGTTTTAGGACAGGGTTAGATGTTTTTAAAGCCCTGGCTCTGGGTGCGGACGCTGTGCTTATCGGTCGTCCATATATAGTGGCTGCTTACGGCGGTGGCGCGGAAGGAGTAAAAATTTATACGGAAAAACTGGGTCGCGAACTGAAAGAAACAATGATTATGACAGGGTGTCATAAATTGAAAGATATTAATACGGATAAAGTGTCAGTTACTACGTCGGGCTTTTAGATTTCTT
>CAYLIZ010000025.1:0-1848 GCA_964383985.1 uncultured Alkaliphilus sp. | reverse complement strand
GCGGTAATGGCCTCGGGAGTAACACCGGAGGTGGGATATATTGCTGTCCATCCCGCCATATGGGGAATGGAGCAGTGGAATAATCCGATTATTCCCTTTGGGGCATCAATTATATTGTTAGATACCGAAGAATCAATATTTCATCCAATTTATGGGGAATTAAGATCTTTTCAAGTGCAGGATACCGGCGATATGTTAAATTCGAGAGGTTTATCCGGATATTTTCTCGATATTTATTGGGGCGAGAGTCCGGATATGGACCAATCTGCAATTAATTTTGGAATGCAAAAAAGGAGTTTTAGGGTAATATATTAAAAAAATTAAATATGTTATTTTAAAGACAAGGGTGGATTGGGGAGAAGACGGGTGAAACGTTTTCTTGTATTTTTGATTACATTAAAATATTTGTTCATCCAATAAATTGTTTATGGCATTCTTGCTGTAGTTTATTACGAGCTCATCCGGAAAATCTGATTTCTTAGCAGCCTGAATACAATTAGAAAAATTACCGACATCATAAGAAACATGAGAATCGCTGCCAAATATAACCTTAACCCGGTATTTTTTACAGAGGTTTAAAATTGTTGCAACATTTTCATGAACTCCTTCTCTGTAGCTGTCATGGCGTAAAGATGTATTATTAATTTCGAGGGCCACATTATACAGTTTAGAAGCCTGTACTAGAGCTTCATAATCCATAGGGTATCTTGAATCATCCGGGTGACCTATAATTTTCACATAAGGATTTTTCATTGCTCCTAAAACAGCATTGGTATTCTCTTCTTTTGTACCCGGTTCTATACAAGGGGGGTGCAGGCTGGCTATGGAGTAATCCAATCTCTTAAAAATCTTTTCCGGCACATCTGTATTCCCTTCATAGTCCATAATATTGGCTTCCACACCTTTTAGTAAAATTATTCCATCTATTTCTCTAGGTACTATAAATAAATTACCAAAATAGAATATATTAGGACCACCGGGTAGAGCAGGTGCATGGTCCGAGATACCTAAAACCTTGACGTTCTTTTTTTCGGCTCTTGATATCACCTCTTCCATGGTACTATAAGCGTGCCCGCTGGCAACAGTGTGATTATGTAAATCTACTAATATTTCCATATATATAACCTCATTTTAAATTCTATTTGGTTTTAAATACAATATCCAAATTATATCATATGTGTATATCCCTTTTATTTGATAATTGATAGCTTTTTTAGTTTAGTTAATATTTATGGCACCGGATGATGATTATGATTAATTTTATCGCTGTTTATATATTGCCTATAATTTATATTTTTTAAACAAATGATATCCCAATTGCGTCAATGTACCAATTACCAGGCTTATTATAGTAAATGCAAACATAGAAATAAGTCCGATTAAATCTTTCCAGCCCGGTATATCCTGTAAAAATGCACGATACATCAAAAGAAAACCAACAACTAATCCAATTATAAAACTTGTGTAGACAATTTTAAATTCAAACAACATCAGTAATAAAGTTATTATACCGGCCAAAATTGAAAAGCTCGCAAATGCTATAATGTTTTTTGTAACAATTTCATTTCCTAATATAAATTTTATTCCCACGAAAAGTAAAATAAAAGACAGAAAAGCAACAATGAATCCTGCTTTTAAATAATTTTTTTTATCCGATTTCGACATGAATATCACCTCGCTAACGTTTTCTTCTTTAATACAGTCTATAATATATGTATTAAAATATCTAGAGTTTATTATTATATTTTCGTATAGATATTTTGGAAAAAGTTATATATATTTGATGTTTTAGTCTTTACAATATTCCAAAAATAGTATAATATTAAAAATACGGGCAGAGTGGATATT
>CAYLIZ010000024.1:0-16508 GCA_964383985.1 uncultured Alkaliphilus sp. | reverse complement strand
GTGTAGTTATTCTGTGATAATGTCATATTGAATTTATTCTGATAAAATGTCATGTATGATAAGATATTCAATATAACCTGGAAGTGTGACACTAATCCCATCCCCTTGTCACCTGCCACAAAATTATTTTACATTATTAATACAATTTATAGTTATTCTATGATAATATCATATTAAATTTGTTTTGATAAAGTGCGGGTGTGACACTCCGTCCCCCTGTCACATGGAGGTGTATTATGGATAATAAAATTAGAGTTGGTATAGTAGGATACGGAAATTTAGGTCGTGGTACTGAACTTGCTATGTCTGAAAATCCTGATATGAAGCTTGTTGCTATTTTTACAAGAAGAAACCCCGATATGTTAGATTCAAAATCCAATGTAGTACATATATCAAAAATATTAGACTTTAAAGACAAAATCGATATAATGATACTTTGTGGCGGTTCCGCAAGCGATTTAGAGAAACAAGGGCCAGCCATAGTATCCCATTTCAATACAATAGATAGCTTTGATAACCATAAAAAAATTCCTGAATATTTTGAAAAAATGGACAAAATTGCAAAAAAAACCTCTAAATTAAGCCTTATTTCTGTAGGTTGGGACCCGGGACTTTTTTCTCTCATCAAACTTTTAGGTCAATCGATTTTGCCTAACGGTCAGAATTATACATTTTGGGGTGATGGATTAAGTCAGGGCCATTCTGACGCCATTAGAAAAATAAAAGGTGTAAAAAATGGAGTTCAATATACTGTTCCAATTCAGGAAGTGTTAGATAAAGTTAGAAATTATGAAAATATAGATATTCCGGCGAACAAAAGACATAAAAGAATATGTTATGTTTGTGTTGAAGATAATGCAGATTTAGCTAAAATCAAAAATGAAATAAAGACCATGCCGAATTATTTTGCCGGCTACGATACATCTGTATTTTTTATATCTGAAGAGGAATTAATAAAAAATCACAGCAAAATGCCTCATGGCGGATTGGTTATCCGAACCGGAATTACCGGAAAAAATAACAGACAAACTGTGGAATTTAAACTGACCCTTGACAGCAATCCGGAATTTACTTCATCAGTTGTAGTAGCCTACGCTAGGGCGGTATTTAGGCTATCAAAAGAAGGCAAAACCGGTGCTATTTCTGTATTTAATGTTCCTCTTGCTTATTTATCACCAATGAGTAGTGAAGAATTAAGAAGAAAATTACTATAATATAAAAAATAGGAGGTGGATTATGAGGCCCTTAGCGGATAGAATTCGCCCTACGAACTTAAATGAAATAGTCGGGCAAGACCATGTTATAGGTAAAAACAGATTATTAAATAGAATTATAAGATCCGGTACAGTTCCTAATATGATATTTTTTGGCCCTTCGGGAACCGGCAAGACTACTGTAGCTGATATAATAGCAAAAGCCTCTAACAAGAAATTTTTCAAACTAAACGGAACAAGTGCAAATATTGATGATATCAAAAATATTATATCTCAAATCGGTACTTTTGATACTATAAATGGCATCTTATTATATATAGATGAATTGCATTATTTAACAAAACGTCAACAGCAATCCATACTTGAACATATAGAAAATGGAGATATAACTCTTATTGGAAGCACCACTGAAAATGTCAACTTTTCCATATTTAATGCACTTTTAAGCAGATCAACTATTATAGAATTTAAAGCATTACATACTGATGATATAATCAAAGGATTAAAAAGGGCCTTATTTTTAGAAAAAAATAGACTCAATATGGAGATTACATATGAAGATGATGTTTTAAATTATATTGCAGAAGTTGCCGGTGGAGATTTAAGAAGGGCTTTAAATACTGTGGAGTTAATAATAAACACATATGCTATTTATAATTCTGATAAAATCGATATAGATATAAAAAAGGCTATAGAATGTTCCCAAAGCAAAATTACCCATTATGACAGAGATGGGGACGGCCATTACAATCTGCTAAGTTTTTTACAAAAAAGCATAAGGGGATCTGATGAACAGGCCAGCATACATGCCCTTGCAAGATTAATTAAAAGTGGAGATTTAACTTCTATTTGCAGAAGACTTTTGGTTATCGCATCTGAAGACATAGGATTAGCTTATCCGCAGGCAATTTCCATAGTAAAGGCCTGTGTCGATTCTGCCCTACAACTTGGTCTGCCTGAGGCTAGAATTCCATTAGCGCAGGCTACTATATTGCTTGCCTCTTCACCTAAATCTAATTCAGCATATAAGGCAATTAATGCTGCTTTGGCTGATTTAGACAGAATTGATGTAGGCCAAATACCCCATCATCTATGCGATACACATTCAAATTCCTTTGTTAAAAATAAAGCGATTTATTTATATCCTCACGATTATCCAAATAATTATATAAAACAGCAATATATGCCTGAAAATATCAAACATAAAATCTATTACGAACATGGAAATAATAAATTTGAACAGTCTATAAAAGCTTATTGGAATAAGGTCAAAAATAAAACATAGGACTATTGGCCTAAGCTAATAGTCCTATGTTTTTTATTATTTTATTCCAATTCATCTTCTTGTGTTTCTATACATAACTCATCACATGGATCATCGTGTAGATCATCGTATCGGTCGTCGCATGAGTCGCTCTCCTGTGACCTTCTTATACATGGCACATTTACTTGCGGTGGGAATAATGATGGGAATGTTGAACATAATATTTCTCTTGGACTAACTTCGTGTTCACAGAAACCGGTGCTCAACACGCATAATTGTACAGGCACCTTAATTTTCTTCTCACAAGTAATACATAATGCAACTATCAGATTAGCAAAAACCTCTCCCGTTGATTGATTTAAGGTAATATCCCTGGAAATATTGCGAGTCGATAGCTTAGGCGTAAATGCAATGTTACAAAACTCTGTAAATTGTGGCAAGAATGTTGAATCAATCACAGAAGGCATGCATAGTTCAAAGAAGTTTGTCACTCTTTGATTCACCGGCATCCTTGCGTTGAGAGTCGCTCTATGAGTCCTACCTCTGTTATCAGTATAATCAACTTCCATTTCTAAAGAAATGCAACCTGTTATATGAATTTCTTGTGATCCAAATATAGGGGTGCCTCTCCTCCTCTTGTCACATCCTGTGGTATCAGCATAAATTAGATATTGTAATAGCCCGGCGGGTCCCGGTACAGTAACAGGATTTCCTTTGCAGTCAGTAACAAATTGTGCGCCCGATAGTGTTGTTATAGGGGTGACTATCAGATTTCTGGAATCATTGATGTTATCAGGATTAAAGAATTTTTTTGCACTGATATTTCTTATTCTGGTAATTTTAGACCCCGGACCACATCTTGCTATTGGTAGACGCCCAAAGGATACCCTACTCCCTGATTGTAACCCCTGTAAATTGAATGTTACCCCATCATATACTTTATCTACAAATATACATTCACCGACTACACCATCTAAACAACCATCAAAAAAGCAACCTGTATCAGCAACACAACATGATCTATCTACAGCCGCTGTTTCCTTATCCGGCCTCTTTCTATTCGCCATTATCTTCACTCCTTTTCTTTATTATTCATAAAAATAAATTCTCAATTTAAATTGCTACTTACTGTACAATATGAAACAAGATTGATTTCGGTGCTACTAGACAGTAATTTTTATGATTATTTTGCATATATTTTATTAATAACAAATGAATATCTTTTAAATTTTATATAATATTCTTTTGTTTTTAGGAATAGAGAAATAACTCTAAACTATGGTTTTTATAAAAAATAGGAAGTGATATTATGGCTCTTATAAAAGGACATGAATTTATACTCGAAAACAAACTTGGAATGGTTTTTAATTTTTATCTAAATAAACAAGGACATATTGAATATATAGCTTCAGACAAAAAGCATAGATGGAAAGAAAAGGGATTAGTATTCGACGAAGCAACAGAAAATTTTCATTTGGATGTTGACAATAATAACAATATACATGCTGTCAGTTATAGTGAAGATGGCTGCCTTTATTATCATCAGTACCTAAATAATGCATGGGCAAACCATTTAATCCTCCAGTACCCGGCAGAACAAAGAGTTATTTATCCCATAATAAAACACATAAACAATAAAATACATATATTTTATTATTTAATACATAATGAACCCGAAAATAAGGCCTATTTGCTTCATTTAAAATTCCATAATGAAAAATATAGTACAGATCACATTGTTACTGTAGATACACATACATATATTAATCCTTTTAAGATTTTTATAAGTGATAATGAAATGATATTATTATATGCCTCTGTAATTAAAGGGAACGAACAAATATTTATTTCCAGACTCAATATGTCCACTGAACAATGGACTGACCCGTTATGTATTACTTCCTCCGAAGATAAAAAAATATATGTAGATGGAATATTAGACAACACTGGAATCTTGCATCTTATTTGGAGTAAATTTGATGAAGAATTCTTAACTGTTCAATATTTAAAATTAAACACGGATGCAATAATAGTAAATAAATTAAAACCTGTTTCTATATCTTCAAAATCAAGCTGTTCCTTCCCGGTTCTGGTTTATTATGGAAAAATATTATGGGCTATTTGGACAGAAATAGGTAAGATAATATCATGTTATTCCATTGATATGGGAAAAAACTGGTCTAAACCCTATATCCATGAAGATACTAAAAAAATTGATTTCAAACGCTATCGCTATCTTGCAAATTCTACTAATAAAAAGAATATTTTATGTGATTT
Source organism: uncultured Alkaliphilus sp. (assembly GCA_964383985.1). GTDB lineage: Bacteria > Bacillota > Clostridia > Peptostreptococcales > Natronincolaceae > JAAZJW01. The sequence goes on along the minus strand of CAYLIZ010000024.1, from coordinate 11,753 downwards.
CATTTTTGGAACCCTTTACCCCTACATACAGTTTTTAGGATTTGGAGGTGAAAGTAATGATGAAATACCGGCAAAATAATAGTACTTTCATACCCAAAGAAAAATCGACTTTAAATTCCGATATCCCTACTAAGGGTGATTCCGGTCCCTCAAAAGAAAGTTTAATATCACAAATTAAAGAATATGATGATAAAATAGAAGAATTAGAAAAACAATTGGAACTCAAATATGCTGAAATAGATTCTTCTAATAATCTTATTAAATCTCTCAAAGAAGAAATAAGTAAACTTAAGGATGCACAGGGCCCTGTTGATACTAGTAAAATAAACAGCTTGAATGTTGAATTAGACAACATTAAAAAAGAAAATGCCAGACTCAAAAAAGAAATCGCCATACAAAATGAACATACACAGTTACTCTATGTTCTAATAATAATACTGGCTATAATATAAATATGTAAATTTTAGGTCATAAAAAAAGCACAAATATTTTTGCAATTATATTTGTGCTTTTTATATGAAGTGTTTTAATTTCGCAGTCTCACAACCTTAATTTATTCCGTAGGAATATAATTAGGAGTGCCTATGGCGCAAATTTGGTGTTCATTGCATGTTGCGTTTGCCCACCATCAATTTGCCTTGCAAACCGGGTTAAGCCATAAATTCATATAATTTGAAATTTTGACAAAGGTCTTTTACCATTTGTGAAACTTCATCAACCTTTTCCGGATTATTTATGATAGTGTTTATAATTTCTGCAATACTCACCATATCTTCTTCCTTCATTCCCCTTGTAGTGACTGCGGGGGTTCCAATACGAATACCACTGGTCACAAGTGGGCTCTGCGGATCATATGGTACAGTATTCTTATTAACAGTAACTCCCACCTTATCCAACAGCTCTTCCGCATACTTGCCTGTAATATCTTTATTCCTTAAATCAACAAGCAATAAATGATTATCAGTACCGCCCGATACAAGATCAAAGCCTCTTTTTGCTAGTTCCTCTCCTAATTTCTTAGCATTTTTTACAATTTGATGTTGATATTCTTTAAACTCCGGGGCTAAAGCCTCTTTAAATGAAACAGCTTTGGCAGCAATAATATGCATTAATGGGCCTCCCTGTATTCCCGGAAATATTGCCTTATCAATAGTATTCGCATATTTTTTCTTGCATAAAATTGCTCCACCCCTTGGGCCTCTTAATGTTTTATGTGTTGTTGTAGTAACAAAATCCGCATGTTCGCAAGGATTCTGATGCAATCCTGCTATAATTAATCCCGCAATATGTGCCATATCTACCATTAGATATGCCCCTACTTCATCTGCGATTTCCCTGAATTTTTTAAAATCAATTTTTCTTGGATATGCGGTAGCACCGGCCACAATAAGTTTTGGTTTAGTTTCAATAGCAATTTTCTTTACTTCATCATAATCAATTAAATGGGTTTTTTCATCAACTCCATAGGCAACAAAATTATAATATGTGCCGGAAATATTTACCAAGCTGCCATGAGTTAGATGCCCTCCATGAGACAAATCCATTCCCAGAACTGTATCCCCGGGTTTTAATACAGCAAAATATACACCTAGGTTAGCACTTGATCCTGAATGAGGCTGTACATTAGCATGTTCAGCATTAAATAGTTTTTTAAGTCTATCTCTTGCTAAATTTTCCGCAATGTCTACCTTATCACATCCACCATAATACCTTTTTCCAGGGTATCCTTCCGCGTATTTATTTGTTAGTTGGCTTCCCATGGCCTCCATTACCGCTTCTGTAACGAAGTTCTCGGATGCAATCAACTCAATATTATCTCTTTGCCTCTGTGTTTCTTTTATAATTACATCGTAAATCTCCGGGTCACTTATCTTTAACGTGTCGAAATTCATTAGTTATTCTCCTTTCATTTTGCAGATATGATTAATCGCATATTTAATTATAGTTTTTTTGAACATATTTTACAAGTAGATATTTTATTTATTTTAGCTATTCGATTGCATTACCTTATTCATATTAATAATGTTTTTCATTTAATGATTATATTCTGTTCTAAATCCGGTATTTATTCAATAATATTTACATTTTAAATTATAATCTGATATAGTCACTTTACTAAAAATAATATAATATCTACTAGTAAAAAATTATTATTTGATTTTTTAATAAACAGCAGATAAGCAGTCGTTTACAACCGCTTATCTGTTGTTGATAATATTTTATATTTGTGTTCTATTCGTGTAAAATACCTGTGATAACCGGAATAAATCTCTTGTTCGATTTAAATGATTTTTCTTTAAATTTGATAATAATAAAAGTTATGGCAGTTAGTAAAAGACCAAATAAACCTGATCCGATTTCCCTATACTCTACCATGCCGATTTTACCTAGTACTGTATTCCCTATAAATATTCCTCCAATAAGTGCAAACAACGGTAACACATATGCTATGAAAGCAGCAACTAAAACATTCCGATGATCCATATCTATTTCAACACGATCACCTATTTTGGCATTGACAGAATTAATAGCATTTATTTCCATATTCATGTCGTCCCTACCTAATTTACATGCTTTACAATCGCCACAGGATGATTGTCTCCGTAGCATTACCCTTGCTCTGTCCTCATCAACCGATACAATAATTCCGCTCTGTTTCATTGATTTGCCCCCTTCCTACTTTTTAGAAATCAGAGTGCCGGTGTGCCGAATCTGACCTCTGGTTTGGATTAAATCATAAACTACTTCTGAAGCGATAATTAATCCGGCGACAGAAGGTACAAATGGTACACTGCCTAAAATCTGATGTCTTGCAACACGAATTCTGTTTTTATTAAATGACATGAAGTTTGCCCTGCAATTGCTATCATCTGTATCTAATAATTTTATGGGCTCTTCTTTTGAATATACAACTTTTAAGTCTTTAATTCCTCTTTTTCTCAGCTGTTTACGCATTACTCTTGCTAAAGAACAAATGGATGTATCGTAAATATCCGCCACTTCTAGTTTGGTAGGGTCTAGTTTATTTCCCATGCCCATGGAACTTATGATTGGAATATTGTATTTTTTGCATCTCTCAATTAGATCTAATTTAGAATTAACCGTATCAATTGCATCTACTACATAATCATAATCATCAGATAATAATTTTTCTGCACTTTCACTGTTGTAGGGTTCTTTATATACAGTCACTGTTGCTTCAGGATTAATGTCTAGAATACGTGCCTTCATTATTTCTACTTTTGACTTGCCTACAGTACTGTGTAATGCATGTATTTGTCTATTAATATTAGTTAAACATATATGATCATCATCTACTAACACAAGCCCATATACACCACTTCTCGCTAATGCTTCTGCTGCAAAGGAACCTACTCCTCCTATGCCAAATATGGCTACCTTGCTATTTTTCAGCTTTTCGAGCCCTTTAGAACCTATTAACAATTCTGTTCTGGAAAAAGAATGCAATGCCATTTTTTATCTCCTTTATGCCTACATTGATTTAAATGATAACTAATTTTTTTGTTATGTCAACTATGCCGTATAGTGTTGCTGAAAGTTAAGATTTATTCTTTAATTTGTACCTTTATATTTAACTCATTTAACTGTTTTTCATCTGCAAAAGTTGGCGCATTTGTCAATGGACAAGTAGCATTTTGAGTTTTAGGAAAAGCTATTACTTGTCTAATATTATCTTCTTTAGCTAAAATCATTACTAATCTATCTAGTCCAAAAGCAATTCCACCATGTGGTGGTGCTCCGTATTTAAATGCATCTAATAAAAATCCAAATTTTTCTTGTGCCTCTTTCTCACTAAGACCTAATACCTTAAACATTTTTCGTTGGAGTTCAGGTGTGTGAATTCTTATACTTCCTCCTCCAATTTCATAGCCATTTAACACAATATCATAAGCCTTGGCTCTAGCTTTTTCCGGATTTGATTCCATGATTTCAATATCTTCATCCATAGGCGAGGTAAATGGATGATGCTTAGCTACATAACGTTCTTCCTCCTCATCGTATTCAAACAGCGGAAACTCTGTAACCCAAACTAATTTAAATTCATCTTTATCCAAAATATCTAATGTTTTTGCAACCTTTACCCTCAAGTGACCTAACGAATCATGTACTATTTTATTTTTATCAGCAACAAATAGTATTAAGTCTCCCGCTGTTGCATCTGTAGCTTCTAATATAGCTTTCATTTCTTCATCTGTAAAAAACTTGGCAATCGGAGATGTAACTCCATTATCAGTTATTTTGATCCAAGCCAACCCTTTAGCTCCATAATCCTTTACATAACCTTCTAACTTCGTAATATCTTTTCTGCTAAATTTATTTTCATGCCCTTTAACATTAATCGCTTTAACAGCGCCCCCATTTTTTATAGCAGATGCAAATATTTTAAACTCGCAATCTTTTACTATATTACTTAAATCAACTAATTCAAAACCAAATCTAACATCCGGTTTGTCAGAACCAAAGCGTTCCATCACCTCTCTATAAGTCATTCGGGCAATAGGTAAAGGTATGTCAATATTTAGTACTTCTTTAAATATTGTCTGTATCAGTCTTTCGTTAACTTCTATTACATCATCTATATCAACAAATGACATTTCACAGTCGATTTGTGTAAATTCCGGCTGTCTATCCGCCCTTAGATCCTCATCCCTAAAACATCTTGCTATTTGAAAATATTTTTCTATACCTGATATCATTAAAAGCTGTTTAAATAATTGTGGCGATTGGGGCAGGGCAAAAAATCTACCCGGATTTACTCTGCTTGGCACTAAATAGTCTCTTGCACCTTCAGGAGTTGTTTTTGTTAACATAGGTGTTTCTATTTCTAAAAATCCTTCGTTACTTAAAAAAATTCTTACAGCTTGTGTTACTTTATGCCTTAAAATTAAGTTATTCTGCATTGTAAATTTTCTCAAATCCAAATACCTATATTTAAGTCGCAAATTTTCCGCAACATCATCATCATCTTTAATATATATAGGCGGTGTTTCAGATTGATTTAAAATTTCTATTTCTTCTGCAAATACCTCTATTTCACCCGTAGACATATTGGGATTTTTAGATTCTCTTTCGTAAATCTTTCCCTTTATTGTAATTACATATTCTGAACCCAATTGCTCTGCGCTCTTAAAAGCACTCCGGGATACATCATTATCAAATACAATTTGCATAATACCGGTCATATCTCTTAAATCTACAAATATTAAACCACCCAAATCTCTTCTTCTCTGTACCCAGCCTGACAATATTACCTCATCACCGATATCTTCTTTAGTCAGAGTTCCGCACATATGTGTTCTTTTTAGTTTCACAAAATTACCCCCTATTACATACAATATTCTGTTGAAGTACAGCAATTATATTATCTAATGAAACTTCCATCTCTTCTCCATCAAGCATATTTTTTAACTTTGCTACCTGTTTGGATAATTCTTCTTCTCCTATTATAACTGTATAATTAGCCATTATTTTGTTAGCATATTTAAATTGTGCTTTTACACTGCGACTTAAATGGTCCATATCCGCAACTAAGCCTGCCCTCCTAAATCGGTCTAATAATTTAAAACCCTCATAAGATGCTGCAGCACCAATTGTCACTATAAATACATCTAACCCCTTTGGTTTAGGAATTTCTATGCCCTGATTTTCCAGTGTTAGTATAGTTCTTTCTAAACCCATCCCAAAACCTACACCGGGCGTGCCGGGTCCACCACAATCTTCCACAAGTCCATCATATCTGCCTCCACCGCATACAGTCCCTTTTTTACCGGCCTCATCTGTTATAATTTCAAATGCAGTTTTAGTATAATAATCTAGTCCGCGGACAATCCTAGGGTCCACTACATATTCTAGTTGTAGTACATCTAAATATTTTTTTAAGGTTTCAAAATGCTCTTTACATTCTTCACAAATATGGTCTAACATAAGCGGTGCTTCCTTTAATTCTGCTTGACATATATCGGATTTACAATCGATAATCCTCATAGGGTTGCGTTCATATCTTCCTTTACAGGTTGTACATAATTTATCTAATCTAGTCTGCAGATATTGTTTAAATATTGTATGGTATTCAGCTCTACATTTTGGACAACCGATGCTGTTTATTCTTAATTCTAAATTTTTAACCCCAAAGGTTTCATAAACTGTCATAGCCAAATTGATAACCTCTGCATCCGCAGAAGGGTTTACAGTACCAAAGATTTCTACACCAAATTGATGATGCTGTCTCAATCTTCCCGCTTGCGGCCTTTCATACCTGAAAACCGGTGTAATATAAAACATTTTGGTAGGTTGGATATCTGCATAAAGCCTGTGTTCTATGAGTGCTCTCGCCACCGGTGCTGTTCCTTCCGGTTTTAACGTAATGCTTCTATCAGCACGATCAGTAAATGTATACATCTCTTTTTCAACGACATCTGTAGTATCCCCTACCCCTCGCTCAAAAAGTTCTGTATATTCAAAAATAGGAGTCCTTATTTCTTCATATCCGAAGTTTTCTGCTACTTTCTTTACCACGTCTTCAACATAATGCCATTTATATGCATCCCCGGGCAGCATATCTTCTGTGCCCTTTGGCCTCTGTATCATCAAAGTTTATTCCTCCATTCTGTATGGACTAATATTTTTGTATGAATAAAAACCTCTGCATCCCTCAAAATATAAGGTACGAGAGGTTCGATTTATTTTACTTTACTATATAAAAGGATTCGTATCTTTTTCGATTCCGATGATAGTAGCCGGCCCATGACCGGGCAAAACCTTTAAGTCATCATCTAATACAAGTAATTTGTTTTTAATTGAATCCATCAATTTCTTTTCATTTCCGCCTTCTAAATCGCTTCTTCCTATAGAACTTGCAAACAATGTATCTCCTGTAAAAATAAAATCGCCTACCCGGATACATATTCCACCTTCAGTATGCCCCGGTGTATGAATAATAGATAATTCTAGTTCGCCTAACTTCAATATATCCCCATCTTTTACAAATTTCACAAATCCGTTAGCTTCGGTTTCAACTACGGGCCCTCCTAAAGCAACAGATTGATTAGCCACACCATTCATCAACATATATAGATCATCCTTATGCATATGCACAAAAACATTAGTCCTATCTTTGAGCTCCTGCACTCCGCCTATATGATCTACATGCGCGTGAGTTAGTATGATATACTCTAATTCTAGATTGTTATCCTCTAACATTTTAATAATTCGATCCACATCACCGCCCGGATCAATTACAGCGGCCTTATTTGTTGCCTTATCCCCCAATACATAGCAATTGACAGCATATATGCCGGCCGGAATTCTTTCTAAGAACATAAAATCCCTCCTCTAAAATTAAAATATTTTTTTACTATCTATAAGCATAGTCACCGGTCCATCATTGATTGAATGTACCATCATATGAGCCTGAAACACACCTGTTTCAACATTTACTCCTAAGTTTCTGCATTCATCTATAAAAATTTTATAAAGTTCATCGGCCATTTCGGGTGGTGCAGCTTCTGTAAAACTAGGGCGTCTTCCTCTCCTACAGTCTCCAAAAAGGGTAAACTGAGAAACAGCAAGTATTTCCCCCTCTGTATCTATGACGGACAAATTCATTTTTTCATTATCATCTTCAAAAATTCTTAGATTTACAATTTTTTCGGCCATATATTTAGCATCTTCAATCGTATCTTCCACTGTCACACCCAAGAAAACCAACAATCCATTATCAATAGCGCCTGAAACTTGTTCATTAACAACTACCTTGCCTTCAGATATTCTTTGGACTACAGCTCTCATGTTATCAACTCCTAACTAAGCCGTTACTCTAAATATGTCTATGACGCTTCTCAAGTTTTTTAATTTTTTCATCAATTTTTCCAGATGCTCTATATCGTTAACCTCCAAAATCAAGTTAAGTATAGCCGTTTGATCCTTTGTTGTCCGTGCATTTAAAGTGTTAATCGATATTTTCATTTCAGATAATACCGTTGTTACATCAGATAAAAGCCCCTTACGATCTATAGCTTTAATCTGCACTTCCACCTGAAAATCTATAGGTTTTTCTACATCCCATTCTACTTCTACCCACCGCTCTCTGGCGTCTTTGGTATTTGCTAAATTTAAACAATCCTTGCGATGAATTGAAACTCCCCGTCCTCTAGTTACATACCCCATAATGTCATCACCGGGAACAGGATTACAGCATTTAGCAAATCGGACCATTATATTGTCTATTCCCTTAACCCTAACGCCTTGACCGGGACCTTCCTTCTTCTTTCTATCAGTTTCCCTTGGTGTATATTCCTTTAATTTTTCTATGTTATCATGAGCTATTTCTTTACGAGCAACTTCTTTAATCTTTGGCATCACCTGAGTTAGGGCTATTCCCCCATAACCAATTGCAGCATATAAATCCTCTGTACTAGAAAAACCCAGCCTTTTAGCCATATCATTTAATATTTTTTGAAGAGATGATTGGGAAATATTAAATGCCAGTCTCTTTAATTCCTTGTCTATTATTTCTTGTCCTTTATCAATGTTTTCCTCTCGACGTTCTTTTTTGAACCATTGTCTAATTTTTGATCTAGCTTGAGAACTTTTGACAATATTTAGCCAATCCCTGCTTGGTCCTATACTGCTAGATGAAGTTAAAATTTGCACTATATCGCTGTTTTTTAATTTATAATCCAACGGTACTATGCTTCCGTTTACCTTTGCGCCCACACACGTATTTCCGACACCGGAGTGAATTTTATAGGCAAAATCAATTGGCGTAGATCCTGCAGGCAAATTTATAACTTTCCCTTTTGGAGTAAATACAAATACTTCATTTGTAAATAAATCTATTTTTAGAGACTCCATAAATTCCTTTGGATCTTTAACTTCTTTTTCCCACTCTATCATCTGTCTTAGCCATGCTAATTTTTTATCGGTTTGTTGATCTACATTTTGAACTTTGCCTTCCTTATATTTCCAATGTGCGGCAATACCAAATTCTGCAATTTTATGCATTTCCCACGTTCTGATTTGAATTTCAAAATGATCACCTTCCGGCCCAATTACTGTAGTATGCAAAGATTGATACATATTAGGTTTAGGCATAGCTACATAATCTTTAAAACGTCCGGGTATAGGTTTCCATACTGTATGCACTACACCCAAAACACCATAGCAATCCTTTACATTTTTCACCAAAACTCTGACAGCCATAAAATCAAAAATCTCCTCAAATGATTTATTCTGATCCTTCATTTTTTTATATATACTATAAAAATGTTTTGGCCTGCCGGTTATTTCGTTTTCAATATTAAATTCGCTTAATTTGTTTTTCAAATTATCTATTACATTATTTATAAATTCTTCTCTATCCTGCCTCTTTTGCGCCACTTTGTCCACCAAATCATAATAGCCCTCGGGATCGATAAATCTCAAACATAAATCTTCCAGCTCCCATTTAATTCTTGAAATACCTAATCTATCGGCTATTGGTGCATAGATTTCTAAGGTCTCTGTGGCCTTTTCTTTTTGTTTTTCCCCATTATGATATTTAAGAGTCCTCATATTATGAAGGCGATCAGATAATTTAATTAAAATGACCCTTATATCTTTCGCCATAGCTAATATCATCTTTCTAAGATTTTCAGCCTGTCTTTCTTCTTTAGAGCTAAAATTTAAGCGTGTTATTTTGGTTACACCATCTACTAAATCAGCTACCTCTTCTCCAAATTCTGATTTAATTTTGTCATATCCATAATTCGTATCTTCGATTACATCATGAAGCAATCCGGCAGCTATAGTACTACTGTCCATCTTTAACTCTATTAAGATTTTAGCTACTTCTACAGGATGAACAAAATAACTTTCTCCTGATTTCCTATATTGATCCTGATGTGCATTTTCTGCAAAGTTGTATGCCCTGACAACGAGTTCTACATCACAATGTGGGGTATATTTTTCGATTTTATTTATTAAGTTTTCCAACATAATATAAAATCACCCTCTTTAGTAGCTTTTATCAATTAACAAAATGATCTCAATTATATTTAGTGTATTTTTATTTATCATACTTAATCAATGAATTTACCTTATAATCTTTCAATACATCCTTTCCATTGAGATAACTGAGTTCTATTATAAAATTAATTGTTATAACCTTTCCACCAAGTTGTTCGATTAATTTTGCAGCGGCCAGTATCGTCCCGCCCGTGGCCAATAAGTCATCTAATAAGGCAACCCTTTGGCCGGGCTCAATTGCATCCTTATGTATTTCTAATAAATCTGTACCATATTCAAGTTCATATTCACGGCTGATTGTCTCTGCCGGCAATTTACCGGGTTTTCTTATAGGTACAAATCCAACGCCTAAATTGTATGCAACAGGTGTTCCTATTAAAAACCCCCTGGCCTCCGGTGCTGCTATTATATCTATGTTTAAATCCTTTAACCGGTCAGATAATTCTTCTATTAAATACCTAAGGGTTTCACCTTCCTTTAAAAGAGTCGTGATATCTTTAAAACTTACACCTTTTTTAGGAAAGTCTTTAATTTCCCTTATTCTATTTTTCAAATCCATCAAATTTTCCCCCTGTCATAAATTGTAACCAAGTATCTTCAAAATCATTATATTGCTGTTTTTTTTCCTTAAGATATTGGGTGAACTTTAATTTATTTAAGTCAACTTTACAAACAGGCTCTATCATACATACATTATATATATTATTTTTAGATTCATAAGTTAATAACTTTCCTTCGGAAAACATAGTTAAAGAATTATCAAGCAATCTTTCATTTATCTCTAAATTATATTTCTGTTTTATACTTTTATACAACCCCCTGAATGTAAAAACAATTCTATCAGAATTATTATTCCTGAAACATTTGTATAATACCACTAGCTGCTCCCTAGTGGGTATTATGTTTTCCAAAACAAAAACATTAGACCTTTCATCACCATTATTATATAAAAAAATAGTATTTTCGTTATTATTTTTATACATAAAGATTTTCAATTGTTCTGCGAAATAAAACATGTCATAAAGAATAACATTATTATATCTTTTATAATCAATTTTATCAACTATAGGGTTAATAACTACATCAACTTCGCACTCCTCAGTATGATTTCCGGGTTTATTATAACTGACTGATATTTTTGTTTTTTTAGAACTCTCTCTATACTCCAATGAAGCTAATAATTTATATGCTTGTTCCAATGTATTTACGAGTATAAGAATAGGATTATTTATACATGCTTCAATTTTACTTTTTACTAATTTATTTTTACAACCCCTATATATTTTCAGTGGGCCACCTGCACCTTCGATAGCATTGCTATTTTCGTACCAATTTATATTTATGAAAAAGTTTTTATAATAATCCTTTAATATAGGATGGTTTTTATAATTTACACTTTCACTGATTTTAATATCTTTTACATTGAGCTGTATATCGCGATTCCCATCATAAATGTTATATTCCGGGATAAAAACAAGATCAATTTTATCACTATTATTTATTAATTTTTCAAAACCTCCTAACCCAAAACCTATACAATCGATATAATCACCATTTGACAATAATTTGAACTTTAAATGTTTTCCATCAGAACCTACCCCTCTCATATTTATAGGAAATGAGGACTTTATAACAAATTTAGGCGATGAGTTAGCTATTCCAAAAGGCTCTAAGCGTTCAAGTTCATTTATAAGTCGTTCATCAATATCACTAATTTGTAATATGTC
>CAYLIZ010000023.1:3609-17491 GCA_964383985.1 uncultured Alkaliphilus sp. | reverse complement strand
CTAAATTTTATTTAATCAAATAATATTGTATTATATTTAGTTAAATATTCAAGTTGTCTATATTTAATGATAGTGTCAAGCTATTGTAGAAAAATAAATAAAATATACTTTTAATGTCATTCTGAGCGAAACGAAGAATCTTAATATTTTAGGACTCTTCTAAGACTCTTCGCTACGCTCAGAGTGACAAAAAAGAAGTTTTTTAAGTACTTTCTTTTTTATTTTTCCTACAATTATTTTACACTATCATATTTAATGTTCTTGTTTTGTGCCTTCTATAATAAGACCATCCCTAGGTGGATAATAATCCTTGGATATTAATTTCCTCCTTACCTCCTGTCCTTCTTGTAAATAAACCTTATATGTTGCTACCCTATAGCCCCTTTTCCCATTTTTGCTAACCTTCCTTTCCGACAAATGCATATTTTCATCCTTTTTTATTTGCATTTTAGGCTCAATTACTTCTAATATTTCTGATTCCAGGTCTATATGTATATTATCGGCTTTTTTACTATATAGCTTTATATGTAACTCTCCACCTTTAACAAAACTTTCTATATAAATAGGAAATTCTTTATTATTTATAAATTTAAAATCTATATAACCATAAGCAATTGTTGCATCCTGGCCCATTGGAACATAGCCAACCGGTAAACCATGGTTCCGCCTTGATGTTATTTCCACATCAGATTTAAGAACTGCCTGATATAATGTTGTAGAAACTTGACAAACCCCTCCCCCTATTCCGGTTGTAAACTCACCATCAACTATAACAGATGCTTCCTTATAACCTGCCTCTGCACTTCTTGGTCCGGTACTATCATTAAAGGAAAACTCTTCCCCCGGCATCAATATAGTGCCATTAATAACATTGGCTGCAATTTTAATATTTTCTGTTCTACCTTTATCCTGACTATTAAATCTCGTAACAGATTCGCCAACTAGGTCCTTAATATCATTTAAATTTCTTTCCGTAATTCTAGGCCTAATCTTTTTAACATCTATATTTATTGATGCACTATTAAAATTATTTACAGCATCTATTATACTGTGCCTTAAAATTTTCTTATCTACTTCTGTGCCTAAAACCTCTTTTATAATTACAAAATTTCCATTTTCCCTTATGATTTTAGCATTTATTGGAGGTCTATCAAGTATTTTAGAAATTTCATTAATCTTATCTTCTATTTTAGCCAAGTTATAATCTGATTCTAACTTAATAATTCGGGGTTTTTTTCTTAGACTAAAAATAGTTTTTAATCCATAAACACAACTTTTATCCCTGCCCACTTTATAGGCATTTTCTATGCTATTATCTAACAAATAATGCAGATCTATATCCTTATAATTCAAGTCCCACATATTGTCACCATAAACTAATTGTATAACAAATTCATCTAATTGTTTTTTCAATCTTTCGTCTGCCTTTAATTTCGCTTCACTAGGTGTAAGCCCACCAACATTAATATTGTTAATAAAAACATTAGGGAATATTTTAGAATCATTAAATAGCCAGATACCTAAACTTGTATACATAGTTAGCATAAATACAAAAATAACAGCAATCATGCCAACCTTTTTTATAAACCTTTCTTCAGTCAATAGGGAAGCATTCATAACATAACCCACCTTTAGATAAACTGAGATTAAATCTCAAGAAAAATTTTAACCATTTGTATATACTATTTTACTTCCCTTTAAAATATTCGACAGCGTTAGTTATCCCAATAAACTTTTATTTCATCTCCGGTTTTTATAAAATCTGTATAATTTGCATTCCTTCCATTTAATTGTAAGACTAATTTCCCATGCACTTTACTACGATCAAAATCAATATAATCAAAAATGTCTACAAAGATAACTCCATCCCTTTTATCAGGAATTTCTACTAACTCATTATTGCATTTAACTACAATTTTTTTGCCCGTCGATTTCATCTCCTTATTATTAAAACTGTTTATATTTTTTCGCAAATTATTTTTGACTTCTTTTTTTTTAATATTAATATAATCACCATTCTTAATATTTTGATCCGGCATTGCTACCTTGTTATTTATCTCAATTATATGTTCTTCATAATCAATGCCCATATACGCACAAAGATTTTTTATATTTTCTATGCTATCATATTTAATATAATCTCCATTTTCAATAATAGTATCTTTGGAAGCTGTTTCGTTATTTACAGCATAATTATATATCTGTAATATAGGATTTTCATTAATAAAAATCTTATTTTCTAAAGGAAGTATATCTTTTAACAAATATATTTTTGATCTGCCCCTTTCTGCAGAATAGACTTTAATAACATCCCCATCTTTTATATTAGATTCCATATTACATATTTCACCATTAACTACTATTTTGGCCGCTTCCCCATATTCCCCATATAATGTTTTTTTACTGCCGTTTACATTAATGTTTATAGATTTACCTCTCCCCGGTATTAAATTTCTCGGATTAAACCCGGCTAAAACTAAGGCGTCTTTTACCTGCATTTTTTTAGTTTGAAAAAGCTTGAGCCGCTGTTCATTTACATATATTTCAATAAAATCTAATTCTTTATTTCTCAGCGCCTTAGCCAAAATTCCCACGGGCGTAATATATTCAGGTCCCGAAATAGATGTTGAAGTTAGAATTATATCATCAAATACCTCTATACCTCTGACTGCTACTCTTTCTTTAGGAAGATTAAATTCCTCCGCAATAAATGTATCTAACCAAGGCGTTTGGCTACCCCCACCTATTAAAAAAACAGCACTGGGGGGTTTGCCGTTTTGTTCAATAATATTATTAGCTATTAAACTCGCTATTTTTCTTATTGTAGGTTCAACCCGCTCTAATATTTGTTCGCTTTCTAATTCATATGGTATGCCGACAATATCCGAAAATCTTTGAACATTTTCCCTATTTAAGTTAATTTTTAATTTCTCCGCAGCATTAAAATCCAACAGATATTCTTTAGCAATTTGTTCTGTAATATCATCCCCCGCACTAGCTGTCATTCCATAGGCCACTATTGTACCATCTCTCGTGATAGCGATATCCGAAGTACCTGCCCCTATGTCCACTAATGCTAAATTTAGCAACCTTGCATTTTCCGGAATAGCTACTTCGATTGAAGCAATAGGTTCTAAGGTCATATATTTAACTTCTAAATTTAATTTAGAAATTACAGCATACAGGCTGTCAACAACCATTTGCGGTAAAAATGTTGCTAAAATATCCAGTTTTATTTTGTTTCCTTTATGTCCTAAAGGATTTGTAATTATAACATCATCAATATAATAATACATTACTGTATGACCTACACAAAAATATTTTGTATGCTCTTCAGATTGTTTTTCTAATTCATATTTAGATTTCTGTAATCCTTCAATTTCCAAACTATTAATTAAATCTATGTCTATAATTTTTGTGGCATCTATTTCTCTACTAATAGTTACCTTATTTGTTTGAAGTGAACGCCCGGCAACAGCCATGGTTACCTCATCTAAAAAGCGATTCGCTTTTTCCTCCAATGCAGTCTTAACTTCTTTGACTACCTCCGCTACACCATCAATATCATGTATTTGCCCCTTATACATGACCCTTTTTTTATGAAGCCTAGTTTCTATATGTTCTATATTTATTTTATCATTCTCTCTTTTTCCTAATATACCCATTATACTTCTGGTACCTATATCCAAGGCAAAAACAAAATCGTTATCATTATCGCTTAATCTTTTGTATGACATCTAATACATCCTTCCTATCAATACAATTATATATAATAATTCTTCATAAGGCCCCACTTCCCTTTTTTAAAGAGTAAATAAATTTAAATTGCGGGACTGCATAAAACGTCAACGCCGTTATAATAACGGGCGGTCAAAGACCGCCCCTACAAAATGTCAGCACTATCACAATATTTTTCAATTACACATCCGGCACAATTGGGGTTTCTGGCATAGCAACATTCTCTACCATGGAATACTAAAAGACGATGTGCTAAGCCCCATAGGGTTTTGTCTATAGCTTTTTGTAATTGCAACTCCGTATTTAATACGTTTTTAGCATTAGCTAATCCTATTCTGTTGGACAATCTAAAAACATGAGTATCTACCGCTATGGCAGGTATACCAAAGGCATTGCTCAGAACTACATTAGCCGTCTTCCTTCCTACACCTGCTAAAGACATTAAATCCTCTAAAGTGTTTGGAACCTCTCCGTTAAACTGCTCTTTTAACTGTCTGCACATTAAAAGAATATATTTGGATTTGTTTCTGTATAAACCAATTTGTCTTATTTTTTCTTCCAGTTCCTCCCTAGTCAATAATAAGAAATCATCTAATGTAGGATACTCCTTAAATAAATTTTCAGTTATTTCATTAACCTTTTTATCCGTAGTTTGCGCTGATAAAATTGTAGCCACTAATAATTGAAAGGGGGTTTTATAATTAAGCCCGCATTTTACATCAGGATATTCCTCCGTTAAAAGTTTTATTATTTCACTTATTTTGATATCCATATAATTTCCCCCTCTTACTTTTTATTGTTTAAATTCAAATACCTATCAATGATTTTTAAAACATCTTTATCTTTTTCACTATCCCGAATACTAGAAATTAATTCTACGGCTATTTTAGAATCAATATTGCATAATGCCCACATGGCTATTTCCCTAATTTCCGGTCTTATATCTTTTAATAAAGGCTTAAGATACGGTATAGCACCCTTATCCTTAGAATTTCCCAGTGCAATTATCGCGTTTCTCTGTAATGTTTTTTTTCCTATCCAACTTGAGGCATTTTCTCCAAATAAGGAATCAAAATCCCTGTTGGATATTTGTAATAACTGTATTAAATCCACTTTACCGAGCAATTCTGTTGGTATAAATTCTTTAGCTGTCATTTCTTTAATATCTATATTATGCGGACAAACATCCTGACAAATATCACAGCCATATATTTTATTTTCAATAACCGGTAGTATTTCTTTTGGAATGGATTTTTTTTGCTGCAATATATTTGACAAACATTTGTTAGCATTAAATTTATAAGGTCCCTCTATAGCTGATGTTGGACAATGTTTAATACATAAATTGCATCCTAAGCAACTTTTATTTTTTAAAGGTTTGTCCTCTTTTAACGGAATATTTGTTACCATATATCCCAAAAATATCCATGAGCCAAAGTCTTCATTTATAATAGCGGAATTATAACCATAAAAACCTATACCGGCACGATTTGCCAAGTATCTATCTACTAAAGGACCGGTATCTACAAAAGATTTATGTTCAAATCCATCATATTCTTTAGCAATAAATTCAGCTAATTTTTCTAATTTACTCATAAGCACTATATGATAATCCTTTCCCCAAGCTATTTTTGCTAATTTTCCATAAAACCGGGGTCTTTTATTATCCTGTAGTTTTTCTTCATTTATATAATAGGACATCGCTATAACAATTATAGATTTAGCGCTTTGTAAAATTTTCTTGGGATCTATCCTCAATTCTATATCCTTTTCTTCAAAACCGGATAATTTGCCTTCTTTTTCCCGTTCCATTAAAATCTGTCTTAAATCTTCAAATGGTCCTATATCTGTAAATCCAATCAAGTCTATTCCAATATGTTTAGAATAGTTTATAATTTTTTCTTTTAAATCCATCACAATTAATCTCCCCGATTAGAGCCTTTTTCCGTGTATTATAATCCTAATTTATAAATGCCCTGGCTTCATCTAATGGCCAAATTTTTAATATCACCTTAGCTTTGATCTTATCTTTTGGAACAAATCCAAATGTTCTACTGTCATTACTGTTATTGCGATTATCGCCCATTACAAAACACATACCAGGTGGAACTACACCCTCGACATAATTATAATTACGAGTTAAATAAGCACCTGTAGAAATATAGTTTTCCGTTTGCGCCTCGCCATTTATATACAAAATACCCTTTTTAATTAAAAAATGATCATTCTCCTTTGCTATAACTCTCTTTATAAACATTTCGTTTCGTTCTAAGCTGTTAGGTGGATTAAAAATAATAAGGTCTCCCTTATTTAACTGTTTATATATATACGGTATTTTTATTATCAATAATCTGTCTTCTGCTGATAGTGTTGGGAACATAGATTCCCCCTTTACTATAGCAAAGCTAAATATAAAATTTTCTATTATAACAGCAATTATTAAAGCTATTATAATTACCTGTAACCAATCTAAAATTATACCAATTTTTTTATTCATTATAACACATCCTAAACATAACATGTCTAAACCTTTTAAATTATTTGCAACTTATGCAAAAATTATTCCTGTTCTAAGTCATATAATTTGTCTGTTATGTTTTATTATTATGAATATAGATGTGTTAATTATTCATATAAAAAAATACCTAGAGAAATTAATTATTCTAGGTATTTCAAAATAAGATTTTTTATACTTTTCCCGGTTCCGGATAATCCACCCCAAATGTATCTACTGTTACCTCCTTTCTAGTTGGTCTGCATAGCTTTCATCATATATCATATGCTTTCCTCCATTTCTTCTTTTCGCATACTCATTGCTAACGCAAAAACAATGGTGCTATATGCAACAAAACTTCTAAAATACTCACCTAATGCTACATTTCGAAATATATTTTGTCCTGCTATGGGCGACAAAATAAAAAGGGTATGATAAAGAATCAACCCTTGAAAGGCATGACGAATTTTTGCCTCTTTCAAAGTTGCTCCTCCAGCCATCAATGCAGCTGCTGCAAATATATTAATATTTAGATGTCCTGTGTATACATTTATAACTCCCATGTTCTGTATAAACAAAATTTGCCCTATAGCAGCTAACATGGTAGAGATAATAATGGCTCTTCTTCTTATCTTATTCACATCTATACCTAACATCTCTGCCTTTTCAAGGCTTTCACCAACTACCCTTAGCTGGTATCCAAATCTAGTTCTGCTAATGTAAAATACAAATAGAGCAGATAGAATAATAACAAATATAGGTAAAAAAGCTATTTTAATATTTCCAATAGTGATAATAAAGAATTGATGAAAAACATCTCTATACATCGCACTATCTAACATGTTTCTAAGTCCTACTCCTGTAGATAGTACCATATCTAAATTCCGAGGCGGAATAATAGTTCCATATCCTACCATAAAAATAAGATGATATAGATTAGTGCCCAAGTAGCTAATAACAATTCCGCAAATCATTTCTTTTCCTTTTGCTTTATTCATAATCCATGCAATTAAAATACCTGCAAAATAAGAAATAACTAAACTTACTACTAACGCAAATATAAGACCTAAAAAACCTTCTATCTGAAAATCTAGAGCAAAAATCAAACCAATTTGTGCTGAAATAGCACCAATTGTAATTGCAAAATTAATACCCATACCTACCATAATAGGAATTAATAAAGCAATTACAATAACTCCATTTCTTATAAACCTGGCATACAGCTGATCAATAATATAGTTAGGACTAGCACCTGAAAAATAAATACTGCCTATTACAAGAATAAGAAAAACCGTAGGAACCAAATGTTTTTCAAATTTTTGCATATCATTCTACACTCCCTTTATATAAAAATGCATACAGTATAACTCCATTGGTAACCATCATGCGAATTATCTCAGACATTTCTGGAATTAAAAGCTCATTAGCAATTGGCACTGATAATAAATAAGTAGTTTGAAATAAAAAAGTACCAATGAGTGCATGTTTTACAGTAGCTTGACTTCTACTGGCTCCACCTACTAGTAATGCTGATATGGCAGGAAATGCCATCATATCAGAACCACCGTATAATTGTACAAATCCATAACTTTGTGAATATACACAAATACCAATCGCTGCAATACAAGTAGATAAAATAATGGAAAATGTTCTATTTCTATTAGGTGAAATTCCTGATAACTCCGCAAACTTTGAATTCTCAGCAACAATTTTTATATATCTATTTTTTAATGTTTTAGAAAACAAGTAAATGAAAAATCCTATTAAAAGATAAAACCCTAAAAGTACCACGGGAATTTTTACTGTTCCAATAGTTAATACAAAGCTTTGATCTAAAATTCCACCAAAATATTCACTAAGAGAAATTTTAGGTCTTAAACCTTGTCCACCCACAGGGTATAGCATTTGTCTATTAGAAAAAGGAGCTAATGTCCAAAAAAAGTTCATTAATGGAATAAATGCAAACCCAATAAAAGTTCCGATGATTTCTTCATTTCCTTTTAACCTGTTTAAAATATTTGAATAAACTAACCCAAATAAAATTGCAATCATTACTGATAATAATATGGCTATAAAAAAACCAAAAAAACCTTGTAATCTCCATTCAATAGCTAAACACATTCCTACCAGACCCGCAGAAATTCCAATAGACATTCCAAAATTCATTCCTGCCCCTACATTCATCATTGGTATAAGGGATAATACTAAAACACCATTCATTGCCCACTTTATAAGAGCATCATTGACTAAGGGGATTATAGGAATTTTCAAAAAAATAACACCTATCATTAACAAAAATAAATAGACCATAATTAGGAACTGAGGTATATGAAATTTATCTTTCATTACATAACACCTCTTCTTTTCCTACAAACCCAAGTCCATATTCTACATCAGATGCTTCCGGATCTAAAATTTTAAAAACCTTACCTTCGTACATGATAGCAATTCTATCAGCAATTCTTTTTAATTCACTTAACTCACTAGATGAAACAATCACTGTAATACCTTTTCCCTTTAATTCCAGTATATACTTTAGTATAATTTCCTTTGAAAAAATATCAATTCCCCTAGTAGGTTCTCCAACAAATAGTACAGATGGGTTCACTGTAATTGCTCTAGCTATGCATACTTTTTGTTGATTACCACCACTTAACTGTCCTACTTTTTGATTTATACTTTGAGCTTGTATATTAAGTTTCTTAATCATGTCTTGTACGTGGTTTTTAATTTTTTTATTATCTAAAAAAGAAAATGTACCCAACCTAGGATATTTTAAAAATTTCTTTTGTTGCTCAGAGTTGTTTAAAACAATATTTTCCCAAATTTCACTATTTAATAAAAGTCCCATTTCCTTTCTTTCATCCGGTAATATATAAATTCCCTTTTTAATTAACTCATGAACGTTCCCCACATTCAATAATTCGTCTTGAAAAGTTACTTTTCCTTCCATTGGATATAAACCCATTAAACCATAGGAAAAATTTTCTTGACCTTGTCCTGCAAGTCCGGTAATGCCTAAGATTTCACTATGGTAAATATCTAAATTGGCTTTTTGATTTTTCCATGGGCCTTTTTTCACTTGAACATCTTTAAAAGATAATATTATTTCTTTCTTTTCTTTACTTTCTTTAATATTGGTAACTCTTGAAACCTGTTTTACTTCTCTTCCAATCATATCTAATGCAATTTTTTTGATATTAATGGAATCTTTTTTGTCATAATGAGCAACTACTTCACCATCTCTAAGAACCGTCACTTTATCACAAATTTCTTTAATCTCTTCTAATCGATGAGATATTAAAATAACTGCTGTTCCACTACTGGCAATTCTACCAATTATTTTTAATAACTTATTCGAATCTACATTACTTAGTGGTGCCGATGGTTCATCTAATAATAATACTTTTAAATTCTTCTTATCAATTTCCCTTGCAATTTCTACAAATTGCTTGAGTGTCATAGAAAGTGCCTTAGCCTTTTCTTTTGGGTCAATTTCTACTCCCATTTTATTCATCAATCGCTTAGCATCCTTTTGATTTTTCCAAATGTTGATATATGCAAAATCCTCTCCTAGTATTTTTTCAGTAAACTCATTTACATTTTCATTTTGAAGTTTAATATTAGATGCTATATCTAACTCTGATAATAAAGCAAATTCTTGGTGTACCATACCAATCCCATTATCTAATGCATCTTTGGTACTATGAAACTCTACCTTTTCTCCATATAGCTCTATTTCGCCTTCATATCCACCAGTATCTTTAATAATTGGACTTGCAAAGAGAATTTTTAAAAATGTGCTTTTCCCAGAACCATTTGCTCCAACTAATCCATGGATTTCTCCTTCGTGCAATGTGAAATTCATATTTTTCAAGGCTATATGACCATTATATTTCTTACTAATATTTTTAGCTCTTAAGACCACTTTCATTTTCTTCTCACCCCAACATCTATAATAAAAAAACAAGTATGTAACCAAAGTCTATAATTTTGTGTTAGCTATTTATTAGTTTACCTATTGAAGGTACAGGTATCAGAATTATGGACTAGCAGATAAAACTGATTACATACTTGATTTTAATATGTTAAAATGTAGGCAGTTTAATAAAAAATAGATTCCATAATCATAAGATAAAAATTATCGGTATCTTCATGCATTGGTTCAAAATCTGCATGGACACCAAAAGTGTCATAAGAAAAAGAGTTTAGAAATTCTTTATTAAATACATCTTCTTCTAAATCTAAATCATTATCTATAATATGTTTTGCTAACTCTACAGCATATTCTGGAAGAAAAATAGTAACTGGAATAGGCCAACCTGAAATTCTTCCTGTAATTCCTGCTTCTTTTGTTTTCTCACGAATCATATCATTAATTTTATCAAAATTAGCTATATCTTCTTCTTTAATCTCTAAATTCATTACCGATGGAAAAGCCTGAGTTGGTGTTGGGCAACACTGTTCGGCCACAATAAAACCAAGCTTAAGGACTTCATCAATGATTACGTCATACATTGGACAATTTGTTCCAAAAATATTTGTATTTTTTCCATATTTTTTAATTTGTCTTGGAATATCCTCCCTTAAAAACTGTTGCATAGGAGCAACTCCGTCCCCTGCTTGTGGATCTGGCGTTACCACTTCTATAAATTTAACACCAATCTTTTTACAAGTTTCTTTCATCATATCCCTTCTTTTTGCAATCATTTCACTTCCTAAATGGGTAGGGAAAGAGTAATGTATAAAAGTCTCAGCCCCCATTTTTTTTGCCTTTTCAGCGATGGTAATTCCCCTTCTTCCCCAATCAGTATCTAAATTAATATCAATATAATCTGCCATCATATCTGGGTCATCCCAAATTGGAGCTGTAATCGTTAAAATATCGGGTCTTTGATCTTTTACTTGCTGTAATCCGGTAATCAAACCTGAATAACCTGCCGCAACAATAATCGCTTTCATTTCTGGATCGTCTGCTAAACTTACAATTTGACTAACTCCTGTTTCAACTTCTGCCGTAAAATTTTCTGGTAAGCTAATATGTTTTACAATGCCAGGGTATTTTTCTACCATGTTTTGTCCTGCTCTAAACTCATCTTCACTTGCTGATAATGTAGGTGTTACAATTCCAATCTTATAACCTGCTCCTTTTTTCACTACTTCCGCTGCTTCGCCAGTCTTACTTCCATTACATGCAGTAAGCAACAAGAGTGATAAAATTATCATAAAAATAATTGTTTTTTTCAATTCTATAACATCCTCTCTTTTAAAAATTGTTAATACTAACAAGGATTATATATTATGAAAAATTCACTGTCCAATTAATTTTTTGAATTGTTCATACCTTAGTTATTGTTTTTTTCTATTTAGTGTAAAATAATTATGATGTACTAATAAGGTATCAAGACAGAAAAGATATTTCTCTTCCAGAATCCTCTAAAAACATTGAACTCAAGGGATTAGGTACTATGAAAAGCTCCATTTGTCCATGAGACCTCCCCGGGTAAGAACAACAACCTTCTTCCCATGTAGCTAGCCACATTTACTATATAGAGTTCGGTAGTATTGGACTTTCACCACCAAATTATTGTCCATGCCGAGCGCACAAAAAATACCTAGAGAAATTAATTATTCTAGGTATTTCAAAATAAGATTTTTACACTTTTCCCGGTTCCGGATAATCCACCCCAAATGTATCTACTGTTACCTCCTTCATTCTTTGATCCACATTAGGCTTATCTCTATAATCACGATCTACAGAAACAATTTCATCAGCTACCTCTATTCCTTCAGTAATTTTACCAAAAGCGGCGTATTGACCGTCTAAATGTGGTGAATCCGCTACCATAATAAAAAATTGGGATCCGGCTGAATCAGGAATCATTGTCCTAGCCATCGATAAAACCCCTCTTGTATGTTTTAAATTATTCTCAAAACCATTATCTGTAAATTCCCCTTTTATACTATACCCCGGTCCACCTGTTCCCTCCCCTTTCGGGTCTCCGCCCTGGATCATAAAACCCGGTATTACCCTATGAAAAATAACTCCGTCATAATAACCCTGATTTATTAGGGATATAAAATTATTAACAGTATTAGGGGCTATCTCCGGATAGAGCTCTGCTCTTATCTGTTTCCCGCTTTCCATTGTAATTGTAACTATTGGATTTTTCATATGTGTATCCTCTCTTTCTAATAACTAAATTTACTGCGTACCCATTTACCATTGAACTATTGTTTAATTATTATTAAACCATTGTTGAACTATCATTGGACTATTGTTAACTGCTGCATAATATGATCCAAATCTCCGTATTATGGCATTTTTTGTAACGCCCTTTTAACTAAGATCATTTTTGTTTTAATATCTTATCTATAGTAGCTCCTCCCAGACATACAAGGCCATCATAAAATACAACCGCCTGCCCCGGGGTTACTGCTTTTTGTGGTTTGTCAAATATTACCCTACAAATATTATCTCCTTCTATATGAACAGTTACTTTTTGATCCGGTTGACGATATCTGATCTTTGCTGTGCATTTAAACGTAGATGGCTTTTCCTTTTTACTTATCCAATGTAAATCCGCTGCTATAAGCCCATAGGAAAATAAGCCGGGATGGTTTTCTCCCTGAACAACATACAAAATATTTTTTGTAAGATTCTTGTCTGCTACAAACCAAGGCTCCCCGGTCCCGGATCCACCTATGCCTAGTCCTTTTCTCTGTCCTAAGGTATAGTACATCAATCCATCATGTCTACCTTTTATCTCCCCTTCGAGAGACATTATTTTACCGGGCTGTGCCGGTAAATAATTGCTCAAAAATTCCTTAAAATTTCTTTCACCTATAAAACATATACCCGTACTATCTTTTTTATCTGCTGTTACCAGATTGTTTTTTCTGGCAATTTCTCTAAGTTCATCTTTTACTAAATTCCCTACAGGAAAAATAACCTTTGAAAGCTGATATTGATTTAATTGATTTAAAAAGTATGTCTGATCCTTGTTAGAATCTGCACCTCTTAGCAATCTATATTCACCATCGCTAAAATCTACCCGGGCATAATGGCCCGTTGCTAAATAATCAGCCCCCAATTTTAATGCGTGTTCTAAAAATGCCTTAAATTTAATTTCTTTGTTACATATTACATCGGGATTGGGGGTACGACCTTTTTTATATTCATCTAAAAAGTATGTAAATACCCTATCCCAATACTCTTTTTCGAAATTAACTGTATAATAAGGTATACTTATTTGTGCACACACCCTTCTTACATCCTCATAATCTTCGGATGCAGTGCAATATCCAAATTCATCCGGCTCGTCCCAATTCTTCATAAAAATACCTATTACATCGTATCCTTGTTCTTTTAAAAGCAGTGCTGCCACGGATGAATCTACACCACCGGACATGCCTACAACAACTTTTGTATCTTTTAATTTCTTTGGCAACCTAATTTACCTCCCAATATCCCTATACTATTTGTGGGGATGAACAACCCTGTCTATCTTTGTTAATAAACGGGCGACCAAAGGTCGCCCCTACGGTTGTCAGCGACCAAAAATCGCCCCTTTAAACTATTGTTAAACTATCGCTAAACTATTGCTAGACCATTGTTTAACTACCGTTATTCGCATGCATAACTATCAA
>CAYLIZ010000023.1:0-3509 GCA_964383985.1 uncultured Alkaliphilus sp. | reverse complement strand
TAAACTATTGCTAGACCATTGTTTAACTACCGTTATTCGCATGCATAACTATCAAAATACCCTTGAACCAGCACTATAGGTGTACCTTTATCTCCGCTTCCACTTGTTAAATCACATAAACTTCCCAAAACATCAGTAATCTGTCTTGGAGTTGTTCCTATTCTTTCGCCCAAAGCTCCTTCACTTTTACCCTTGCTTTTTATTTTGTTTTTAATCGCCTCAATCATATTTTTGTTACTTAAATTACTAAATTCATTATCTGCAACATACTTTAATTTTATTTCATTTGATGTCCCCTCAAGGCCTTTTGTATATCCGGGTGATACTACCGGATCTGCCAACTCCCATATTCTACCTGTTGGGTCTTTAAAGGCACCATCTCCATACACCATTACCTCTATATTCTTGCCGGTCTTTTCTCGCATTAAACTTTGAATGCTTTCAACTGCTTCCTGACAATCTTTAGGAAATAGCTTAATTGTAGTATCTGTAGCTGTATTAGAACCCAAAAGGCCATAATCCGGATTAAATCCACTTCCATCTATGGATTTTGTTAATAATTCATCTAAACTATATACAGTTGTTGCCCCCGCATTTAATAATAATCTTTTTGTTCTATGTCTATCATGAACATTTGCAACTAATATTTCTTTAGTATATTTTAAAGCTAACCTGGCATCGTTCGCTAAAAATATTTCTATATTATCATTCACTGCTAAACTTTTATACATTTTTACATAATCCACGCCCGTAAATGGATGTACTACATGCTCACCAAATAACTGCCTGTATTTTTTTTCACTTAAAATATCTGTACAGGGATTAATCCCTGCTTCATCCATCATATCGATATCCATTAAATTATTTCCTACTTCATCTGATGGGTAACTTAAAAACAGATATATTTTTTTACCACTCAATGCTAATCCTTTCAGTACCAATGCAAACCTATTTCTACTTAGTATGGGAAACACTACTGCAAAATCTCCCTTAAACTTTGTATTAACATCTTTGGCTACATGCTCAATAGACGCATAATTCCCCTGTGCTCTTGCTACTAAAGATTCTGTTATTCCTATCACATCTCTATCTCTAAGAACAAATTTTTCAGCATTCATGGCCTTTAGAACTGAATCAACTACAATATTCACCAAATTGTCCCCTTCTTTTATAATAGGAGCCCTGATTCCTCTAGCCGTAGTGCCTACCGTTCTTACCATATGAACATCTCTCCCTCTAAGATATATAACAAATCTAATATATTAATAAATTAATTGGCCTCAATGCATGTATATATGAACATATCCTATGATATTATAACATTTATAGTTCTCCAATGATAGTTTTTTAAAGTATAATTATATTAACAATGCTAACAATTATTAATAACGAGCAATTAAATTCTAGGGATATACAAATTTTTTTGGAACCATCCAAACCGGAAAAGAAAAAATTAAAATAAAATTTATATAATATCAGGTATTAAATACTAATAAGTCTTGATAAAAAACTCATTTTTAAAAAAAATTACTATAAATTCCTATAGATGTTGAAATGCAGGTTTTTATAGCAGCTTTAAAATCTGTTTTGCAAATGGCTAATTTGACAGCTTTGCATAAAAAATGTTAACATGGAAAACATACATAAACTACATTTTAAACAAAAGGAAAGGTGTGAAAAATGAAAAAGACCAAGAGAATTACTGGTATAATTATAATAGCTCTACTAACAGTTACTATTTTTGCCGGCTGTTCTAAAAAAGCGAAAAAGAAAATTACCTTTGCAGATGCAGGATGGGATAGCATCAAATTTCACAATGCTGTAGCCGGATTAATAGTAGAAGAAGTTTATGGATATAGTTGGGGGGAGGTGCCTGGTACAACCCCGGTAACACATGAAGGCCTACTAAAGGGCGAGATTGATATACACATGGAAGTTTGGACCGATAACATACCTACCTATATGGCAGACCTCAAGGAAGGCAAGCTAAAAGAACTTGGAGTTAATTTTGATGACAACTATCAAGGTTTCTATGTACCAAGATATGTAATAGAAGGTGATGAAAGTAGGGGAATTGAGGCTTCAGTACCGGATTTAAAATATGTATGGGATCTCAAAGAATATGCTGATTTATTTCCGGATGACGAAGACCCTAGCATGGGCAGAATTTATGGTGCAATTCCCGGTTGGGAAGCAGACAAGATTATGCATAATAAATATTTACACTATGGTTTAAATGAAAATTTCATATATTTCAGACCCGGATCAGATGCTGCACTTTCAGCTGCAATAACATCTGCCTATGAAAAAGGGGAACCAATAGTTGCTTATTATTGGGAACCAACCTGGTTAATAGGGAAATATGATTTTGTTTTATTAGAAGACAAGCCCTTTGATGAAGATACTTATTTAGAAGGTAAGACGGAGCTACCTGCTGTAAAAGTAACAATCGGGGTGAGCAATGATTTTGCTGAATCTGCTCCAAAAGAATTGCTTGAATTTTTAAATAAGTATAAAACGTCAAGTGCATTAACATCAGAGGCTTTGGCATATATACAAGATACAGATGCTACCTATGAAGAAGCAGCCAAGTGGTTTTTAAAAACCAATGATTATTTAATAGATGAATGGTTGACTCCTGATGAAGCACAAATTATTAAGGACTTTCTAAAGTAAAAAGGGGGAACTTTTATGATACCGCATTTGTTGCTCGATTTCCCTTTTAAAATTCCAATCAATACTGATTATATAGATACAACTGTAAGAAATTTTAGTATAAAATATGATTTGTTTTTTAGTTCAATTAGATCATTTTTAAGTAGTTTTGTTAACATAATATATTCAATATTAAATTATATGCCTTGGTTTGTATTAGTTTTAATAGTATTTATATTAGTATGGAAACTAGGCGGTAAAATTAGTAAAGGAATTTTATATGCATGCCTCCTATTCCTAATAGGAGCTGTTGGATTATGGGACCTTATGAATGAAACCCTATCCATCGTTATAGCCTCAGTGATTATTTCATTAATGTTAGGATTCCCTTTAGGAATACTTATTTCCTCTAGTGATAAAGCAGATACAATAATTAGACCTATATTAGATACGATGCAAACAATGCCGGTGTTTGTATATTTAATACCGGCTCTTTTGTTCTTTGGTTTGGGTAAACCTCCTGCTGTAATAGCCACTACAATTTATGCTATTGTTCCAATGATTAGGCTTACAAATCATGGAATTAGACAAATAGATAAAGAAGTAATAGAGGCTTCTATAGCTTTTGGTTCTACTAAACTACAATCGCTGATTAAAGTGCAAATACCACAAGCTTTGCCTACCATAATGACCGGAGTTAATCAAACTATTATGATGGCTATGGCTATGGTCGTTACTACTTCTATGATCGGTGCTACCGGTCTTGGTATGGAAGTGTTAATAGCTGTTAACCGTATAGAAATAGGTAGAGGATTAGTATCCGGAACAGCAATTGTAATTATTGCTATAATTCT
>CAYLIZ010000022.1:15591-18485 GCA_964383985.1 uncultured Alkaliphilus sp. | reverse complement strand
CCTCTAAACAATTGTTTTCTTTCATTTTTTATTATTGCTTTAATACATGCTGTTCGAAGTATTTAGTTCTCTTAAGTGCTGCACCTATCGGTATAAATAACAATGCCCCTACAAAACCCTGAATTAGGTTTGCCGGCACACTGGTTGCTGCAACCAAGAAACTTCCTTGCATAATCCCACCTGCTATAAAATAACCAAGCACCATCCAACCGGCCCCAAATAACAAAGCAG
This sequence comes from uncultured Alkaliphilus sp., assembly GCA_964383985.1. Classification (GTDB taxonomy): domain Bacteria; phylum Bacillota; class Clostridia; order Peptostreptococcales; family Natronincolaceae; genus JAAZJW01. The sequence continues at coordinate 18,254 of CAYLIZ010000022.1, read as the reverse complement.
TACTGTTTCTTAAATTAATTAAACTATTACTTTCCTGGTCTGCAATAATGCCAACGCCATACCCCATCAAAGTTTTAATAATAAGTGTGGGTAATACCCAGTGAGTGTACCCCAAAAGTAAGTCTGCCATAGCGGAACCTAAGCCGCCTGCAATAGCGCCCTTCCTTTTACCAAACATAATAGCCGCTAAAAAAATCATACTGTCACCTAAGTGAATGTAACCTTCTGTAGCGATTATTGGAATTTTAATAACCATCGTTGATACAGCTACTAAGGCGGCTAAGAGCCCTAATATTGTTAAATCTTGTATTCTGCTGAATTTTAAATCCTTGCGCATAGCTTAAACCTCCCCTTTCTAATATGTATACAATTTCTAAATGTGTTGTTCAATCGATACACTTTCCATTATATCATCAACTTTTGCGACTGTAAAGGCTTATTTAAACTATTTTTGCGCAATTATGTATCGGTACGCTCCTATCGGATAAGTTTGTCTTCTTTCCATATAGGTTTAATCAAGTATAAACAAATGATATGAAACGATAAAAAACGGATAGTAATTTAACTATCCGTTTTTTATCGTTATTATAATTTTGTCGTTGTAATTATACAGCTAATACCTTTGATGCCTCTTCTTTATCTACTTTTTCTATCTTTACAGCCGCCACTTTATATTCACCGGTCGCTGTAATAGGGTCAAAAGCTGAATTTGTAAGTTCATTTGTAGGTGTTTCTCTGTAGTGGAATGTCATAAACATCATTCCCGGTTTAACTTTATCCGTTATGGTAACTCTGGTTATAACAGAACCGCGTCTTGAAGAAACTCTTACAAATCCCTCTTCTTCTACTCCTAATTTTTCGGCATCTACAGGATGTATTTCGGCAAGTTCATATGGTCTTATTGAATCCACAGTTTCTGAATATCTGGTTGTAATGTTGTAGTGATACAACATTCTACCTGTTGAAAGTAATATTGGATATTCTTCGTCCGGAAGTTCTGCCGGTTCTCTGTATTCTACAGGAACTATCTTACCCTTTCCTTTAGGGAATTTGCCTTCATGAAGATATTTAGTTCCCGGATGATCTTCAGACGGACATGGCCATTGTATGCCGTCCTTTTCGATTCTTGCATAACTGATACCTCTATAACTAGGTGTTGTCTCTCTTATCTCTTCGAATACCTCTTCAGCACTGTTGAAGTCAAATCCCGGTGCGCCTAACCCGGTAGCTACATCGCAAAGTATCTGCCAATCCGGTCTGGCTTCGCCCGGTGCATCCGCAGCTTTTCTTACTCTTTGAACTCTTCTCTCTGTATTGGTAAAGGTACCATTTTTCTCTACAAAACATGCTGCCGGTAATAATACATCGGCAAATTTTGCTGATTCAGTTATAAATAAATCTTGAACCACCAAGAAATCAAGATTTTCTAATGATTTTTTAACATGATTTGCATCCGGGTCTGTAAGTACAGGATCTTCTCCCATAATATACATTCCCTTAACCTTTCCTTCGTAAGCGTTATCTAACATTTCAGGAATCTTGAGTCCCATCTTTGTATTTAATTTTACGCCCCATTTTTCTTCGAAGAATTCTACAATCTTTTCATCTGCAATGCTTTGATATCCGGGGAATACGTTTGGAAGTGCCGCCATGTCGCAAGCACCTTGAACGTTATTTTGTCCACGCATTGGGTTTATACCTGAGCTTTCTTTGCCCAGATGTCCTGTTATCATTGCAAGATTTGCAAGGTCCATAACATTATCAGTACCTGTAGTATGTTCTGTAATTCCAAGTGTGTAGAATATACCTGCTTTATCTGTTTTTGCATATAATTCTGCTGTTTTGTACAGTAAATCTTCTGAAATTCCTGTAATACCTTCTACATATTCAGGTGTATATTTTTCAACTACTTCTACTAATTCGTCAAATCCTTCACAACGTGTTTCGATAAACTCTTTATCGTGCCAGCCTTCTTTTATTATTATTCTCATTAAACCGTTTATCAGAGCTACGTCTGAACCCGGATTTAATGGAAGCCATAATTCGGCATGCTCTGCAAGTTCTGTACGGCGTGGATCAATCACTATAAGTTTTTTCCCGCCATGAACCGCTGCTCTCTTCATCTTGTTTCCAATTATAGGATGTGCTTCGGTAGCATTTGAACCTATAATAAACAATACATCATTACCCTCTATTTCGCCAATTGAGTTTGTCATAGCTCCGCTTCCTAATGTAGCTGCAAGACCTGCAACTGTAGGAGCATGTCATGTTCTGGCACAGTGATCCACACTGTTTGTACCTAATGCAACTCTCATCATTTTTTGGAATAGATAGTTTTCTTCGTTTGTACAGCGTGCAGAACTCAGTCCCGCTATTGCGTCCGAACCGCTTTCTTCTTTTATCTTCTTGAAGTTTTCGGCTACAAAGTCTAGAGCCTCATCCCAGCCTGCCTCTACAAATTCCCCATCTTTTTTAATCAGTGGAGTTGTGATTCTATCCGGGCTATATGCAAAGTCTGTATGGTATCTTCCTTTTACACAAATTGAACTGCCGTTTACTATAGAATCCGGATTAGGAGTTACTCCAACCACTTTTCCGTCTTTTACATTCAAATCATAAGTACATCCTACACCGCAGAGCGAACATGTAGTAGTAACCTTTTC